>CAZPAG010000006.1:28670-48842 GCA_964584545.1 uncultured Candidatus Saccharibacteria bacterium
TACATTACATTAATTTGTGCGGGATGCATTTTTGCCATAGAGAAAATCTAAATCCTTGGGTAATTTTTTGAGAGGTTTTTTATGCCGTAGTGCTGGTATTGTAGCATAGTTCTTATTTTTAGTCCATCCTGACTTGGTGTAATAATAGCAGGCGCCTTTCTTATCTTCCATCGTTTTATATATATTTTTATTTTTTTCCGAAACCCAGTTCCCCGCTTTTAGATCTTTTCCGGAAGGATTTACGGTGACAACGTAGTATTTGGGCGGAACAATTACGCTTTCTCCTCTTTTTGCTTCTATGGCAACAGCGTCTTTTATTTTTTTTCCTGCCATTTTCTGCATTAAAAAAATGGCTTTTCCTGACAGTACCGTATAGAGTTCTGGAAAACATTTTGAGTTGCAGTTTCCTTTAGTTTTTACGAATTCTTTCCCGAGCATTCGGGCAGGGATAACGGTAATGTCATATCTCAAGCCATTTCTTTTCTTTACTCCGCGGTACATATAGTACAACTTTAAATTGCGGGCTGTTTCTGCCCAGTCTTTGTCAAAGAGGACTTTTTTCATTTCGTTTAATCGTCTCACTTCCATGCTCTTTTTATCTTGATGTACCAGTTCTCAATATTTGAGAATCTTTTTGACGGATCAGCCAAGGTTTTTTGGTCTATGCCTTTTATTTCTTTTGAAACAAAGTAAAGGTAATCAGGCGTGTACAAGAATACTGCCGGCGCGTCTTTAAGCAATAAGTCCTGAAATTTTTCTAAGCTGACTTCTCTTTCGGTTTCGTCCAGACTTTGTCTGGCTGTTTCCAGAAGTTTGTCGCAGTCTTTGTTGTCGTATTCGGACAGGTTCAGTCCCGGATCTTTTTTTTGGGAGGAATGCCAAAAAGGGAAGGGATCGGGAATAATTCCCAGAATCTCACCGAAGAGAATAGCTTCGTAATCTCTGTACCTGATGACGTCTCTTTCTAAAGAAGCGATATCGAATGTTTTTACTTCCAGGTCCACTCCCAGGGTTCTCCACTGTTCTTTTAAGATATTGGCGACTTCTACCAATTGTGGCTGATTAACCGTAGAAAGGACGATTTTAAGGGGAATTGTTTTATCTTCCTGGTTGAAACATACTTCGTTCAGTTTCTTTCTGGTAGACCCCATGATATCGCCGTTTCCTTTATCTAAATCATTGGGAACCAGGATTTCTTCTCTGTATTTTTCCTGGAAGAGAATAACGGCTGCCTTGGTTTTGTCTCCGAAGATACCAGTGACTTCCCCTTCGGGATATATTTCCGGAAAACGGGACAGGCATTTTTGGAGTTCTTTTACTTCTGTCCCCTGGCTGCCCAATTTCAAATTGCTTTTGAACTGGAAAGTAGCCGTCTTTTTTTCCACCTTTTCCCTCATCCCTGACTCGTTCTTTTTATAATCTGTTTTATCCAGCAATTCCTCTGCCTTCTCTTTATCGAACTGATAAACCACTGAAGAATCTTTAAACTCGTAAATTTCAGGCAGGACAGGGGATTGGGAAACATCTCCTTTGCCAGAAAGCGTTTTCTCCAGTATTTCTTCCCTATTCGTGCCGTAGTTCAGCGCCAGTCTTACGTTGCTGTCTTTTAAAATGCCCGAATAGTTAGTAGGCGTATTCAGATTGAAGAAAACGGCGAAGTATCTTGGCAGAGAAAAAGAATAGGAAGTCAAACCGTTGACGCTCTTTGGGAGATTCTCTCCGGAGACAAGGGAAAACCCTTGTATTTCCCCGTTTTGATAGGCTTTGATAAGTTTCTGTTCGTCGTCAAAAAACTTAAAAGATATTTTTTTGAGATTGGGAGTAGAACCGTAATATTTCGTATTTCTGACCAACTCCACGGAAATTATTTTCCCATCCTTGTCTTGGGTCAGACTTTTTAATTTATAGGGCCCGGAACCGACTGGGTTTAAATTCTTTGGGGTCAAAGAGAAGTTCTCAGGAGAGACCTCTTTCCAGATATGTTCGGGAATTATCTGTGTCTGGCAGTTTTCTAAAAAGACAGAAGAGGGATTTTTAAGTTTAAATCGTACCCCGATCTCGGATATTTTTTCGGTCTCTACCCCAAGCCAGTTAGCTCTTAAAGGGCTTTTGGTGTTCTGGTTTTGTATGGCTTGTATGGTGAATATTACGTCGTCGGCAGTGAGAGGCTTGCCGTCAGACCAGTAGATATTCTTTCTTAAATAGAATTCCCAGATTTTTCCTTCATCCAGGATACTATAACTTTCGGCCAAGTCTGGGATTATTTCTCCGTCAGGTCCTTGTTTCACCAGGCCCGAGAAGATTAATTCCGCTAAATCCCTGTCTGCATCGTTGGCTGGAGCGTAAATGGGCTGGATATATCTGGGAGAGCCGAGTATCCCCTCTACATATGATCCTCCTTCAGCCGGCTTTATCTCTGTATTTTTAAGGTAAAAATTAACAGAGAGATAGGAAAAGCTGATTAAAAACAGGGAGAGGCAAACTAAAAAGGCAATCCGTTCTTTTTTGTCGAGGATTTTGAAAATTTGCCTCCACTGAGAAAAGGAAGGCCATTTTTTAAGTGAGAGCTTCATTTAAAAAATAAATTCAGTAAGGCCAGAACGATAAACAGGCCTCCGAGGATGCAAGTCGCCCAGAAGGCTTTTTTCTGTATGCCTCTCCTGGTGCCGTAGAATCCTCCTTCCTGACCGAAAGCAGACCCCAAAGCAGTTCCTCTTTGCTGGAAGAGAATGATAACTATTAAAGATACGGCAATAATTATCTGAGCAATTGGCAAGTATTGTTTAATCATACGTGTTTATGCTTTTTTGGAAACTCTTTCCCCGCCCCATTTTATCAAGGCAAAAGATAATATCCAGACTATGAGAGAAACAAGGAAAAGGGGAATAATACCCGGGATGACTAATTCCGGGAAAATGATATCTACCACCCATATTATCAGCATATTTACCACCAGCCCGAAAAGGCCGAAGGTCAATATCTTCAAAGGCAGGGTGATTATCTTTAAAATCGGTTTTATGAAGAAATTAAGCAGGCCTAGGACGGCTCCTGCTATAGCCAGCGCCTTCCAGTCGCCGGTGAATGCGACTCCAGGTATGATTTTTGCAGCTAAAAAAATTCCTAAAATTCCAGCAATGATCTGGAAGAAAAGAGTCCACATGTTTTTCTATCCTATCAGGATTTTGGCAGCAAGTCAATTTTCCTCAGCTTGCGGTGGTATTCCAGCGCAAACCTGTGAGCTTCGTCTCTCAACCGTAAGAGGAGGTTGAAGGTTTCTCTGGGCAGGCTTTTCAATAGAAGCGGTTTTTTTCGTCCTTCAATGAAAAGCTCGTTATTTCTTTTTGCCAGGGCTATTATCGGTATCTTCAATTTTTTGGTTGATTCTCTGCCGGCGTTCAATTGAGCCTTTCCTCCGTCAATAAGGATCAAGTCCGGGTAAGACCACTCGGGGCGGTTAAAACGCCTGCTCAGCATCTCTTTTATCATTGCCGTATCGTTGGGCCCCGCACCAGCCTCGCTCCTTTGAAAAGGGGCGGGGCGGTACGAGGTAAACTTTCCTCGTATTCTAAATCTTCGATATTTATTTTTATCTGGTTTACCATTGATAAAAACGACCATGGAGCCCGTTGCTTCTTTTCCTTGGATGTTTGAAACGTCGTATGCTTCAATCCTTCTCGCTGATTTTTTAATATTTAATATCCTCTTCAAAATCCGTTGAGGATCGACATCAACAGCCGGCTTATCAAGATATATGAATCCAAAAATATTGGCATGGGCCAGGACTTTGTCCAAAGATTTTATTTGGTCCCTGATCCTCCCTGCTTTTTCAAAGTCTTGGTTCCGGGACAATATTTTCATTTCTTTTTTTAGATTGTGTAAAACCTGCTTTCTTTTGCCCTGAAGGATTTTTATAAGGTTTCCGGCGTTCTTTTGGCATTCTTTTTCCATTTCTTTTTTAAAGCTTGGCAGTTGGTCAGCCAAAGCGGATTTTGTCTGGCAGGGAGCCGGGCATCGGCCAAGCTGGCGCCATAAGCAGGGATGCTTTGGCAAAACATTGCAGCTTCTGAAAGGGAAAACTTTCCTTAAAACTTTTAAAGACTGCTTCAGGGCGTTTCCGTCTACGAACGGACCGATAAAAATATCTTTTGCTTTTTTCTGGTGCGTTATAAATATTCTCGGGAAGTCCTCCTGAGTTACACCGACGTAGAAATAGTTTTTATCGTCCCTCCACAGAACGTTATACTTCGGCTGGTATTTTTTAATAAGATTTGCTTCCAAGACGAGAGCTTCTATTTCGGATGCTGTTTTCAGGAAACCGATTTTTGATATCTGGCTGATAAATAAGCCGTCGCGGTAAGACGGTTGCTGAAAGTGATTTTTTACCCGGTCCCTGATATTTATCGCTTTGCCGATGTATAGGATTTCCTTATTTCTAAAGAAATAAACGCCGCTGGTTTCCGGCAGCTTGGATATTTTGTCTTTTGGCAGGAATCTGAATCTTTCCATAGCTTGGTTATTTTAAGATAAAATCTCTGTTTTTTCAATCAATAAAAATAGCCTTGGGTCGCTCGATGAACGAGCGAACCAAGGCTGCTGTGTCAGGGAAGTCAGAGTATATCTTCGGATTTTTCAAGATTCCCAATCTTGATTTTTATTGCGTCCCTTGGGGAACCGCTGGGTCCCTGTGATACCTCGCTATTGGTGAGCGGTATTGCCTGGGGCAGGTTGAAGAAGTTTACCTTCGCTGGATATTCCGGCGTGTCTATAATCCATCGGATTACCTTTGTCTCGCCTGGCCTCAGCTTCATGTAGTTCTCATTCGGCCCGGGGTATTTTCTGTCCCCCAGATATTGAGTGAAACTGATGCCGATTGTTTGTCCGGCGGGCAGGGTGGCGGGGTCCAGCTCCAGGATGGGCAAGATGTAGCAGTCGGAGCTCCCGTTGTTTTTTAGGGAGTATCCGGCCGTTATATTGCCTGTCCGGGAAAGTTCCTTCCTCTCGACGGCTATTTGCTGGCCTGCCGGTTGAGTTACGGGCTGGGCCGTGGCCTGGGTTTGGCCGGCTGGTGTCTCAGGAATAGAAATCCTATCTGACCCGCTCGGGTTTTTTGAAACCCTTCCTTCAAAAGGAATCGTCCCAGGAAGGAGGCAAAAGCTGAGGGTCAGAGGGAGATCGGGCGTTTGCATGAGAGAATTGAATTCCACCTGCTCGCCTGGTCCCAGCTTAAAGACCCATTCCGATGTGAAGAATATGCCGTCCACTTTCCAATCGCTCCCTACTCCGTAGTTCATGGCCTCGCCTTTCAGGTCTACTCCCATATAGCAATTGCTTTTACTATTGTTTTTAATGGTATAGACCGAAACCACTTCCAGGCCCACGTTAATGGGTCGCATTGAGGTTTCCTTGCGCTGGACTACGATGTCCTGCGCAGTTGTCCTGGCCGGCGGCGTCGGGGCCGTCACTTGGCCTAATACTGCGGTCGGGGATGGGGTCGGTGGCTGCGGTTGCTGAACGAGAGCCTGATAGTGGGTTTTCTTGATCTCCTGGACATTTGATTGGACGGGTGTAGTTTCCTGAACCTGAATCTGGACAACCGGTTGAGCATCGGTTTTCACCGTTTGCGGCGGCGTTGCTGCAACAGGCGCAGAGGCCGTCACTTCGGCCGGCACAGGAACTGTCTCCTTGCTGGGCGCAGGCTGGACGGTCTGACGAACGGGCTCTTCAGCGGCTGGCTGGCTATTGCATGCCATTACCAGGGTCACGATTAAGACGAATGCTATTACGATAGGTGCGAGAATCTTCAATGTAGTTTCCTCCCGAGAGTTTATTTTTTCTGACTTTTTTGACTTCCCTTGAGTATATTTAGATTGAATATGCTGGATACATTATATATTATTTTTCCGATTTGTCAATGGCAGTATTTTTCTACTCTTCTGCTATTTCCGGTTGGAAAAACTCATTCATTTTAATCTTTATGGGAGTTACCTCCTGTATTTCCCCTTCTTTTATTGAGATTTTTACGATTTGTCCCTCCATGGTTTCTTTGGAGAATCCTTGGTCAAAGACAAAGTTTCCCAAGCTGTAAAAAATATGTTTTCCTTTGTAGATTTCTTGTTTTTGGACAACATGGGGGTGGTGGCTTATTACGGCATCCGCTCCGTAATCAATGGCCAGCTGGCTGAAGTGCTTTTGGGCCGTGTCCGGCTCTGCCTTGTATTCTTCCCCGATGTGAAAGGAAACTATTACGATGTCGGCTTTTTCTTTAGCTGATTCAATTCCTTGTTCCAGTTTTTCTTCGGTCAGCCAGGCGATTCCTGCCGTCGTTGTCCCTGCCGCCCAATTAGGCGAACCGAGATTGGTATATGACAGGAAAGCTATCTTTGTTCCGTTCAGCTCTTTAATTACGGGGGAGTAGGCTTCATCTTGATTCAACCCTCCGCCGGTATGATCAATTTTCGCTTCTTCTAATCTTGATAGCGTGTTTGTCAGAGCCTCTTTTGTGTAATCAAGCATATGGTTATTGGATAGAGACAGAATATCAAACCCGGCATAGGTTAAACCCCCAATCGCTTTCGGATCCATCCTGAAAGAATAAATACTGCCTGCTTTCACTCCTTTGTCGGAAATCGGCCCTTCCAGGTTTCCGACAAGAATGTCAGCTTTTTGGAGATAGTCGGCAATTTTGAGAAACGGGAACTTATAATCTCCTTTGCCTTCTCTGTTGATGTAATCTTCCACTCCCCGGTCCAGCATAATGTCGCCCGTAAAGAGAAGGGTTGAGGTCGGGCTCTCTTTTTCGGGTGATTCTTTAGGCGGCACTTCGAGAGTTTTAGGCTCGATTAAAAAAGAAAGCAGGACGAATAAAACTACGCCAAAAAGGACGGCTAATGCGGTTAGATATATGATTTTGTTCAACGGCTTTGCCATTGCCTTATTATACCCCATCTGTATTGAGTTTTCTTGAGATTTGGAGTATAATGTAGTACTTGTATGAAAGAGGATTCAATAAAAATCAGGGGGGCAAGGGTGCATAATCTGAAAAATATTGATGTTGATATCCCCAAGAATAAACTGGTGGTGATTACCGGTCTTTCGGGATCCGGAAAATCTTCCCTGGCTTTTGATACTCTTTATGCCGAAGGCCAGAGAAGATATGTGGAATCTCTTTCCGCTTACGCCCGTCAATTTTTGGGAGTGATGGATAAACCCGATGTTGATAAAATTGAAGGAATTTCTCCGGCCATCTCAATAGACCAGAGAAAAGCGTCTCATAACCCTCGTTCAACGGTGGGGACCATTACGGAGATATATGACTATCTCCGTCTTCTGTTTGCCAGGATAGGAAAGCCTCATTGTCCGAAATGTGGGAAATTAGTTTCAAGCCAGACAATTGATCAAATCGTGGGGCAAATACTTAATTTACAAAAGAAAACGGAAATAAATGTTTTAGGGCCTGTGGTCCGCGGCAAAAAAGGAGAGCATCACGGGGTTTTAGAAGAAATCCAGAGAGCTGGCTTTGTCAGAGTGAGAATTGACGAAATAGTTTATAGGACCGAGGAGGCTCTTGAAAGAGTTCTGGACAGGAAGAAAAAACACGACATTGAAGTCGTGGTGGACAGATTAATAATTGATAAGGATTTGGATAAATCAAGATTGGTTGATTCTGTTGAAACAGCCTTAAAATTAGGCAAAGGAATGGTAATAATCAACCAAAAGGATAATGACTTGGTTTTTTCTGAACATTTCGCCTGCGAGGAGTGCGGCATATCTTTGCCGGAACTTGAACCACGCCTTTTTTCTTTTAATGCTCCTTACGGTGCTTGTCCTGCTTGCCATGGCTTGGGGACTAAACTTGAAGTTGATCCGAAGTTAGTTATTCCGAACACCAATTTAACATTATCTGAGGGGGCGATTTTTCCTTGGGCAAGGGCTTCCCATAAAGTGGGGAGACAGGGATTCTTTTGGCATAAACTTCAGGAATTTGCAGAGGCCGAGAATATTGATGTGGATGAGCCCGTTAAAGACCTTTCAAGAGAAAAGATTAATTTGATTTTGTACGGGAAAAACGGTTGGGAAGGGGTTATCCCTTGGTTGGAAAGGAGATATCACGAAACGGAATCGGACTGGTCTCGGGAAGAGATTGAACAGTATATGGTAGAGCGAATGTGCGAGGAGTGCAAAGGCAAGAGGTTGAAGCAGGAGGTTTTAGCCGTTAAGGCGGGAGAGAAATCAATAGACCAGATTGTTGAAATGCCGATTAGCGGGCTGCAAGGTTTTTTTGAAAAGATGCAAAAAACTCTTAAGGAAAACGAGAAGAAGATAGCTCAAGGGATTATAAAAGAGATGATAAATCGTCTGCAGTTTTTGATTGACGTCGGTTTGGATTATCTGACTTTGGACAGGAAAGCAGATACTTTGTCCGGAGGAGAAGAACAGCGAATAAGACTGGCTACCCAAATAGGGACAAAGCTTACGGGAGTTCTATATATTCTAGACGAGCCGTCAGTAGGTCTTCATTCTAGAGACCAAGGAAGGCTTATTGAAACGTTGAAGAAATTAAGAGACTTGGGCAACTCTCTTGTTGTGGTAGAACATGACCCTCAGACCATCAGATCGGCTGATTGGATAATTGATGTCGGGCCGGGAGCCGGAAAACACGGCGGGAAAATCATTTTTGAAGGAACCGAAAAAGAATTATTACGAAGCCATACTTTGACGGGAGATTATTTATCCGGCAGGAAAAAAGTTGAGATAAAGAATCAAAAGGTTAAGAAACAAATTCAGGAAAAATCTTCCGCCGAGAGATATCTAATAATCAAGAAAGCGGCAGAACATAATTTAAAGAACATTGACGTTAAGATTCCTATCGGCAAATTGACCTGTATTACCGGTGTTTCGGGTTCTGGCAAATCCTCTTTGATGAATGATATTCTGGCCAAGGCCTTGATGAAAAAGTTTTACAAAGCGAAAGAAGATCCCGGCCAGCATGAAACAATTCTTGGGCAGGAATTTTTGAACAAGGTGGTTTTGGTCGACCAGTCCCCAATTGGTCGCATTCCCCGTTCAAATCCGGCCACCTATACCGGAGCTTTCGCTTTGATAAGAGATATATTCACCCAGACAAAAGAGGCTAAAATAAGAGGATATCAGGCAGGCCGTTTTTCTTTTAATGTTAAAGGAGGAAGATGCGAAGCCTGTGAAGGACAGGGGGTGAAAAAGATTGAGATGTATTTTCTGCCTGATATTTATGTCCAATGCGCAGAATGCAAAGGGAAGAGATTTAACAGCGAGACTTTGTCGGTTGAGTACAAAGGAAAGAATATCGCAGATATTTTAAAAATGACCGTGGAAGAAGCAATGGAGTTTTTCAAAAATATTCCCCCTCTTCATTCAAAAATGAAAACCTTGAACGAGGTGGGTTTGGGATATATTGAGCTGGGGCAACCCGCTCCGTCTCTTTCTGGGGGAGAAGCCCAGAGGGTGAAACTGGCTACCGAGTTATCCCGTCAAGGAAGCGGCAGGAGCTTATATATCCTGGACGAACCTACAACCGGGCTTCATATGGAAGACGTGAAAAAGTTGCTGTTTGTTTTGAAAGAATTAGTTAAGAAAGGAAACACTGTTTTGGTTATTGAACACAATCTGGATGTTATTAAAAATTCGGACTGGGTAATAGATTTGGGGCCAGAGGGGGGAGAAAAGGGAGGATATATAGTAGCTGAGGGTTCTCCTCAAGAGGTGGCAAAGAGTAAAAAAGGATATACCAGTAAATATTTAAGGGAGGAATTAAAGCCTTGACACGACCTCATTGTTTGAATAATATTAAAAAGTAGAAATTAGCAATCAAAAGTCGCAAGTGATAAATTATTCCCTCAAGGGAAGAAATTATCCCCAGAGGTATAAATTTTCACTAACATCCAAATTTATGAACATCAAGCCATTATCAGACCATATTCTAATAGAGCCCATCAAAGAGGAAGAGAAAACCAAAGCCGGCATTCTTCTTCCTGAAACGGCCGAGAAAGAAAAACCCGAGCAGGGAAAGGTTATTTCGGTTGGTCCCGGCAGAAAGACCAACGAAGGGAAAATCATTCCTTTGGAGGTAAAACCCGGCCAAAAAGTTTTATTCACGAAATACGGGCCAAGCGAGATAAAGGTTTCAGGCAAAGAATATTTAATTGCCAGAGAAGAAGATATATTAGCAATAATCGAGTAATATTATGTCAAAACAAATTCTTTTTAGCGAAGCTGCCAGAAAAAAGTTAAAAGCTGGCATAGATAAAATCACAGACGCAATAAAGGTCACCTTGGGTCCGAAAGGCAGGTATGTTGTTTTGGATAAAGGATTCGGCTCTCCCGAGATTTGTGATGACGGGGTCACTATTGCCAAAGAGGTTGAATTGGAAGACAGAATAGAAAATTTGGGAGCGGAAATTATTAAAGAAGTTGCAGAAAAGACAAATGATATTGCCGGAGACGGCACGACTACGGCTGTGGTCCTAGCTCAGGCGATAACGGCAGAGGGTTTGAAAAACGTTGCCGCCGGAGCCGATCCTTTGGCTTTAAGGAGGGGCATTGAAAAGGGGGTCAAAGCAGTGGTTGAGAATCTTAAGCAAATGGCAAAGCCAATTTCCAAAAAGGAAGAGATAAGCCAGGTGGCTACCATTTCCGCCCAGAGCGAAGAAATCGGGAACATGATCGCCGAGATTATGGATGAGGTCGGCAAAGACGGAGTGGTAACGGTTGAAGAATCAAAGAAATTCACTTTGGAAAAAGAGATAGTCAAAGGCCTTCAATTTGACCGGGGATACGTCTCTCCATATATGATTACCAATGCGGAAAGGATGGAAGCGGTTCTGGAAAATCCATATATTTTGGTGATTGATAAAAAAATATCTTCAATCCAGGAGATTTTGCCTGTTTTGGAAAAAATAGCCCAGACCGGGAAAAAAGAGTTGGTGATTATTGCCGATGAAGTTGAGGGAGAGGCTTTGGCTACTTTATTGGTTAACAAGATAAGAGGGATATTCAATGCCTTGGCTGTTAAAGCTCCGGGGTTTGGAGACAGGAAAAAGGAAACGCTGGAAGATATTGCCGTAGTTACCGGTGCTAAACTTATTTCTGAAGAGATAGGATTAAAACTGGAGAACATAACCCTTGGACAATTGGGCCAGGCCAGAAAGGTTGTAGCCGGGAAGGAAAAGACCACCATTATTGAAGGGAAAGGCAAGAAAGAAGATATTGAAGCAAGGGTGAATCAGATTAAAAACGAATTGAAAAATGTCGAGTCTTCGTTTGATAAAGATAAATTACAGGAGAGACTGGCTAAGTTGGCCGGCGGAGTGGCGGTGATAAAAGTCGGAGCAGCTACGGAAGTTGAGCAGAAAGCCAAACAGAGAAAAACAGAAGACGCTCTGAACGCGACCAGGGCTGCCATAGAAGAGGGAATACTACCTGGCGGAGGAGTGGCTTTGTTGAGATCGGTTTTTGTTCTGGATGGGTTGAAGCTGGACGGAGACGAGAAGACCGGTTTGAATATTCTGAGGCGGGCTTTGGAAAAACCAATAAGGCAGATTTCAGAAAACTCAGGGTTGGACGGAGCAGTGGTGGCTGAAGAAGTTAAGAAACACGAGGGTAGCTATGGTTTTAACGCTCAGTCAATGAAATACGAAGATTTGTTTTTAGCTGGTATTGTTGACCCGACAAAAGTTGTCAGGTCAGCTTTGGAAAACGCCAGCTCAGCCGCCTCCATGATTTTGACGACAGAATGCGTAGTAGCTGAAAAACCCGAAGAGAAAAAGAACAAAGGAATGCCAGGTATGCCCGAAGATTACTAATAATTTCGAACATGGTGAGAAATTATCCCTAGAGGTATAATTTATTGGGTGAATACGCGCATAAGCCCTAAAAAGGGCTTTTTGCTTGGGGGTTGAGAAAAAAACAAAAATAGACTACAATGATATATGCTAAAAGGTCGTTATTTTTATTATTTTAAATAAAAAACTATGCTTAAATTTATTCTTTTAGTCGTAGTCGTTATCGCTCTTTGGGTCATTTTCGTATTTAATCGTTTGGTGACTTTAAAAAACAGGTTAAAAGAAGCTTGGGCAGACATTGAAGTCCAGTTAAAAAGGAGATATGACTTGATTCCCAACCTGGTGGAGGCAGTCAAGGGTTACGCCAGCCATGAGAGCTCGGTTTTCGAAAAAGTGACAGAAGCCAGAACCAGGGCCATGGGAGCCAAAACCTTAAAAGAAAAAGGAGAGGCGGAAAATGCCTTGTCAGGCACCCTTAAAACTCTTTTTGCCGTTTCGGAAAACTACCCTCAATTGAGGGCTTCCGAAAACTTTCAGAAGTTCCAGGATGAGTTAACCGACACCGAAGACAAAATACAGGCAGCCAGGCGTTTTTACAATGGGAACACCAGAGACTTTAACACTCAGATAGAGACTTTCCCTTCCAATTTCGTTGCTCAGATTTTTAATTTCAAATCGGCGGAATTTTTCGAGACAGAGGAAACTGCTCAAAAAGAGGCTGTTAAAGTCGAATTCTAAATGACGCTATATACTCAGGCCGAATCAAATATACGCAAAACTTGGTTTTTGATAGCTTTGTTTTTGGTTTTTATCATTGCTTTGGGTTGGTTTTTCAGCCAGTATTTTGATAACCAAGGTTTTTTAATAGCCGCCATAGTTTACAGCTTGGTGGTTAATATCGGGAGCTTTTGGTATTCAGATAAAGTTGTTCTGGCTTTGACCCGGGCTAAACCTCTTAAGAAAAGGGATAACCCCGAGATTTACCGGTTGGTTGAAAATCTTTGCATTACTGCCGGTCTTCCGACCCCAAAGATATATATTACTCCCGAAGCCCAACCCAATGCTTTTGCCACCGGCAGAGACAAAGACCATGCTGTTATCGCTTTGACCCAGGGTCTTTTGCAGAAGCTTGATAAACAGGAACTTGAAGGAGTGATTTCTCACGAGCTTTCCCATATTGGCAATAAAGATATGCTTTTAATGACAGTGGTTGTTGTTTTGGTGGGCTTTGTTAGCGTTCTTTCCAGCTGGTTTACAAGGTCAATGTTATGGGGAGGAGGAAGGAGAAGAGGGAATAACGAAGGACAAGTGGGTTCCATTTTAGCTTTGGTTGGCGTAATATTTTTGATTCTGTCTCCGATTGTAGCTTTTCTCATACAAATGGCGGTTTCCAGAAAGAGAGAATTCTTAGCTGATGCCACCGGAGTTCTTTTGACAAGGTATCCGGAAGGATTGGCTTCCGCTTTGGAAAAGATCAGCGCCGATAAAACTCCTTTGAAAACCGTTTCCTCAAATACTGCTCATTTGTATATAGCTAATCCTTTCAGAGGGAAAAGCATTTCCGGTCTATTTCTGACTCACCCGCCAGTAGGGGAGCGGATTAAAGCTTTAAGGTCAATGGATGTTTAAACTTGACAGTATAATTAATTGAATATAGGATGTATTTGTAATACAATTTATTACAAAAATATGCGTACAATAATTAACATTTCTTTACCGGAAGAGCTCCTCTGTTCTGTCGATAAGATGGTTAAAAAAGGGAAATACGCCACTAAAAGCGAGTTCTTGCGGGAGATTATTAGGGAAAGAATCGCCGAGGATGATTTGCTGGCGAGAATTGAAAAAAGCGAAGCGGAATTCAGGGCCGGAAAAGGTAAAATTCTAAGGTCTCTTAGAGATTTGAGATAATTTTCTCTTTCATGAAAATTTTTTATTCTCCCCAGTTTCTCCATGAATATCGGCAATTGCCAGTTGAGGTGAAAGAAAAGGTGGAAAAGAAAGAAAAGATTTTCCGACAGAATCCTTTTGATAAACGGCTGAAAACTCATAAATTAAAAGGAAGATTGGCCGATTTCTGGGCTTTTTCTGTTGATTTTCGTTACAGGATAATTTTTAATTTTCAAAACGAAAAAGATGTAAAATTTTATGCGGTAGGCGATCATTCTTTTTATAAAAAAATATAGTTTTAGTTTTGATATTTGGAGAGGTCGCATAGAGGCCTAGTGCACGCGCTTGGAAAGCGCGCAACTCGAAAGGGTTCGTGGGTTCGAATCCCACCCTCTCCGCATATGTCTTTATCCATAGGTATAGTCGGTTTGCCCAATGTCGGCAAATCGACTTTATTCCAACTCATTACGAAAAAGCAGGTTGACTGCCAAAATTATCCTTTTTGCACTATTGATCCCAATATCGGCGTTGTTGCCGTTCCCGACGAAAGGGTGGATAAATTAGCCGAGCTTACTCATTCTGCCAAGAAAATATATAATACGGTGGAGTTTGTTGATATCGCCGGCTTAGTAAAAGGAGCCAGCAAGGGAGAGGGGTTGGGAAACAAGTTTTTGGCTAATATCAGGGAAGTGGATGCCGTAGTTTATGTTCTGCGTGTTTTTTTAAATGATAAGATAATAAATGTTCAGCAGGGAATTGATGTTTTAAGAGATAAGGAGATTTTAGAGACAGAGCTGGTTTTAAAAGATTTGGAAACTATAGAGAACAGGATTCAGAATGTCCAAAGCGACGTGAGAGCTGGTAAAAAAGAAGCGATCAAGGAATCAGAGATTTTAAATAAAGTGCACAGTTTTTTAGCTCAGGGAGACGCTTTGGTTGACAAACCTTGGAATGAGGAAGAGAAAAAAATAATAACCGGCTATCAATTGCTTACCGCCAAGCCGAGATTGTATCTGTTCAATGGCGGAGAAGAAGATATTACTCCTGATTTGAAAGAATCTTTTAATAAGAATAACTGGCCGTTTTTGGTAGTTGACGTTTTGACCGAGCTTGAGTCGGCTGATTTAAACCCAGAAGAAAGAGTGTCTATAGGGCTTCCGGCCGACCTGAAGATAAACGAGCTCATAAAAGAATCTTATAAATTGCTTGACCTGATAACCTTTCTGACAACCGGGCCGGATGAAACCAGGGCCTGGACTCTGAAGAAAGGAAAGTTAGCTCCCCAGGCAGGAGGAGTAATACATAGCGATTTTGAAGCTCACTTTATTAAGGCAGAGGTTATCAACTGGAAAGACCTTTTGGACGCGGGCGGATTCTCCGGGGCCAGAGAAAAAGGGCTTATCCGCACCGAAGGCAAGGAATACGTGGTAAAAGACGGGGATGTTATCGAGATAAAGAGCAGCGCTTAGTCGGTTTGCTATTAAAATTAAAGTTTAATAGAATAAATACATGAAAAATACAGCTCTAATTTTAGGCATTCTCATATTGATATTCTGCGGAGCAGTCTGGCTTAAAAACGGAGGAAAGCTGGTAAATCAGTCGGCAGTTAATGCTCCGGCAGTTGAGCAAGGTGTTACTCCCCAGACAAAGACAGTTGAGGTAAAAGAATCTACCAGCACATATACTGTTGATGTTAAATATCCTGAGTTTTCCGGGCTATCCAGTTCTGTTCCCCAGAATGCCGCCAACGGTTTATTGAAAACCAGGATAGAGGGAGATATCGTTGATTTCAAGAAAGACGTGGCAGAAAATTTTATTGTCGGAGAGCCTGATCTGCCGCCCAGCGCTTTTCAGATGGATTTTGAAGTGGTTTATTTGACCGATAACGTGGCGAGCGTCAAATTGGGCAGTTATTACTATATTACCGGCATGGCTCATCCCAACTCCTATTACTCGGTTTTTAATTACGATTTCAAAAATAACAAGGAGATATTATTGGCGGACTTTTTCAACCCGGGCAGCGATTATCTTTTGGCTCTCTCTGCCGCCTCGGCAGAGTATTTAAGAGAGAAATTGACTGCAGACGGTTATTATCTGGAAAATTTTGTGGAGGTTGGGACAGAACCCAAGGCGGATAATTTCTCGTCTTTTGTTTTCGACAAGGACAAGATAACTTTGATATTCAACGTTTATCAGGTCGCTCCTTATGTGGCAGGTCCCCAGCAGGTAGAGGTTTATTACGACAAAGTATCCGAATTAAATAATCAAAGCGATTTAATAAAATTAATTAAAAATATATGACAAAGAAACTTACGCTTTCGGTACTGCCCGAGAAGTTGGGCATCTGTCATTTAAACCAGAAAAGCGAGATTCCTTCCTGGTCAGAAGAAGGTATTTCTTTTTCGTCCATAGCCAGAACCGAGAAAGAATTATCCATTATCTGTTCCCAGGATAAGATACCGGGAGGCGTCCTTTTTGAGAAAGATTGGAGGGCTTTCAGGGTTGAAGGGCCTTTAGGATTTGCTTCAACAGGCATTGTTTCGTCTCTGTCTGTTCCTTTAGCCAAGGCTAAAATCAGCATAATGTACATTTCAACCTACGAAACGGATTATCTATTGGTTGAGGACAAGAATCTTGATAAGGCCGTAAAGATTTTAGGTAAATTCTGCGATATAAGAACCTGACTTCGTCAGAACCTTGTTTCTTCGTTAACACTCAGAAATAAAAAAAGTAAAAGTTTTAGAAAAAAATAAAATATTAAATAAAAACATGGAACAAGCTTTTTTAAATATTGCTTCAAACCCGGCGTTTCTCGCTTTGGTTGTTATTTGGACCACGCCTTGGAAAGGGGTGGCTTTATGGAAAGCGGCAAAGAACGGGCATAAAAAATGGTTTATCGCTTTATTGATTTTGAATACTTTAGCTATCTTGGAAATCACCTATATTTTCTATTTTTCGAAGCCGCGCGAGAAAAACAAGGTTCTATCGTAGATAGGTTCTTGCTTTTCAAAGCCGAAACAAAATGTTGAACAGCCCGATAGAGGAAATTAAAAATCGTTTAGATGTAGTTGAGGTAATAGGATCTTACATCAAAGTTCATAAAGCCGGGGCTAACTACCGGGCTGTTTGTCCTTTTCATTCGGAAAAGAAACCTTCTTTTTTTATATCTCCTGCCCGCCAGATCTGGCACTGCTTCGGTTGCGGAGCAGGGCATAATATGTTTGACTTTGTAATGAAGATTGAAGGCGTTGAGTTCGGAGATGCTTTAAGGATTCTGGCTCAAAAAGCAGGGGTTGAATTGAAAAAACCTACGGCTCAGGATATGGCTTGGCAAAGCGAAAGAGTCAGGCTTTACGAGATATGCGAACTGGCTACTAAGTTTTTTGAAAAGCAGCTTGAAGAGAGCAAGACCGGAGTGCTGGCTAAAAAATACCTTCTGGATAGGGGGCTAAAGGAAGAATCTGTTAAAAAATGGAGATTGGGATACGCTCCCGATGTTTGGCAGAGTTTGTCTGATTTTCTGACCTCAAGAGGTTATAAAAAAGCGGAGGTTGAAAAAGCGGGCCTTGGTTTAACTTCTGAAAAAGGCTCTTTTTATGACAGATTCAGAGGCAGGATAATCTTCCCTGTATTTGATTTCAACTCTCAGATAGTAGGCTTTGGAGGCAGGGTTTTTAAAGAAAAAGATAATAAAGAGATAGCAAAGTACGTGAATACTCCAAGCACTATTTTGTATGACAAAAGCCGCATTCTTTACGGCTTAGACAAGGCCAAGGTTGAAGTCAGAAAAAAAGACAACTGTATTTTGGTGGAGGGGTATACTGACTGCATCATGGCTCATCAGGCTGGTACTGAAAACACGGTTGCCACTTCAGGAACCGCCTTGACTCCTCATCAGCTGAAGATTTTAAAGAGATATACCGAGAATCTTACTCTGGGCTTTGATATGGATGTGGCCGGCGACAACGCCACCAAAAGGGGAATAGATCTGGCCCAGGCCCAGGGATTTAATATCAAAGTCGTCAGGCTTCCTGAAGGCAAGGACGCGGCTGAAATTATCTCTAAAAATCTCAAGGAGTGGGAGGAAGCTTTGTCGGATAAAAAATCAATCTACGAGTTCTATTTTGAATCTGCTTTTTTCAATCGGGACGCAGAGAGTCCGGATGGGAAAAAAGAGATTTCAAAGATTTTACTGCCGGTTATTAAAAAAATACCAAACCAGATAGAGAAGTCGTTCTGGATACAAAAGCTATCTAAAAAGTTAAAAGTCAGAGAAGAAGAGGTACGGGAAGAATTAAAAAAGGTTAAACTGGAAGAGGACTTATTCGGCTTGGAACCGGAAGAAATAGCCAACCTTCCCCAAAAATCAAGGAGGGAGATGCTGGAAGAGAGACTGTTGGCTATGATTTTAAAGAGTCCCCAGAGTATCGAATCGGTTGAAAAGAATGTGTTTTCCTTTTTTTCTCCCCAAGGCCGGGAAATCTTGGAGAAGTTAAGCAAAAAAGAGAGCCCCGAATCGGAGTTTTTCAATTATCTCTATTTGAAAGCCGAAGTTGAGGAGATGGAAGAAAAGGAGATTTTGTCCGAAATAGAATTCTGCTTGAAGGAAATTCAGTTTCTGGACGCAAAAAGCAAAATGGGCGAAATTTCAAAAGAAATCAGGAAAGCCGAGGAGGAAAAGGACGGAAAGAAGACAGGAGATCTGGTTCAAAAATTTAAAGATAAAATCAGCGAATTAATAAAGCTATGATTAAAAAAAAGAAAAAGAAGAAGGTTTTTAAAAAGAAAAAAATAAAGAAAAAGAAGAAGCCTCTTAAGAAAAAGAAGGCCAAGAAGCCTGTAAAAAGAAAGAAGTTAAAGAAGAAAAAAAAGAAGCGTCTTCCTTTGGGTCGTCCTAAAAAAGTTTTTCTTCCTGAAAAGCTTAAAGCTATTTTCGAAAAAGGCAGAGCCCGCGGTTTTGTCACCTCTTCTGAGATTTTGTACTTTTTTCCCGAATTAGGCAGAGACATCAAAGGGCTGGAAAAACTTTATGATGATTTGGAAAAAGCTGGCATTGAGGTTAAAGAGGCAAGGGAATTTTTAGAAGTTAAATCAGCGGAAAAGAAAAAGTCTCCGAAGGCTTTTTCTGACGCCAAGATTGACCCTATTCAGATGTATCTAAAGGAGATAGGCCAGATTTCTTTTATTAACGCCGAGGAAGAAAAAGATTTGTCCAGGAAAATTGAAAAAGGAGATCTGGAAGCCAAGAAAAAACTGGCTCAGGCCAATTTAAGACTGGTGGTTTCTATTGCCAAGAATTATGTCGGCCGCTCTCCTAATTTAACTTTGCTTGATTTGATACAAGAAGGTAATCTGGGTCTATTTCGGGCAGTAGAGAAATTTGACTGGAGAAAGGGTTATAAATTTTCAACTTACGCTACCTGGTGGATAAGGCAGGCCATAACCAGGGCTTTGGCAGATCAGGCTAGAACCATCAGGATACCTGTTCATATGGTGGAAACTCTTTCAAAGTATAATCAGGCGAGGCGCAGGCTTTTGCAGGATTTAGGCAGGGAACCTTTGGCCGAGGAAATAGCGGCTGAAATGGGGATTGAGCTTGAAAAGGTTTATCATTTGACTAAAATTTCTCAGGAAACGGTTTCTTTGGAAACTCCGGTCGGGGAAGGAGAAGAAGATTCAATTTTGGCTGAATTTATTGAGGATGAGAAAACAGTTTCTCCTTCGGTGGAAGCTGCCAGGAAATTGCTTCGGGAAAGGCTGAAAGAAATTCTGGTAGATTTGACCCCAAGGGAACAAAAGATACTGGCGATGAGGTTTGGTTTAGGGGACGGCATCACTCATACTTTGGAAGAAGTAGGCCAGGAATTCGGAGTCACCAGAGAAAGGATCCGTCAGATTGAAGCCAAGGCTTTAGAAAGGATAAGAGAGCACAGAAGCTTGAAGAGATTAAAAGGGTATTAATCTTTATGAGGAGAATTTCTTCTAAATTAGTGTTTTTGATCCATTGCTTGATTGTGTTTTTCTGGATCGGGCTATTTTTCGTTCCGGTCAGCTTCTGGCCCGAAAAGATCATATTCCATTTTTATCTGACCCTGCTCATAGTTTTTAATCAATTCGTCTGGGGCTTGTTAATTATGCCATGGACCAAGAAATACCGGATGGTTTGTTTTCTGACGACGGTGAACCAGTTTTTGAGAGGGGATTCAATATCTGACGAAAAGAATTACGACCATTCTTTCACTCAGGAGCTGTTTGGTAGGGCCGGTATAAAGATATCGCACAGATTCGCCACATGCCTTACTTTCACCATTCTTATCGTTGTTACTTTTCAATATTTGTCTTTAAAGTAAAGATCCTTGAAAAATTGAATATTTTTTGATATATTCGTATATATATTCCCCTGTAGCTCAACGGTAGAGCGGCTCGCTGTTAACGAGAAGGTTGTAGGTTCGAATCCTACCGGGGGAGC
>CAZPAG010000007.1:0-6026 GCA_964584545.1 uncultured Candidatus Saccharibacteria bacterium
AGGCAGGAAACGCTGGTACAGCCTCTATTAGTGCCACAGGCATTGATATAATAGGCGAGGGAGTGTCAGTCGGTTCGGCTTCAATAAACGGAAGTTATACAATAAATGCCGTCCCAACATCAATATCTGAGCCAACTTCTGAACCAATTTCTGAGCCCGTATCTGAACCTACGATTGCACCAATTTCGAAACCGACCCAGAAACCAACGTCAAAACCAGAAACAGAAACAGTAACTACCACAGAAGAAGAAACTGCCGTAGTTCAATCTGAAGAACAGCGAGTAGGAGAAAAGGTATCATTTTTGGCGGCAATTGGTAATATTATGACTTTTGGGACTGGTAATGTATTGATTAGTATTCTTGTTGGACTTCTAGTTTTCGTAATTGCGGCCTATGTGACGTACATGTCTGCCCAGAAAAAACGAAAAAATTCTGGGAAGATATAGTAAAATTAAAAATATCAAAAATAAAAAAGGTGCCCATTAGTGAAGGGCATCTTTTTGTTTTAAGATATAGTGAGTAGTAGGGTGGGGTAATTTCAGTTGATTTTCGCTTCCTCCAATGATAAACTTGGAATAAAGAAATGCTCGGTAGTGGTCATCCAATAGTTTCTAACATCGTCCACTATCCCGCTCCAGGCCGGGGTAGCTCAGCGGTAGAGCAGGACTTTCGTAAAGTCAAGGTCGGAGGTTCAAATCCTCTCCCCGGCTCAGGTCTAAAGGTCTAAATAATGCATCCCGCGCGATTAAAGGTCGTATATACGCGGGAGCCCTGTCAATTTAATTTTATTAAAATAAAATATTAAACGTTATGGAAGAACAAAATCAAAATATGCCAGGAGAGAATAAACCGAAAGACGGAAAAGGGAAAAATATCGGTATGGCTGTCGTGGCCTATATCATTTTCTTTGTTCCGCTTTTGACTAATGCCAAAGACGACCCTTTCGTAAAATATCATGTAAAACAGGGATTAACTCTGTTTCTTGCAGGCTGTGTCATTATGGTTGTTTCCTGGATGCCTCCCATACACTGGTTTTCCTGGCTGCTTAACATCGGAATGCTGGTCTTGTTCATTATCGGGATTTTAAATGCGGTGTCAGGAAAAGAGAAGCCGCTTCCTTTAATAGGGAAATTTTCTGATAATTTTAAGTTTTAGAAAGTAAAGCTCCAGATTGCGAAAGATCGTCTTGCTGGCGGTCTTTTTGTATACCTTGCGGGAAATATTCGTTATAATTAATTTATGAAATATTCAGGACTCACTTCGAGCAAGGTCAAAAAGCTGCAATTTCAATACGGACCTAACTCTCTTCCTAAGGAGAAAACTGCCTCAGTAATAAAAATTTTTCTCTCGCAGTTTACCAACCCCCTGATTTACCTTCTCTTTCTGGCCGGCTTAATATCTCTTTTTCTCCAGAAATATCTGGATATTGTTTTCATTTTCTCAGTGGTTTTCTTAAATTCTTTTTTTGGTTTTTTTCAAGAGTACAAAGCCCAGAAGACTTTGATTGCTTTAAGAAAACTTATAAAACCGCGGGCCAAGGTTTTGCGCGACAATAAAAGGCAGCAAATAGAAGCCTCGGGTCTGGTGCCGGGAGATATTGTTTTCCTTGCTGCTGGAGACAAAATTCCGGCTGACGGCAAAATTCTGGAAGCCGCGTCATTCTTTGTTAATGAGGCGATTTTGACCGGTGAAAGCGAGGCGGTGACAAAAGAAAAAAAGGAGGAGGTTTTTATGGGGACTATTGTCGTGTCTGGGAGAGTTGTAATGCAGGCGGTAAGGATTGGATTGGAAACAAAGATAGGGGAAATCGCCAAAACTCTTAAAGAAACTTCCCAGCCTCTTACCACTCTCCAACAGCGTTTCAAAAAGGTTACCAGAACTTTAATTTATATTTCTGTTTTACTTTCAATCTTGGTTTTTGCTCTTGGGTTTTCGACAGGCAAGGATTTTTGGCAAATGGTCCAGATGGCAGCCATTATCCTGGTCGCCATTATCCCAGAAGCCATACTCGTAGTCATTACCTTGATATTGGTTATTGCCATGCAAAAGACCCTGAAGAAAAAAGCTCTTATCAGGAGACTTTTGGCGGTAGAAACTTTGGGATCGGTTACGACTATCTGTACTGACAAGACCGGCACCCTGACAGAGGGGAAGATGAAAGTAAGCGAGGAGGATTTCTTAAACCGTCAGAACAGCCTTTTGGCCATGTGTCTTTGCAACGACCTTTCTGACACTGCCGAGATTGCTTTGTGGGACTATTTGGAGAGACAAGACGAGTTTTATTCCCAGGAGACTTTTGATAAATACAGGAGGGTCTCAGAGATCCCTTTCAGTAGCGATTACATGTTTATGGCTACGGTCAACTATTATCCCTCAGAGGATGATAGGGATTTTTTGCTTTCGGTGAAGGGAGCTCCTGAAATAGTCTTGGAAATGTCTGATTTACCTGGCAATGACAAAAAGCTGGTTTTAGAAAAAATGGACAGATGGGCAAAAAGAGGACTAAAGGTTTTGGGGTTTGGCTATCGCAAGATATCGTATGACGAGGCGAAATCAATCAGCATGAAAACTCTCCCTTCTTTTGAATGGGGAGGGATAGTAGGACTTTGGGACCCGCCTCGCAAGGAAGTCAAAGACGCTCTTTTGGCCGCCAAGAAGGCCGGTATTAAGGTAAAGGTGGTTACCGGGGATTACCGTCCTACCGCAGAAAAGATAATGGAATTCTTGGATATGAAGGTGGGTAAGACAGAAGTTTTGGAAGGAATTGAACTGGAGAAACTGAGCGACAAAGAGCTAAAAGACAGGGTCTTAGATACGGTGCTGTTTACCCGGATTACTCCGCATCAGAAGTTGAAAATAGTTGAAGCTCTGCAGGATATGGGGGAAATTGTGGCTATGACCGGAGACGGAGTGAACGATACCCCGGCTCTTAAAAAATCAAATATTGGGATTGTAGTCGGAGAAGCTTCGGAGGTAGCGAAAGAAACGGCAGATATGGTGCTTTTGGACAGTAATTTTAAAACAATCGTTTCTGCCGTTGAGGAGGGCAGGGTGGTTTTTGAAAATATTAAAAAAGCCATTTTCTTTATGCTTTCCAATTCTTTTGCCGAGGTTGTTTTGATTTTAGCTTCAATACTTTTGGGCTGGCCTATGCCTTTGACCATCATCCAGATTCTTTGGTTGCATTTTTTGTGCGACGGGCCGGAAGATATAGTTTTGGGATTTGAGCCTAAAGAAAAGGAGGTTATGCTGGAGGGGCCGAAAAAGATAGATTACCCGATTTTAGACAGAATGGTAGTTTTCCTAATTTTTGCGATTTCTTTTCTCTCGGGCCTTTTCTCTTTGTGGCTATTCTGGTATTTCGGCATTCACGGCGGGGATATGGAACTTGGCCGGACAATGGCTCTTATGGCCATATCTTTTAACTCGGTATTATATATTTTTTCCTGCAGAAGCTTGAGGAAGCCTTTCTGGCGCTACGAAAATTTTTGGAAGAACAAGTGGCTTTTTGTGGCGGTCTTTTTCAGCCTGGGTTTGCAGGTTTCGGTGACATATATCCCTTTCACTCAAAAGCTTTTGGGCATTATACCTCTGGGGCTGGCCCATTGGGGGTTATTGCTGGCTTCAGCCTTGGCGATTATCCTTGTTATTGAAGTGACAAAGGCGAGGATGCAGAGGCGGGTTGAAGCTTGATTTTTTAATTTGGGATAGTAGTATGGGATTGCAGTCCTTTTAAAGGAATGGCTAAAACGAACAAAGCATCAAGGAGGTGACGATATGGCAGATACGTTAATGGGAAGGTTTGGAGATAAGCAATGTAGCGACTGCGGAGGTCAAGGGTGCGTTTTTTACCACAACGGTCCTTTGGTCCCTGCAGGAAAAGTTGGCTATTTTTGCTCATTCTGCTGGGTTGAAAGAAAGGCGAGACAAGATGAGGGGTTGCCGCCTTTGCCCTTAGGAATTAAAGCTCCTTACATACCGGAAGAGTTCCGGGACAAAAAAATTAAGGTGACCACTAAGAATGGTTCCGTTTATACCCTTGGGCTGACTTCAAGGGACAACGAAAGGGTTGTTTCCCGCGAGGGTGAGGATTTGGATTTTAAAATAGCAATGGTAATGTCGGTAGCCGTAGGCAAGAGTCTGTTTCTTAAGATAATTGATGACGAGAGCAATGATTCATTTCGAACTAGCCCTGTCGTTTCGATAGAGGCAGCATAACGGGTGCGCGTTTTGCATCCGTTTTTTATTTACTTTAAGAAAAATTTATGGTAGATTCTATTAATATGCAGGTAAATCCGCTGAAAATAGAGGAATTAGAGAAGAGACTCCGTGTTTTGGCGGACTGTCTTTGACGTAGCCGGCAAGAAAGAACAGATAAAGAAGTTGGAAAAAGAGATCCAGGACCCTGGCTTATGGCAGGACAGGGAAAGAGCGGTAAAAATAACCCAGGGATTGGCAGACATTGAGGAACTGCTGACTGATTTTGAAGAGTTGACTATTGAGTTTGAATTATTGAAGTCGGAAGCTGACGAAAAAAGAATCAAAGAGTTTGGAGCGAAATTGAGACAGAGAGAATTGAAAAGTTTTCTTTCCGGCAAATACGATAAAGGGAGTGCGATCCTTTCTATTTTTTCGGGAGCAGGCGGTCAGGATGCCCAGGATTGGGCGACCATTCTTTTAAGGATGTATGAGAGATATTGCCAGAGGAAAGGATTTAAAACAAGGATATTGGAACAGTCTTTTGGGGAAGCAGGCGGCCCTGAAGGCAGAATAGGGACTAAATCTGCAACAATGGAGATAAAAGGAAGCCTGGCTTATGGGTTTTTGAAGAATGAAACAGGAGTGCATAGACTGGTAAGGATTTCTCCTTTTAACGCCAAGTCCCTGCGCCAGACATCTTTTGCTTTAGTCGAAGTTTTGCCGCAGATATTGAAAGCAGAGGAATTGGAGATTAAGATAAAGCCTGAGGACCTGAAAGTTGATTTTTATAAGGCTTCAGGGCCGGGCGGACAATATGTGAATAAAAGAGAGACTGCCGTACGCATTACCCATTTACCGACAGGAATCATTGTCACCTGCCAGTCAGAAAGAACTCAGGGAGATAACAGGGCAGCTGCTCTGGAAATTCTTTATTCAAGACTTTATAAATTTTATCAGGAAAATCAAAAGAAAGAGTTAAAAGAAATGAAAGGAAACAAGATCTCTGCCAGTTGGGGGAATCAGATAAGGAATTATGTAATTCATCCTTATAAGCTGGTGAAAGATTTGAGAACCGGTGTTGAAATCTCTGATGTTGAAGGGGTTTTAGACGGGGATTTAAATAAATTTATTGAAGCTGAAATCCAATTAAATGATTAAATTTGAAGACGTTACAAAAGTATATCCTTCCGGGACTCTGGCTTTAAGCGGAGTGTCTTTCCGGATAAACCCGAGAGAGTTCGTGTCTATCGTGGGCAAATCAGGAGCCGGTAAGACTACTTTGTTAAAACTGCTTTTAGTTGAAGAGGAGCCGACTCAAGGAAAAGTTTTTTTTGACGGCAAAGACGTGTGTCGTTTTAAAAACAGCGAACTGCCTTATCTAAGGAGAAAAATAGGGGCGGTGTTCCAGGATTACAGGCTCTTGCCTTCAAAAACCACTTTTGAGAACGTGGCATATGCTTTAGAGGTTATAGGATTGCCCGAAGAAGAAATAACCAGAGAGGTCTTGCAGGTTTTAGAAATTGTCGGTTTAACCGATAGGATAAACAATTTTCCGGAACAGCTTTCAGGAGGCGAAAGGCAAAGGGCTGCCATTGCCAGGGCTTTGATCCACAGACCCGAAGTCATATTGGCCGATGAGCCAACGGGCAACCTTGATCCTTACCACACGTCTGATATTATCCGTCTATTGCTCAGGATAAACGAGATGGGTACTACCGTGGTTCTGGCCACCCATAACAAAGAAACAATAAATAGCTTGAAGAGGAGGGTGATTACTTTAGAGAAGGGCAAGGTTATTCGGGACGAAGAGGAGGGAAGGTTCATAT
>CAZPAG010000007.1:6126-45410 GCA_964584545.1 uncultured Candidatus Saccharibacteria bacterium
TATGAGCTTCGCAAATAATATATTAAACATATTATGAGCTTCGCAAATAATATATTAAACATATTATGAGCTTCGCAAATAATATATCGGCGATATTTTGTAAAAAATTATGATAGTAGCGTTCAAGAGAATAATTAAATCGGGCTGGCAGGGGTTTTTCAGGGACGGCCATTTGGCTTTGGCCACTATTTTCATTTTGGCTATGACCGTAATATTGATCGTCTCCTTCTTTTTTATGAAGGATATTGGAAGGGTCTTGATTTCTTCTTTACGGGAGAAGGTTGATATATCGGTCTATTTCAAAGACGGTACTTCGGAAGATAATATTCTAAAGGCGGAAGAGGAGATTCTCCAACTTATTGAAGTCAAAGAAGTGAAATACGTTTCTGCTGAAGAAGCCCTTGCTAATTTCATTGAAAAAAATAAAGACGATTTAGTTTTGATGGAGTCTTTGCAGGAAGTCGGGGGTAATCCTTTCTTGGCTTCCCTGGGTATCAAATCCCAACAGGCCAGCCAGTACGAAGCAATAAGCGCTTTTTTAAGCAAGTCTGATTTCAGAGATTCTATTGAGAAGATAGATTACTTCCAGAGAAAGTCGGCCATAGACAAGATTTTCTCCGTAGCCAGTTTAGCTGAAAAATTCGGTATTTCTTTGGCAGTGATTTTGACAATAGTGGCGGTTTTGGTTACTTTCAATACGATAAGGCTTACTATTTACAACCAGAGGGAAGAGATTAAGATACAAAGGCTGGTGGGAGCTTCAAACGGGTTTATCCAGGGACCTTTTATATTCGAGGGAGTGGTTTTGGGAACGGCTGCAGCTCTCATTTCTTTGATAGTTTTTTCCTTGACTTGTTGGATTCTGGCTCCTAAAGCCACTGTTTTGCTTTCGGATATAAATATCTTTCAGTTGTTTGTGCAGAGTTTCTGGAGCTTATTACTGATTCAGTTAATAACCGGGGTGGGCTTAGGAGTATTCTCCAGCTTGATTGCTATAAGAAAGTATCTGAAGGTATAGTTATTCCGGGTTCGTCTAATGGCAGGACAGTGGACTCTGAATCCACTAATCTTCGTTCGAATCGAAGACCCGGAGCAGACGATTAACTCATTGAAGGTTATCTCAATAAAATAAAGCATAGCTCGTTGAGGATCGACCTCAACAAAAAACAGGCATCAGACTTAATGATGCTTGTTTTTTTTGCGGGAAGTGGTAATGTAGAAAACGATAAAATTAAGGAGGTAGCACGTTGAAAATTCCAGGACCTGAGGATGTGGGTAGCGCCTGGCCGTTACAGGGGAGCCAAAGACTCGTTTTTGAGGATATAATTGATAAAGTGCAGCGTTTCTTAGACGCGGCGGAACCTAGACAGAGGGATTACGAGGGGGAGATAAAGGTGAATATGCCTACTAATTTCTCTATGGATGAATCGGAAAAATTTGTAGCTGGCACCTTTGAAACCAAATTGAAAGGAGAAGGGTGGCGAGTCGCCACATTGAAATCAGTTAATAAAACTATTTTGAGAATCACTTTTGAGTTCAAGTTACGCCGCTGAGATAGGCCAGCATGAGATTTATTCAACCCCCGGAGTAGATGCTTCGGGGATTTTTATTTTAGCTTGAAGTATTTTATATATAGAGCTAATCTAAAAATAGACTAGACGTAAAATTTCCAACTTGAATCCGAGTATCCCAGCAAATAAATTTAATATCAAAAAACGAACAAAAAAAGTACCCGTTCGGAAATCCGAACGGGTGTTCTATTTTGTCTCATTGCGATCTATGCAACAGCATTAACGAAGGGGGATAACTCCCCGAAGGTTTGCTCACGGAGGCCGTGCATGCGACACACGGCAATCGCCCATTCAACGTCCTCTCGTCTGCCACCATATTGTTCATCCCAGACAATTTTTATCAAAGGGCTGTGGTCTTCCGGGAACTCGAGGCTTTTTTCTGCCAATTCCTTGCCGGATATACCTCCTCTTCTGGGCAATTTTCCTAAGAGGGAGAGAAAGAAATGGGCCATTTTAGAAACGACGAAAACTCCTGCAGGGCCTTGTTCGTCAGCGTCAAGTTGTTTGTACAGGAACAGATTTCCTATATAACCTTTCTCAACGTAGAAGGGAGCAATCTGTTTTATCGTCGCTATTGGCATGCGCGGATGGTCGAGGTTGGAGAACCGGATAAATCGTGGCAGTTGTTGACGCAAGAGGAAAGAGTGAATGTCTTCCGGGGTAATTTCGGAATCTCGGACCAATCCTCCTGGCGTATGATATTGCGCGGTGCTGAGCGAAGCATTGCTGTCCATAACATAGCCGACGGTTTTTGAAACAGTGCCAGTTTCTGGCATCTCCCAGTGAGCATTAAGAGTGCCACATGCGTGGAGCCATGGCTCGGGAGTAAGTCTGATAAGGTCGAGCACGAGCTTTCTCGATTTCTCTTCGTTACAGTGGATTCTAAAGAACAACATATTTTCCATTTGCAAATCCTCCTTCAAATGGTTGTTTATTTAATTCAAACTACCATTAAATAGATAAACGTCAAGCTTTCTCGCCATTAGGGGTGTTTTTGTTTTGGCTAATTCTCGGAATGATTCCAACGTCGTCCTAGGCCCCTCTGACTTGCGTAATTCAAAAATCGCCACTTTGACGTTTTTTTGATAGAATAAAATATATACCACACATTCACGATTTAATAGATTTTGTAGTTGAGGCCTTTATTATCCAGGAAAATAGAGTACTTTTAATACGCCACAAGAAACTTGATAAGTGGTTACCAGTTGGCGGACATATTGAATTAGACGAGGACCCAGAAGAGGCTTTGCTTAGAGAAGTTAAAGAAGAGTGTGGCTTAGAGATAGAAGTTTTGGGCAAAAAGCCCGCAATTGAATCTGAAGGAACAAAATTTTTATATACACCGTCGTTTTTAGATATCCACAAAATTTCAGAAACCCATAAACATATTGGGTTTGTGTATTTTGCAAAAGCTAAATCAAATAAGTTTACATTTAATAGAGAAGAGCACAAAAGCATAAGATGGTTTAGTGAAGCAGACTTACAGAAACCCGAATTTAATCTTAGCTCAGCTGTTAGATTTTATAGCAGGGAAGCCCAAAACAGCCCGAATTTCCCCTTAGAAGCTTAGTTCTGGACCAGGGGTCACAGCAAGCAAATGAATTTAAGTAAAATTAATTACAAATTAATAGGACGTCTTAGGAATCTTGCTAAAACTTGTCTTGATAACGGTGACTATCTTGGATCATTTTTGTTAAAATTTATTTTATTAGAAGGAACGGTTGCGCATATAGTTGCTATGAGAGTCACTGATAAGCCCCAAGCAGACAATGATACAATTTCTAAATTCGAGCAAAGCCATCATTTTATAAATCTGATAGACTATTTCTATCTTCTCACAAGCGATATAAAAGCATATAAGGAATTAGGGGAACTAAATAAAAGGAGGAACAAAATCGTTCATGAAATATTTGAATATCAAACCTACGATCAAATTCTTCAGGAAGCCAGAGAATTATCTTTAAAAATTGAAGGATTAGATCAGTACCTCCTCAATACTTACTGGCCAAAAGCCAAAGATAGCGAACCAAAAATTAATCCCCCAACCGAGACGCCTAAGATAATTAATATCGGATAAATTCATATAAACGTATGTCATCATTAGCCATTAAGTTTTTCGCTCCCATTATCGAACCAACTGCTAATGCGTTAATGAAAGTTTTGGACGACGCCATAAATGAAGGAATTAAAGAAATAATTTTATTAATATCCACTCCGGGTGGTAGTGTTTTCCACGGCATTAGTATTTATAATTATTTAAAAGGTTTACCGTTCGATAAAGTCACTACTCATAATTTTGGAAGCGTCGATTCTATCGGCGTAGTGATTTACTGTGCCGGGAAACAGCGCTTCTCTTCTCCACAGGCCCGCTTTCTTATACATGGCGTATCAGCAAATTTTCCTCAACCCATAAGTCTTGAAGAACCACAATTAAACGAAAGATTAAAGGGAATTAAAATCGACATTGAGAATATCGCAAAGGTTATCGCTGAGAATAGTGGTAAGACCGTAGAGGATGTGACAAAGGCCATGCTTGAGAGGACAACCTTGAATCCGACGCAGGCGAAAGAGTGGGGATTGGTCCACGAAATTAAATCCGAAGTTTTTCCCGTTGGGACCCAGATCGTTTCAATAACAGCACCAGAGATTCCATTTAATCCTCCAAACCCACGCGCTTCGAGTTAAAATTTGACGACAAACCCTTTGACCGAGACGCATCACTGGGAAGCCCAAAACAGCCCTAATTTTTTCCTTAAAACTGGGGTTCAGAACTGAGGTACACAGCTAAAAATTTCAAGATTGAAGGGCTTGATTTTTTTTGATAATATTATAGAAGGAAGGTATTAAAAAAGGAGAGATAATATGCAAGGGAATGATATCTGTTTAAACTGTGCTCTCAATGATCCAGAAAAAACGCATTGTAATGAATGTATGATGAGGTATGTGCTTCAGGATAAAGAAAAGGAATCAAACGAAGAAATTATCCTCCAGCAAGAGGCCGCGCAGTTGTAAAAAGCGGCCTTTTATTTTTTAAAATAGGTTCCAACATCGTCCCAGACCCCCAGCTATGAAAATCGCTAACCAAACGGTTTTTTGGTAGAATAGAATAAGAGAAAGTAATAAATTAATTATAAAATAGATCTATGGATCAAGAATCTATTCAAATCCCTAAGCAAGAAGCATTAAAACAAATTGCAGACGTTTTAAGCGTTAGCATTGATGATTTAATGAAGTAAGAAAGTATGAAAACTAACCATAAAATCATAATTGGCGATTCGCGTAATATGGCGGAATTACAAAATAAATCCGTTCATCTTGTCATCACTTCGCCACCATATTGGCAATTAAAAGATTACGGAACTTCGGACCAAATTGGTTTTAATGATAGCTACGAGGATTACATCAACAATCTTAATTTAGTTTGGAAAGAATGTCTTAGAGTGTTAAATGATGGTTGCCGTCTTTGTATAAATATTGGTGATCAATTTGCTCGTTCAGTTTATTATGGCCGTTATAAAATTATTCCTATTCGAACGGAAATAATAAAATTTTGCGAAACCATAGGATTTGATTATATGGGTGCGATTATTTGGCAAAAAGCTACAACGATGAATACTACCGGTGGAGCGACCATAATGGGTAGTTTTCCTTATCCAAGAAATGGAATAATCAAATTTAGCAAAACAATAAATCTTGATTTTCAATATAATACTCTATAATCATAAAATTGTATTTTTTAAGATTAGAAATTTTAGCTATACTTTTTTGAAAATAATCCCCAAGATATTTTTTAAGACGAATATTATTTTCATCTTTTAGAACAATTAAGAAAAAATTCATTTGCGTTTGATTTGTTTCAAGGCGATCGGAGTACAGAGAATATGTACAATATTTAACAATTTCCTTCTCAATTGCAGGAATCATACTTTTTTCTAACCCTGTTTTTTTAAGTTCAAGTACATTTGTATTATCTTTATTAAAAATTATAATATCAGAAGGATAGGCGTTGCCAAAAATAAATTGGTTGTAAATAGTTGAATAATTTAGTTCGTTTTTGGGATGAGTATTTAAAATATTATTTAGGCTATTATAAGTAACATCTTTTTGGCTTTTCAGGCAAAGGATGATAAATGCCTCTAAATCACTTTCGGAAGAAAAAAATAGTTTTTTGTATAATTTATTTTTGTCGGCAATGAATTTTTGATCGACTTTTAACTTATCGTGTTCTGGGATGTAATCTTTGTTATTTATCGATTCAGAATTATTCCCATAATTTTTTATAGTATCTAATATAAATTCACCCTCTTGCTTATTAAGACATATTGAATGCAAATGTTTATTTTGTTGTAATAAGCATATAAGATTAAAAGCAAAATCTCTTTTTTCAGAACCTATTCCATTTAAGTAAATATCTGTTTCGTTAATATATTGTAATTTATCATATTCAATTTTAATCCTATAATAATACTTTTGACTTGGAAATATTATCTTTTTATCATAAAATAAAGTTTCTGTAACTTTAAATGGTCCATAAATGTTTTGCGATTTATAATTAAATTGTGAAATAAAAACAAAATCTCCAATTTCAATATTAGCAAGCCAGTTTGAACTAGTGGCTCCATAAATACCGTTCTCAATACATTCATTAGCAAATTTGACAGTTGTAAGAATATAATATCTCATGCTATTATACTAGCGAGAGATATTATATTCGTCTAGTAAAATAAATTATGAAGAAAATCTTAAACCGACAATTTATTAAAAATAATGAAAGTCTTTTTATTCTTCATGATAAATTTTCTTTTTGGGATTTTTTTAAAATTCTAAGAAGGAGTAATTATGAGTCAGAACAAGCCTTAAATTTCATTTTCGCAAACTGTTCTTTAAGTGCCATTGTGTTTCAAGAATGTATCATAAACAATAGATATAAAAAATTAAGCTAAAAATTTTATTTAGACAAAGCCTATCCAAAGCAGCATCTTGAGCAAATTGGAAAAACTTTATTTATTAAGGTTACTGATGTTTGTAAAGCCGAAATAGAAGATGTTACAGAAGAAGATTGTATGAATTTCATATACAATTTGGTAATAAATAGAACTTTCGACGGTTATCAGTCAGAAATTCAGACAATTTATGGACAACTTGAAAAAATTCTTGGAGTTAAAATCGAGCCCGCTCCCGATGAATGGGACAGAGGATATAATGTCGACTATTTCATTAAAATTCACGAGAAATATATCGGACTTCAAATAAAACCGGCAGGATTTGAATATATTACGCAAATAATCAATGAGAGAGAACAGCAGAAAAAGACGCACGAAAAATTTACTACAAAATATGGCGGCAAAGTATTTTATATTATTTCAATAACCGAAGGTAAAAATAAGATTATTCATAATCCCGAAGTTATTGATGAAATTAAAAATGAGATAAATAGATTGAGAAAATAATTTATGGATAATTTTTGTATTTTTTCTTAAGGGGATGTTGAGGATAGACCTCAACAGAACGCCCTGCATTGGTTTGAGGGAGATGATATTAAAGAGTACGGGCCAGTTTTGATTAGTAACAAGGAGTCGCCAAAAGGGCGATTTTTTGATAGTATGATAAAGCGGTAATATATTAACTAATTTCTATGAAAAAAATAATTATAACAGGCGCTGTTCTAATATTAATAATATCCGGAGTCGTAGTCTGCTTGGGGTACAACCTGAAAAAGGAAAATAAACCCGTTGTGGTTGAAGAAACCTTGCCGATTCTTGGAAATAAAGCGCTGGACGGAGCGGTTACTAATTTCCTTTTGTCAAAACAGGATTTCAGCTGGAAAACAGAAGAGGGGAGCACTAATTTCTGCGTTTTCCAGAACCTATATCCCGAAAAGGATCTTTTTCCGATATATATCTGGATAAGGTGCGGTGAGTTTAAAATGGTTGAAGGAGAGCTTAAAGAGTTAAGCGGTATGGCTTCTCCTATTAAGATTGATTACCCGAATGAATTATCTTATTACGATATTGAGAAGTTTTCTTATGAAAAGCCCGGGGATGGTTCTCTTTATGACAAAGACGTAAAGAGAATATTTCCCGAAGAGACATGGCCCAGGATGAGTTTTGATCTGAGTTATCTTAATAATAAGATATTAGAGGCGGCTATCCAGGCCTTGAAATGAACTGTGTACAAGTTTTAAAAGAGTAGTATATTATAAATATACATAAACTTATGAGCAAACTAATTCCAATATTAATCGTAGTAGCCATAGTGGTGGGAGGAGTCTATCTTTACCAGAGCTATAATAAAAACAAGGCTCCAGTAGAAAATAATAACGAGCAGGCTACAACTACAGAAGAAGTAGCTAATAACAATAACTTCGAAATACAAGGCATGAAAGTAGAAATTTTAAAAGAAGGGACGGGGGAGGCAGCTAAATCAGGAGATACTGTCACCGTAAACTATGTAGGCACTTTTGAGGACGGAAATAAATTTGATTCAAGCATAGACAGGGGAGTTCCTTTTGCCTTTACTCTGGGAGCAGGAACAATTATTAAAGGATGGGATTTAGGGGTTGCAGGAATGAAAGCAGGAGAAAAGAGAAAGTTGACCATTCCTTCTAATTTAGCTTATGGAGAAGCGGGAGCAGCGGACGGCCTTATTCCGCCAAATGCCACTTTGGTATTTGAGATAGACTTATTAAGTATAAAGTAAAAATATGTCAAAAACCCAGGAAAATTTATTAAAAGCCATTGCCGGAGAATCAATGGCAAGAAATAAATATACTTACTATGCGGAAATTGCCGCAAAAGAAGGTTATATCTGGGTAGCCAAGGTTTTCGAAGAGACGGCAGACAATGAAAAGGTTCACGCCAAAGAGGAATTAGAAAGAATAAAAGGAAAAGCGGAAATGACAAATACTTATGATATCCATTCTTTGGGGAATACTTTGGAAAATCTGAAAAATGCCGCTGCCGGAGAGAAATATGAATGGGGGACTATGTACCCTGAATTTGAAAAAGTGGCCAGAGAAGAGGGAAACGAGGACGCAGCTACTTTGTTCAAGGAGATAGGTGAGGTTGAAGAAAAGCACGAGGAAAGATTCAATATTCTGGCCGAACGCCTTGAAAAAGGAAAGATGTTTTCCAGCGAAACGGAAATAGAGTGGAAATGTTTGAACTGCGGCTATATACATAAAGGTAAATCGGCTCCTGACAGGTGTCCGGCCTGCCATAAACCCCAAGGATATTATATGGCTTTGGAGGTGGTTAGGTGATTTGACACAAGAGGTTTTAACTCTTAGATTAAATCTATGCGAAAGAAAGGTAAAAAAAGAGCTAAAAAGCCGGTAAAGAAACCGGTTAAAAAAACTCAGAAAGTTATTCTTGAGCCGGATAAAAAGAACGAACAGGTCAAGAAGACAAAGATAAGGGTTGTTGCTATTGGAGGCGGCGGAGGAAATATCGTTTCAGAGCTTTCTCAAATGGTTAAGAAAGCGACTTTTTTTGCCGCCAATACCGATCTGAAAGGGCTGAGGGAAGTTTCAAGAAGAGTAGAAAGGTTTTCTTTCGGCCAGAGCTTGACTCACGGTTTAGGAACCGGTATGAATCCTGATATCGGAGAAACGGCAGCTTTAAACGAGAAAGAAAGAATTAAGAAATTATTGCAAGGCCAGGATTTGGTAATACTGGTAGGATGCTTGGGCGGAGGAACGGCTTCCGGTGCTGCTCATGTTTTTGCCAAGATATCAAGGAGTTTAGGAAATCTCACTTACGGAATATTCACCCTGCCTTTTAAGTTCGAAGGAGATAAAAAAATGGAGATTGCCAAAAACGCCCTTGAAAAGATAAAGACCAGGGTTAACGCTTTGAGTATTATTCCTAACGAAAGAATATTCCAGGTTATTAATAAAGCCACTCCTTTGAGACAGGCTTTGTCAGCCATAAACAAGAATCTGGCTGAAAGTCTTGAAGGGTTAATAGAGATAATTTACGAGCCAGGTTTAATTAATATTGACTTTGCCGATTTAAGGGCGGTTTTGGAAGGGCAGGGAAGACTGGCTTATTTAAATACCGTTGAAGTCCAGAGAAAAGAGGGTTCGGCTGAAACATCCATTGAAAAGGTTTTAAATTCGCCTTTGTATCCTTATAAAATAAAAGGGGCAAAGGCTGTTTTATTTGATATCGGCGGGGAAAAGGGATTGTCTCTGGAAGAGGTGAACAAGATTTCAAAGACTATTTCCGAAGAGGCAAACAGGGAAGCTAAAATTATATTCGGCATTTCCCAGGGCAAGAAGTATTCAGACAAGATAAGGACGACTTTATTGGCTACGGGTTGCGGAGCTAAAGTATTCTCTTCCGGAAAGAAAAGGAAAACTAGAAAAAAGAAAGAAGCTCCGAAAGCTGAGAAAAAAAGTCCCGTAAAAAGGAGAAAGAAAACAAAGAAACCCCGTAAGGTTTCCAGAAAGAGAAAAATTAAGATAGAGATTAATAAAAAGCCCAAAGAAGAAATAAAAGCAGAACCTGTTGAACCTAAAAAAGAAGCGGCTTTGGCCTCTTTCGTATCTAATAAAACGGATTTTCTGGGCAACAAAATAAGGAAAAACGCTCTTCAGGTAAAAAAAGAGGTTGAGGAAGAAGAGGCTAAAATGATAGAAGAAGAAAAGGTTTGGGAGACTCCGGCTTTTCTACGCCAGAAAAAGATATCCTAAGGTTTAATAGTCGTCCCTTTGAATTTTTTGCCAGACAAGGCTTTCTCAAAGTTTTTAATCTCCGTGCCTTTGACCATAAAGACACGGATTTTTAGTTTCTCGGCCAGTTTTGCTCCGACCGGGTCAAAGGGAGTGGACAAGCCCGGTATCCATTTTGAACTTATGAGTTTTCTGTAATTTTTCCAGGTGATTTCTTTAAAAATACTGGCCTTTTTGAATTTAGCCGGGTCTTTGTCGTAGACGAATGAAACATTCCCCGCGTTGATAATTTCTTTTATCTTGAATTTTTCAGCGTAAAGAGTGGAAACGTAATCTGTTGACCAGCCCGGTCTGGAACCGGAAGCTATTAAAAGTTTCCAGTTTTTCTTAATGGGTTTGGCGGGATCTTTCAAGACAACGGGGTAGGCAGTTTCTCTGAAAATAGTCCTGAGTAGGTGGGCGTTTAACCTGGTGGAGTGTATCCCCAGCCAGTCCTTGTCTTCGTTGGATAATTTTGCCACTTTTGAAGCTGCTGACTGATATAATCTGCAGATCTTTCCGCCGCCCGAAACAATGACGAACTTATATCCTTTGCCGAGAAATTTTAAAATCATCTTCCTGAATTTTTTCAGAAAGACGGTATTAATTTCTCCGGCTTTGGGACAGATTATGGACCCGCCCAGGCTGATGACGATTGTTTTTTGGGAATTCATACAATTTTTTAGATTTTAGCACCAATCAGGCCTTATTACAACTTAATTTTTACTCTTTTTCCGTTTTTATGCTAAAATAAGCTAATGAAATCAGCTTGTTTCTGGCAAAATAAGCTAATAATAATCATAACTAACAACTAAAAATATGAACGAAACAAACAAAAATATTTTAAAAAATATCTACAAAGAGAGGCCTCAGAGCTCCAAGAAGTATGATTTCGGCTTGGTATTGGTTATCGGAGGGTCCGAGTTTTATTCTGGCTCGCCGGCCTTATCCGCCATGGCCGCTTTCAAATCAGGGGCTGACATGGTTAAAGTCATTGCCCCAAAGAGAGCGGCAGATATCATTGCTTCTTTTTCTCCTGATATGGCAGCTTATCCTTTAGAAGGAGACTGGTTATGCAAGGAACACTTGGCAACCTTGCTTTCAATGGAAGAAGCCTCAAAAGCGGTTTCCGGAGGTAAAACAGCTGTGGTTATCGGAGGAGGGTCCGGCAGGACGGCTGAAACCCAGGAAACTATTCTGGAATTTTTAGAAGAGGTTTCGGTTCCTGTGGTAATAGACGCCGATGCCATTCATGCTGTGGCTAAAAAGCCGGAAGTGGTTTCTGGCAAGAATTTTTTGATAACTCCCCATACTTATGAGTTTTTCGTATTGACCGGGAAAGAGGTTTATGAGTTGTCAGACGAAGAAAAGATAAAATTGGTCAGGGAAGAAGCGGCTCGTCTGAAAACAACCATATTATTGAAAGGTAAAATTGACATAATATCTGACGGCAAGGACGTGGCAATAGACAGAGTCGGCACTCCGTACATGACAAAAGGAGGAACGGGAGACACTTTGGCCGGTATCTGCGGTGCTTTAATGGCTCGCGGTATTAGTCCTTTTGAAGCTGCTCAGGCCGGAGCCTATATCAACGGAAGAGCAGGAGAAATAGTAAGCCAAAGGCTGAAAGACGGCCTTTCGGCTACGGATTTAATAGAAGCCATACCCGAGGTTATCAGACAGTAAATATGCATCCCGCGCGATTAATGCATTGTATGCGCGGGAACCCTGTCTATTTGATTTTATTTCATAAAATTATGAAAGAGTACGATATTATCATTATGCATCCCATCTTCAATGGGAGCCCTGTTAATGATATATGAGTAATATATACGACCTTATCATTATCGGCGGTGGTCCGGCTGGGGTTTCGGCTGGTATTTATGCTGCCAGGAAGAATATTAATACCCTTTTGATTACCAAGAATTTTGGAGGCCAGATAGCAAAGAAAGCGGTAATGATTGAAAATTATCTGGGATTTGAATCTGTCTCCGGATTGGATCTGATTCAGAAGTTTGAAAACCATCTGAGAAAGCAGAAAATTGATATTGAATTGGATGAAGTGACAAAACTGGAAAAGTCAGGAGATAATTTTTTAATTTCCACCAAGAATAAAAATAAGTTTGAGGCAGCTTCTGTTATTGTCGCTTCCGGGGCAGACCCAAGGCCTTTGGAGGTCCCTGGAGAAAAAGAATTTATCGGAAGGGGAGTGAGTTATTGCCCGACCTGCGACAGTCCATTTTTTTCTAATAAGACCGTGGCTGTGGTAGGAGGAGGAAACGCCGCTTTTGAAGTGGCCCTTTCTCTAAGTGATACCGTCAAAAAGGTATATATCCTGGAATGTTCTTCTTCTGCCTTGGCTGATGAAATAAACCAGGAGGAAGTTAAGAAAATCGGCAAGGTTGAGATCATATTCAATGCCCTGGTGAAACGGATAAAAGGAGGTAAATTCGTCGAGTCCTTGGTTTATAAAGATCGGGAGACTAATAACGAAAAAGAATTGGCAGTGGATGGTGTTTTTGTTGAAATAGGTTCCCAACCGGCAACCTCTTTTTTGAGAGATTTGGTTGATTTTAACGAGAGAGACGAAATAGTAGTTGATTCGGAAACCTGCCAGACCAAGACTCCAGGCCTTTTTGCCGCCGGTGACGTAAATATCGGGATAATTAAACAAATAGTTACGGCAGCCAGCGAAGGGGCAACAGCCGCTTTGTTCGCTTACCGGCATCTCAAATCGGATAAAAAATAATTATGGGTTACTCAATAACCGGCGTAGCTTACCTGATATTGACTATTACTACAGGCCTTTTGGCTTACCGCACTTTTCAGTATTGGAGCAAAGAAAAAGACACGGTAGCTAAAATCTGGTTTTTTGCCTGTTTATCTCTTTTGGGTTTTACGTTTTTTAAAACTATTGTAGGATTATTTTTTGCCAGGGATGCTCTTTTTTTAAGATTATCAATTGATACCAGTTCTTTTTTTCAGGCCATATCTTATTCGGCGCTGATTTACTTCGTTTTTTATGTTAAATTTTCCTCCCGTATTTCTCCTTGGTGGGGTGCCATCCCTGTATTTATTTTGGGGTTAGTCTCAACGTTTACTTCCCTTAGCGCTACTTTCAGTCCTTTCATAGAGCCGAGCGGAGCTATTAATTGGGGAGTCCCGTCTTTTTTTTCTTTATCCATAATTTTGAGGGCTATCCTATTTTTTATTACTTTTGTTCCGGCGATTATTGTTCTTTCCGAACAGTTTAGGAAATCAGAAAATGTATACGCCAGAAGAAAGGCTCTCGGATTTATGCTGGTATTTTTCTCCGCTATAATAGTCGGGCTGTTTGATTTTCTGTTTATAAATCTTTTAAAATTAGACGCCATTTGGAGAGATGTAGGCTCTGTATCCTTATGTGTTGTCGTAATAATTGTTTTGCTTTCAACCTGGAAGAAAAACGTTCCTGAAAAAGCATGAAAAAATCAAAAATTAATTTAAAAGCGAGAGAAATTTTAGATTCAAACGGAAAACCGACCGTGGAAATTTCCTTGTCTGCTGACTTCGGTGTTTTTTCCGCTTCCGTTCCTTCGGGAGAATCCGCAGGCAAATACGAAGCCGTAGAACTCAGAGACAAAGACGGAAGGGGAGTCTCGGCAGTTATTGAGAATATAGAAAAGATTATAGCTCCTGCCCTAAAAGAAGAAGATGTTTCAAACCAGGGAAGGATTGATGAAGTCTTGCTGGGCTTGGACGGAACAAAAAATAAATCGCACTTGGGAGCAAACGCGATTTTGCCTGTTTCAATGGTTTTCTGCCGGGCCGGAGCCGCTTTAAGAGGAATGCCTCTTTATCGGTATATTTCGGAAATAGCCGGCGAAAAATATTCTCTGCCCGGGCCTTCTTTCAACATGATAGAAGGAGGCAAACATTCTGAAAGCGGTTTGGCCTTTCAGGAATTTATGGTCATACCTCAGAAAATATCTTTCAAAGAAAATTTGGAAACGGGAATTAGAATTTACGGGAGATTAAGGAAAATCCTGGAAAATAAATATGGGAAGGGAAATATTTCCTTGAGCAGCGAAGGGGCTTTTTCAGGGCCGGCTGACATATACGAAACACTTGATTTTATCTTGGAAGCGGGCGAAGGAGAAGATTTTAAAGTAGCGATAGATTCTGCTTCGTCAAGTTTCTATAACAGCGGTTTTTACAGAGTAGGAGGAAAAAATCTTTCTAAAGAAAAGCTGGCGGATATTTATCGGGATATTGTCTCCCGTTATCCCATAGCTTCCATTGAAGACCCGTTTTACGAAGAAGATTTGGAGGGCGCGGGAGGATTGGACAATGTTACGATTTTTGGGGACGATACCACCGTTTCTAACGTTGAAAGGATGAAATTGGCCAAACAAAAAAACTTTTGCAGCGGTTTGATTTTGAAACCGAATCAGATAGGCACGGTTTCCGAGGCCCTAAAAGCGGGAAAACTTGCGAAATCGTTCGGGTGGAAAATTATGGTGTCTAACAGGGCAGGGGAAACAGAAGATGATTTTATAGCTGACCTATCTGTTGGAATCGGAGCTGATTTTATTAAGTCCGGGGCTCCCTATCCCAAAGAAAGAATGGTAAAATACAATCGGCTAAAGAAAATAGAAAAAGAGATATGTCGAAATTAATATTACTAAGGCATTTCCAATCGCAGTGGAATCTGGAAAATAGGTTCACCGGTTGGGTTGACGTTCCTTTATCAGAAAATATCGGAGAGAAAGTAAAAGAAGTCTCCCTGAAAATATCTGGTTTTAAAATAGACAAAATATATTCTTCGAATTTGTTCAGGAATAAGGACAGCGTGGCAAAGATATTGGAAACAGAGGGCAAATACCCTGTTTTTATTAGTCTTGATAAGGGCAAAATGAGAAATTGGGGAGGGTTTTCAGGCAAGTTGGGTTATGTACCGGTATATATTTCAGATCTTCTTAACGAGAGGTATTACGGCCAGTGGCAGGGAAGAGATAAAGAAGAAATAAAGAAAGAATACGGCGAAGAGAATTTTAAATTATTGAGAAGGAGTTTCAGTGCGAGGCCACCGGGAGGAGAAAGCTTGAAAGACGTTTCATCCCGGGCAATCCACTTTTTAAAAAGTTTCATTGAAAGGGACTTAAAGGAAGGTAAGAATGTTTTGGCGGTAGCAAGCCATAATTGCTTGAGGGCTTTGGCAAAACACATTGAAAAAATATCCGATAAAGATATAGCCGACCTTGAAATAGACGTCGGCGAGGCCGTCATTTATGAGTTTGACGACTTGTTAACGATGACGAAAAAAGAGTCTATTTAGACCCTTTACAAGAAGGCAAAAGTATGCTAAGGTTACAGATACGATAATAAATTAAGGTAAAATTATGTCAAAAAACATCAAATATATCGTTATGGGTGTGGCCGCTCTGGCCTTGGTAGGTTGCGGGATTTTTTTCTATGCCAAAAATACAAGCGGTTCCATGGAAAAGGTAGCCGCAAAAGCGATAGAATATATTAATAAAAATCTTCTTGATCCCGGGATGACCGCTTCCTTGGTAGACGTTGTTGAAGAGAGCGGATTATATAAATTCCGTCTTAAAATAGGAGATCAGGAGTACAATTCTTACGTCACAAAAGACGGAAAGCTTTTATGGCCTGAAGACGGTATCAATCTGAGCACCACTACCGCTTCCCAAACAGGCTCAGTCAGCCAGGAAGCTCCAAAGAGCGACAAGGTTGACGTTAAATTATTTGTGATGTCCTATTGCCCTTACGGCTTTATGGCAGAGAAAGCATTTTTACCGGTATACAATCTGTTGAAAGACAAAGCGGAAATGGGAGTTTATTTCGTCAATTATGCTATGCACGATAAACAGGAGCTTGATGAGAATTTGACGCAGTATTGCATTCAAAAGAATGAAAAGGAAAAATATTCAGCCTATCTCGGTTGTTTTGTAAAAGAAGGAAATACAGCAGGATGTCTTACAGAGGCTGGAATCAATAAAACCACTCTTAATTCTTGTGTTTCGGAAACAGATTCCCAATATGGCGTTACAGCCGGTTATAACGACAAATCAACTTGGTTGAGCGGACAGTATCCCACGTTCAAAGTGAATGATGATTTAAACCAGAAATACGGAGTGCAAGGATCTCCGACCTTAGTCGTCAATGACGCGGTTATTGGAATGAGTAGCTGGTCTCCAGAAGGGTTAAAGCAGATTGTCTGCAACGCTTTTAACACTCCGCCGGCAGAATGTTCTCAAACCCTGTCTGACGAAGCTGCTTCTCCGGGATTGGGAGAATCTACGACTAACGCTAGCGCTAGCGCCGGAGGTTGTTCCCAATAAATATTTTATGACAGTTAAAGTATTTACCACCCCAAGCTGCCCTTACTGTTATACCTTGAAGGCATTTTTGAAAGATAGAAACGTGTCTTTTGAAGATGTTGACGTTTCTCAGGACGAAAAAATTAAAGATGAATTAGCTGAGAAAACCGGTCAGCTTTCCGTACCGATAGTCGAGATTGACGGGCAGTTTATCGTCGGCTTTGATAGGGAAAAAATTTGTAAACTTCTTAAAATTAGTTAATTTTTTTATGATAAAAGTTGCTGTTAACGGGTTCGGGCGTATTGGAAGGCCGGCTTTCAGGAGGATTTTTAATAATCATCCTGATTTGGAAGTGGTGGCTATTAATGACCTGACTGATACGAAAACCCTGGCCCATTTATTGAAGTACGATTCTGTTTACGGCATTTACCAGAAGCCGGTCAAATTTACAGATAATGAATTACTGGTTGATGGGACAAAGACCGGGAAAAGCGTTAAGGTTTTTGCCGAAAAGGACCCGTCAAAACTTCCCTGGAAAGAAATGGGAGTAGATGTCGTTTTAGAGTGCACAGGGAATTTTACCGATTACGAAGGAGCTAAGAAGCATTTATCAGCCGGAGCAAAGTCAGTTATTATCTCCGCCCCTTCAAGAGATCCTGATAAAATTCCTTCATACGTTTTAGGAGTTAACGAGGAAAAGTTCAATCCCGAGAAAGACAGCATAGTTGATATGGGATCCTGTACGACAAACTGTTTAGCTGCCGTGGCAAAGGTTCTTAACGATAATTTTAAGATCGTGAAAGGATTTATGTCTACCATCCACAGCTATACCAACGATCAGAAGATTTTAGATCTGCCTCACAAGGATTTAAGAAGGGCGAGAGCCGCTGCTTTGAATATCATTCCTACGACCACAGGAGCTGCAAAAGCCATTGGCAACGTTATCCCCGAACTTAAGGGTAAACTGGATGGCATCGCTTTCAGAGTCCCTACTGCCACAGTTTCTGTTCTGGATTTAATTTGTGAATTAGAGAAGGAGACCACGGTTGAAGAAGTGAATTTTACTTTTAAAAAAGCCAGCAAACAAAAAGAAATGGAAGGGATTTTGGGCATAGAAGACGCTCAGCTGGTTTCTTCTGATTATTCGGGAAATTCTTTCTCGGCAATTGTTGATGCATCTTTAACTATGGTTAAGGATAATACCGTCAAAGTTGTCGCTTGGTATGATAACGAATGGGCTTATGCCTGCAGATTAGCTGACTTTGCTGAATATATCGGAAAGAAGCTATAATTGAAGAATAACAATAAAAATTAGTTTTGAAGATCGCCAGTCGGGCGATTTTTTAGTTGGGGACAATAGGGGGGGGTTGACACCACATTTCACATATGATACACTAATGTCATAGTTATGAAAAGCAGAAAAAACCTTTTAGAACAGCTAAAATTTCTGCCTCACTTCGGTAAAAATACTGTTTACCAGCTCGGTAAGCAGTTGGGGCTTAAGGACTCTACGGTTGATACTTACATCAGTCGCTTCTTGAAGTACAAAGAAATTTACCGGCTCAAAAATGGATTATACGTGTCCGCGGATTTTTTTGATAAAAACAGAAATGACATTTCTTATTCTTTCTATCTTGCCAACGTAATTCGCACGCCGTCGTATGTAAGTTCGTGGGCGGCTCTTCAGTATTACGATCTTACCACGGAAGCAATACGTTCTGTTGTCTCGGTCACGCCCAAGGTCACGAGAGATTATCAGACAAAGGCGGGCAATTTTGTATATCAGTCGATTAATAGAAAACTTTTTTCTGGTTTTTCTCTAACAAAAGGAAAGTTTGATTTTTTTATAGCCTCTCCTTCAAAAGCATTGTTTGACTTACTGTATTTTAGGACTCGCCAGTTTCGCAGCCTTCCATTAGGGAAGATTAAAGCATTGGCTGAAGAATTACGGATAGACATTAATGAAATGGACAAGGAAGAGCAGGTAAAATTTTATACAATGATAAAAAAATATGAGTGAACAGATTTTAACAATTCTAAAAAGAAAGCTTGATGATATTGCCGCTTTCGGCGGGATTGACGCGGAAACGCGTCGCAACGCCCTCAAAGAAGAGCTGCAGTTTTATGTTCTCAATTTCATCTATCATCATCCTGAATACAATAAGTGGATTATGTACGGCGGTTCCGCTCTTCGTATTATTCACGAACTCGATCGTATGTCGGTTGATCTGGATTTTGAAGTTTCTCACGCGATAACTGATGAGTTCTTGAAGGAGATGAAGAAGGAAATTGAAGATCATTTCACAAATGCATATGGCGCTGGAGAGGATTTTCTCACGGTGAAAATTACCACGGGTAGAGGATTGATTCTGAAATTTCACGTCGGCGAAGAATTGAGCTTTGGGCATTCCTCAAAACAGGTACATGTAAAGCTTGATCTCAATCAGTTCGTCGCTCCCAAGACCGTCACCGAACGCCGGCCGATAAATCGCAATCAGTTCTCTTTCGTCATTATCACCTATAATATGGCCGCACTTATGGCAAGCAAGCTTGCAGCCATTTTCCTGCGCGGGACCCGTGGCGTAGGAGAAGCTGTTTATGAAGAAAAGGGGCGAGATGTTTATGATCTCCTTTGGTACATGGGCAAAAAGGTAGTGCCGGATTTTGATTACCTCGTAGCCAAAAGCATTGACGCAAAAGATCCCCGCGCGCTTTTTGATAAAATCACGCTTCAAATGAACAAAGTGAGCGATAAGAATCTCGAACAGGACCTTTTGCCACTGTTTGCAGATAGGACCTTTATTAAAAATTGGCTCAAAAATTGGCGAGAAAGTTATTTGCGACTTCTTGACGAATATAAAATTAACACCGTAACAGCATTGGAGAGTATAAGAGTGCGTCAGGATTTTCATACTGATAATTTTTCTTTTGTGTATCTGTATAGAACTGAGGAGGATAGGACGATACGAATTATTTATACTATCAGTGATTACTGGATTGATTTTCGCGACGGCGATTTGCCGACGAAAGTAGACGATAAAATAATTCAGCTTGTTGAGGGCGAGATGAAAGATAAGTTGAGTGATAAATTGAAGCAGTATGCGACATTGTTCCATAAAAAAACAGAAGCATATCTTAGAAAAACAAACAAAATAATACTTGGCAATAGCCTAGTCACTAAAATTATCCGAATGACGGCCGATAATTTGAATCAAAAAGAACAGATCGTGCTTAATAAATCGGCTCTGCTTTCTTGCGAGCTCGACGATTTGTTGAAATAAAAACCGGACTTATTTATTAAAGAAAATCGCCAGTCAGGCGGTTTTTTTGTTGCGCGGTTGATAAGGCCCTGTTGAGGCCAGGCCTCAACAAGGCCTCAACAAGCTATTTACAAAATTCCGTACGAGGTTTTATTTTTTTTCAATGAGTTGCTGTTGAGGCCTGGCCTCAACAGGCTAGTTTTTGCCGTTGAGCTGCTGTTGAGGTCGATCCTCAAAGATCTTTTTAGGGCGCTTGATAGGGCCCTTTTATTATTCTAATTTGAAGCATAATTAGAATAGAATGGATTATAGGAGGATAGTCCATTAATCCATGGTTTTACCGGCGGGCGCGAAAATTAAACGAAGCGTTTGGCACAGTTTTTAGCTGTGTTTTTTCTTTTTTCGAAAAATATTATTTGAGCAAAATATATAAAAAAAGGAGGTAAATAAAGGCCGATAAATCAAATAATATATAAAAACAAAGGTCGTTAGTGATAATTAAAATAACATAATTAAAAAAAATACCATGAAAAAAATATTAATTAGTTTATCGATTATCGGCGCTGTGGCTGCAATAGCAGTTGGCGGCACAATCGCTTACTTCAGCGATACTAAAACCTCAACCGGAAATACGTTTACTGCTGGAACATTGATATTTAATATTATTGATCCTGGAGAGGGAGGGCACAGGGTTTTCAATGTCACTGGCATGAAGCCTGGAGATACGGTCACAAATTATCTGGTTGTAACAAACGATGGCACAATAGATCAAAAATGGAAAGCCTGGTTAACAGAAACAGGAGACGGGACATTAGATAATGAGTTGCAGGTAAGATGGACGATACATCCAACAGACTATACTACATTGCCTCCAGGGTATGTTAATGCCGGGCCTCCGAATAGCGTCATCAAGGATTGGACTTACATCGGAGCCTTAGGAGAAATGACTTGGGCAAGTCCAGGAGCAGTTGCTTTCGAGCCGGGTTGGGCCGCAGTTTATAAGATAGATGTAAAAATGGATGCAGATGCAGGTAATGATTACCAAAGCGCTAATTACACTGGGGACTTAAACTTCTTTGCGACTCAATACGAAAAGGGAGATTGGGAATAATTAATTACGGTTAAATGCCTTGTTAAGAAAAAATAATTATGAAAAAGATAGTTATTAGTTTGGTTGTTATCGGCGTTGTCGGAGTTGTAGCCATTGGCGGAACTATTGCTTATTTCAGCGATACTGAAACATCAACCGGAAACACATTCACTGCCGGGACTTTAGACTTGGGTAATATACCTCAGATAGCTATAATATCTTATAATAATGTTTATCCAGGATGGAATTATCATGATGCCAGCCATTGGGGGTATGACCATATTAGTGCCGTTGTAGCCAGAAATAATGGTTCTCTGGCATTAAAATACAGAGTAATTGCAGCTACAACTACTCCGATTTCCGATTATGTATTAGATAATATCTTGGCCGCTGTTTATGTTGATGGTATTACTGGCACGAGTGGCCATGTGCAAAGATACAAGGGTACTCTTAGGGGCCTGTTCAATTACATTACAATAGATTCAAACTTCGATACCTCTCCACACACGGGTTGGTGGGGTAGCGGAGAGAGAGTGTTCTTTGAACTTGCCGTGCCTACGACAGTAGGAAATGAATTTCAGGGTCAGTCTGTTAATTTTAGTTTAAGATTCGAAGCAACTCAGACAAATAATCCTGCTTGGTAATACTTAAAATTTTTTAGGTTGTCCAACGTTTGTCAAACTAGAGCAAAGCCTGATTTGGGGATGTTCTTCCTTTAAGATATAGTTTGGGCAACTTATAAAGATTTTATGAAAAAATTATTAAAAATATTTTATTATATTCTAGTCGGTTTTCTCGTATTGATTGCGCTTTTGCTTATTTTTTCCGTTTTTCCGATTACCGGGAATTTTAAGGTCTTAACCGTGCTTTCCTGGTCAATGGAACCGACAATAAAAACAGGAGCGATAGTTGTCGCAAAGCCGGCAGATGATTACAAGATAGGGGATATTATTACCTTTGGGCCAGATACAAAAACACAGCCGCCAGTAACTCACAGAATAAACGACATTAAGGTTGTGGGAGGAGTCCCGGTTTATATAACCAAAGGGGATGCGAACGAATCGCCGGATATCAGAGAAATCCAAAAAAACGATATCCTCGGGAAAGTTTTGTTCAATATCCCTTTTGTCGGGTACGCGGTTGATTTCGCCAAAAAACCAGTCGGGTTTATTTTAATCATCGCCGTTCCCGCAATAGTAATAGTTGCTGACGAGATAAGAAAGATATGGAAGGAGGTAATGAAATTAAAGGATAAGAAGAAAGATACAGAACAAGACAAGGAGATAGCAAGATTGAAACAGGAGATAGAAGAGTTAAAGGATAAAGGTAATTCATGATTAAGTCTTTAGTAAAAATTATTTCAATATTATTGGTTGTAGGGCTGAACTGGGCCGGGCTTTCGGCCGTATGGCAAACCTCAGCTTATTTTAATGACGTAGAAACCTCTTTGGTAAATACTTTTTCAGCAGCGAATTTGGATTTTTCGTTAAATGGCGGAGTGGATTTTTCGCCAGGGACATTAAATCTGGGAGGGTCAGCGACGAGAAATATTTCTCTTCAAAATGATGGGAGTTTAGGATTTCAATATAAAGTTGGCTACGAAGAAGTTTCCGGCAATCTCTGCGATTATTTAAATTTAACAGCCGGAGTATATTCAGGACTATTGAAAGATTTTACCAATCAAGGGCCGTTTACTTTTTCTGGAACGCCAAGTTGGGATTTTACTGTGTCTTTGCCGTTAGATGCTCCAGACGATTTACAAGGAGAAGTCTGTAATTTCAAATTTGTTTTTAACGGTTGGCAAGAAAATTTAACAGAGGGTCAAGGTTTCAGCGATACGGAAGAAATTACAAATACTATTTTGGCTGATTATTGGAATCCTCCAGTTGTTTTAAATGAAATTTTACCGAATCCTGAAGGAGACGATTGTTCTCTCTCGGGCATTAACGGCGAATGGGTTGAAATTTATAACAAAACTTCTTCTCCGTTAGATTTGGCCGATTGGTATATCGAAGACGCAGACGGTAATAGAATTACCATACAGACGATAAATACTTTAGGAGGTTCTACGACTATCGACGCCAACGGTTGGCTGGTGGTGTTCCTGAACTATTGTATTTTGGACAACACCGCAGATACGGTTAGTCTATATAATAACAATGGAGTTCAAGCTGATTCCTATTCTTACGCCGTACCGGATTATAATATTAATAATACCCCCGGCTCAACGAATGATATGGCAATGTATTTGCCTCTGAACGGCGATACTAATGACCAAAGCGGAAACGGGAATAATGGGACGAATAATGGGGCCGTGTTTGAATCAGGCAAAATCAATCAAGGATTAAGTTTTGATGGAACAGATGATTATGTAAATTGTGGAACCAATGGGAGTTTGAATATTCTTAACGAACTTACGATAGAGGCATGGATAAACCCAGACACAGTGCTTAAGTCTTATTATCATAGTTCAATAGTGGATCGTGGAAACAGCTACTGGTTCTTAATATTGAAGACAGGGGAATTGGCCTTTTTACGTTTCAATCAAAATGACCCAGAGACGGGTTATGGACGTTTTAGCCTTCTTTCTACTGCCGCCACCATTCCGACAGGAACATGGACTCATGTTGCTGCCACATATTCCGTATTCGGCGGAAACGCGGTAAAACTTTATATCAATGGAGAATTGAGCGGAGCAGGAAGCTTTACAAATGGGCCAATTGATAGCTCGGGCAGCGCTTTAACAATAGGAAATAGAATGGGTTTGCATAATTTCGATGGTTCTATTGACGAAATCAAGATATACAATCGAGCCTTAGATGATTCAGAGGTTGCAAGCCATTACGGACAGGTTCCGGAAAATAAATCTTATGCCAGAATTCCAGACGGCAGTTCAAATTGGGTAGACCCTGTTCCTACGCCCGGCGGACCGAATATTGAGATAGCAGAAATAAATAATTTTGCTGACGCAATAGAACTATCGGAGCAGAAAGAAATTTTTGTAATGGGTGAAATCGCAGAAGAAGAAGCTGTATCTGAAGACACGGTAATCGGACAAATGGCCATTGGGCAAAATGGAGAATTAGCTATTATCACCGAAGAAATAACTACAACAGAAGAAAATCAGGGGCAAGGAGGAATAATAGAGGAAATAAATGAAATAATTGATGAGGTAATTAATGAGATAGTAGACGAAATAATGCCGGATGAAGAAATAGGGGATGAAGTAGTTTTAGAATTAGAAGCTCCAGTTATCGAAGATGTCTCAATTATTGAGGAGGCGCCCGCAGATGAAATTCCGGTAATTGAAGAACAACCAGTAATTGAAACGCCGTCCGCAACCGAAGAACAGCCGGTGATTGCGTCGGATAATGTTTCTGTTGAGCAAACTCCTGCGCCAGAGAGCGGAGGAGACAGTGGCGGAGGTGAAACGGTAAACGCGGCTCCATCAGACGGAGTAACAGAATAATATGGATAAAATAACAAAAACAATTTTAATCTTCTCGGTAGTATTCATAGGGATATCTCTTTTTGTTGCCCCTCCGGCTTTAGCCGCGGCTAATTTGGTTGTTAATTTTGAAAATAGTCCTTTATTTAATGAAGCGAATTTTGTTCCGGGAGAAAGCGTCAGCCGTTGGGTAAAAGTCGCCAATAACAGCGGCAGCGCTCAAAGAATTGCCGCAGAGACCGTAAGCGAAAATAATCCTGACAATTTCGCTTCTAAATTAAATTTGACGATTAAAGAAGGAGCGACAGTTATTTTTAACAATACTCTTGCCGCGTTTTTTGACCAGGGAGAAACTTATTTGTCTAGCTTATCTATCGGAGGCCAGACGCAGTATGATTTTATAATCACTTTTGATTCTGGGGCAAATGACGATTATCAGGGAAAAATTTTAGGATTTGATATTATAATTGGGTTTGAAGGTACTGATGGCGGATTACCTCCGCCTCCTTCAGGCGAAGGTGGCGGCGGAGGATTGCCTGTGGGTTTGACCATAGTGAATGAATCTAATCCATATATTGGAGAAACGAGCGTAACTATAACGTGGAATACTTCATATGCCGCCACAAGCCAAGTGATATATTCTATAGCAGGGGAGACTCATATTTTAGATTTAACTGATAATGCCGGTACGCCCCCGACTTACGGGTATTCTCACACAACTCCGGAATACGATATAAGCCCGAAAGTTACTTACCATTCGGTCACTATCGCGGGGTTAACGTCGGGAACGACATATTACTATCGTGCGGTGTCGCACGGCTCATTGGCGATCAGCGAGGAATATAGTTTCGTTACAAAGGGCGTGGCTGGAGCAGCAACTACTGGCAGTGAAACCGGAGAAACGGCAGAGGAAGTTAAAGGCACGACATCCTCGGGGAATCCTTTACCTTCAGAAGGCGAACAGGGGAATGTATTACCAGAAAATAGTGAGGGTTTATCTACCGGTACTAGTCAGGGAACAGAAGGGGGTGGAATTGGAGAAGCGGTAGAAAACAATGAAGAAAAAGGCGGAAACGCCCAAAACTCATGGCTGGCGGCAATTGGAGGAATACCTCTTGGTTGGAAGATTCTTTTATTAATACTTATTGTTGTCGGCTTGATGCTGCTAATCCTGTGGCTTATCGGGAAAAGAAGGAAAAAACGCACCAAAATTTAATACTAAGTATAAATAATTAATCGGGGCTTTGCCCTGATTTTTTATTTAAGGTATACTTGACTAATATGCAAAAGATTGGAGATTCGTACTATCCAAGCGAAGATTTCAAGAAGAAAGCCTGGATAAATAACGAGAAGATTTATAACGAAGCAGATAAGGATCCTGTTAAATTCTGGGAAAAACTGGCTAAAGATTTGGTTTGGAGAAAAAAATGGAAAAAAGCGTTTGAACATAGCCCTCCATATATAAAATGGTTTTTAGGAGGAAAACTGAATATCACAGAAAGTGCTTTAGACCAGAATCTTAAGAAGAACAAGGAAAGGGTGGCTTTAATTTGGGAGCCAGAACCTGTCGGAGAGGACTCGTTATGTTTAACTTACGGAGAGCTTTCAAAAAGAGTTTTTAAGTTCGCCAACGGATTGAGAAAACTGGGAGTCAAAAAAGGGGACAGAGTGGGTATTTATCTGCCGATGATTTCAGAAATCATAATCTCAATGATGGCCTGCGCTAGAATCGGGGCGGTCCATAGCGTTGTTTTTTCCGCCTTTTCCCCCCAGTCTTTGAAAGCGAGATTACAGGATGCTGAAGCCAAAGTTTTGATAACAGCGGACGGATATTACAGAAGAGGGCAGGTTATGAATTTAAAGCAGAATGCCGATGAGGGAGCAAAGGATACGAAAGTAGAAAAAATAATCGTAGTTAAAAGGGCGAAGAATGAAATTGTTTGGAATGAAGGCAGGGATATCTGGTATGACGATCTGGTAAAGGATGAAAAGAATGTCTGTCAACCAGAGATAATGGATTCTGAAGATCCGATGTTTATTCTCTATACTTCAGGCTCCACCGGGAAGCCGAAAGGAGTTTTGCATACTTGCGGAGGATATGCAGTTCAGGCTAAATTTACCGGTAAATTCATATTTGATTTTCATAAAGAAGACGTTTTTTGGTGCACTTCAGACCCGGGCTGGATTACGGGACACACATACACTATTTATTCTCCTTTGATCAACGAAGTTCCTACCTTGATGTTTGAAGGAGCTCCTGATTTTCCTTCTCCTGACAGATGGGCCCAGATTATCGAAAAGCATAAGGTGACTATTTTCTATACCGCCCCTACTGCCATAAGAATGTTTGAAAAATATGGGGCAGAAATTCTTAAAAATTATCCATTCGGGAGCTTACGGCTTCTGGGTTCGGTCGGGGAACCAATAGATGAATCGGCCTGGCTCTGGTATTTCAACGAGGTAGGAAAAGGAAAGTGTCCGATTGTGGATACCTGGTGGCAGACCGAAACAGGGGGAATCCTTATTACTTCTTTGCCGGGAGTGGGGCCTTTTAAACCCTCTTTTACAGGAAGGCCGTTCCCCGGGATAAAGGCTGATATTCTAGACGATAGCGGGAAGCCTTGCGAATCTGGTAAAGTCGGGAATTTGGTCATATTAAGCCCATTTTCACCGGGGTTGCTTAGGGATGTTTATAAGAATCCTGATAAGTATCTGGAAACTTATTGGAGCAAATACGGCAAAGAGGTTTATTTCACTTCTGATGGCGCATACAGGGATGAAAACGGCTTAATCAGGATTATCGGCAGAGTTGACGATGTTATTAAGGTTGCCGGTCACAGGGTTTCAACCGGTGAATTGGAAGCCGCAGTAAACGACCATAAGGAGATAAGCGAGTGCGCCGTGGTGGGGATACCGGATCATATCAAAGGAGAGGTTCCTGTCGTGTTCGCGGTATATCTTGGCGGTAGAGTAGCAGAGGATATTAAAAAGGAGATCGTTAATGCTATTAGAAAAGAAATAGGGCCCATCTCCTTGCCAAAAGAAATTTATCTGGTTCCTGATTTGCCCAAGACAAGATCTGGGAAAATAATGAGGAGGATATTGAGGAAATTGTTTACCGGAGAAGAATTGGGAGATTTATCTACTTTATCCAATCCTGAAATTGTAGAAAAAATTGAGTTGTTAATTAAATAATATGGTAAAAGAACAAAAATTAGTCTTAAAATTTTCTGAAATATCCAAAAAGGACGTCGCTTTGGTCGGCGGAAAGAACGCCTCCTTGGGAGAGATGTTTTCTAATTTAGGAAAAAAAGGAATAAGCGTTCCTGACGGTTTTGCGACAACCAGCCATGCTTACTGGTATTTCTTAAAGAAAAATGGCCTTTTACCGAAACTCAAAGAGATATTTAAAGAGCTGGACACAAAAGACGTTAATTCGTTAAAGAAGGTCAGCAAAGAAGCAAGAAGTCTGATTTTACGGTCGAAATTTCCGGAAGATTTAGAGAAAGAGATAATAAAATCGTATAGAGAATTATCCAAGAAATACGGCGTAAAATACACCGATGTGGCTGCCAGAAGTTCGGCAACGGCAGAAGATTTACCGTCGGCTTCGTTTGCCGGCCAGCACGAAACATATTTAAACCTCAAGGGAGAAAAAGAGGTTTTGGAAGGGGTTAAAAAATGTATTGCCTCTTTGTTCTTAGATCGGGCCATCTCCTACAGGGAAGAAAAGGGGTTTAACCATTTTAAAATCGCTTTATCTGTCGGAGTTATGAAAATGGTGAGGTCGGATTTGAGTTCTTCGGGGGTGATATTCACTTTGGATACCGAAACAGGGTTCAAAGACGTAGTTTTGATTAACGGTTCCTGGGGGTTGGGGGAAATGGTGGTGAAAGGTAGGGTTGTGCCAGACGAGTTTTTCGTTTTTAAAACAACTCTTAAAAAAGGATTTAAGCCCATAATTTCAAAGACCTTGGGGACCAAAAAAGTGAAGCTCATCTACAGCTCAAAAGAAACAAAAGAATTGGCGGTTTCCAAAAAAGATCGGGATAAGTTTGTGGTAAACGACAAAGAGATTTTACAACTGGCTAAGTGGGCTTGCGATATTGAAGACCATTACGGCCAGCCTATGGATATTGAGTGGGCAAAGGACGGCAAAACCGGGAAGCTTTTTATCGTCCAGGCAAGGCCGGAAACGATTCATACTGCAAAGATTAGCCAGAGCTATACCAGGTATGTTTCAAAAGGAAAGGGCAAGCCTATTTTGGAAGGGGAAGCTATTGGCTCAAAAATAGCCGTAGGCAAGGTGAAAATTATTCCCAATGTTTCTGAAATTAATAATTTTAAGCCAGGACAGGTTTTGGTAACCCAAATGACTGACCCGGATTGGACCAGCATTATGAAGCAAGCAAAAGCCATAATCACCGAAGAAGGAGGAAGAACCTGTCACGCGGCAATAGTCAGTCGGGAGCTGGGTATTCCTTGTATCGTGGGAGCAAGGCAGGCTACGAAGGTTTTGAAGCCGGGTCAGGATATTACCGTGGACTGCTCGGGCGGGCAGCAAGGCCTTGTTTTTGCCGGCCAGCTGGAGTTTGAAATTAAAAAGTACGATTTGAAGAAGATTCCCGAAACCAAGACAAAGATAATGATGAATTTGGGCCAACCGGATTCAGCTTTCTCAAATTCGTTTTTACCGAATTCCGGAGTGGGATTAGCCAGGGAGGAATTCATTATCGCTTCTAAAATCCAGATTCATCCTCTGGCCTTATATAATTTTAATAAGTTAAAAAGTAAGGCTTTGAAAAAGAAGATTGAAGAAATTACAGTTGGCTATAAAGATAAGAAAGAGTATTTCATATCCAGGCTGGCTGAAGGAGTCGGAAAAATTGGAGCTGCTTTTTATCCGAAGCCCGTGATTGTCAGATTTTCTGATTTTAAAACCAATGAGTATGCCCAGTTGCTGGGAGGTGAATTTTTCGAACCGAAAGAGTCAAATCCTATGATCGGCTGGCGGGGAGCTTCAAGGTATTATGACGAGAAATTCAAGCCGGCTTTTGAGATGGAATGTAAAGCGTTAAAAAGAGCGATAGAAGTCTTCGGTTTAAAAAATATCTGGGTTATGGTTCCTTTCTGCAGAACAGCTGAAGAAGGAAAGAAGGTACTGGATTTAATAAAGAAGTTTGGCTTGGAAGGAGACGGATTGAAAAAAATAGTTATGTGCGAGATTCCTTCAAATGTGGAGCTGGCAGAAGATTTTCTGGAGATCTTCGACGGGATGAGCATAGGCAGTAATGACCTGACCCAATTGGTTCTGGGCTTGGACAGGGATTCGGCTTTGATTTCCCATATCGGAGACGAGAGGAACGAGGCGGTTAAAAAAATGATTTCAAAAATAATCAGAGTTTGCAAAAAGAAGAAAAAATACTGCGGTATCTGCGGAGAAGCGCCGAGTTCCTTTCCGGAATTCGCGGAATTTTTGGTGGAAGAGGGGATTGAATCAATGTCTTTGAATCCTGATACGGTTATTCAAACTACGCTTACTGTCGCTAAAAAAGAAAAACAATTAAAAAATAAATAATATGGCGGAGGTCAAAGTTTTAATAGAAGGATATACAAGTGCTCCGGTTGTAGTGGAGGGAGAAGAATAGAAAACATGCCCGACGATAACCTTGATAAAAGATAAAAATGTTATAATGGTCGTTGATCCCGGAATGTTAGAAAACCAAGATATTCTTGTTGATGCTTTACGTGAAGATGGTTTATCTGTAAAAGATGTAAACATTATCTGTATAACCCACGGCCACATGGATCATTACAGAAATATTGGGATGTTCCCCGTCGCAAAATCATTAGATCATGGAGGATTATACTTTGGGAACAGAGCGGTTGACTGGGAAGAACAATTTACAAAAAATATTAGAATAGTTAGAACACCGGGGCACAGCTATGACGGGATTACGCTTTTTGTGAAAACCGATAAGGGAATTATTGCCGTTTGCGGCGATGTTTTTTGGAGAGAAAATTTTCCGACAGACGATCCATACGCTAGCGATAAAGAAAAACTAGGAGAAAGTAGGAAAAAAGTTTTAGAAATAGCTGACTGGGTTATTCCCGGCCATGGTGGAATGTTTAAAGTGATTAAATAAATTTAAATAATATGTTTGATGTAATAACTTTTGGTTCAGCTACCCAGGATTTATATGTAAAATCAAAGAAATTTTTGCCGGTTTTGAATAAGGTGTTTACTACGGGCAGAGGTATCTATTTTGAATACGGTTCAAAAATCGAAGCAGAGGATATTGTTTTTGCTTCAGGAGGAGGAGGAACAAACAGCGCAGCCGTCTTGGCAAAGCTGGGGTTAAAAGTTGCTTACTGCGGTATGGTCGGGGATGATTGTTTTGGTAATTTGATAATAAAAGAGCTGGATAGATTTAAAATTAACACAAGTTTTATAAAAAAAACCAGTAAGAAGCCTACCAATATCTCTGTTTTCTTGACCTATCCCGGGAAAGACAGGACGGTGTTGGTTCACCGCGGAGCTTCGGATATCTTGTCTAAAAAAGATATTCCCTGGCAGAAGATTAAAAATACAAAATGGTTTTATCTCGGCCCTTTTGCGGGAAAATTGGCAAATTTAACAGAGGGTTTAGTGAATTTTGCCAAGAAAAATAATATTAAAGTGGCTTTAAACCCGGGATACAACCAGCTAACTCTGCCTCAGCCGGTTTTAAAGAGAATATTAGCCAAAGTGGACATTCTAATTTTGAACAAAGAGGAGGCTTGTCTTCTTTCAAAAATTTCTTACAAAAAGGAAAAAAAGATATTCAGTAAGCTTGACAGGTTGGTTTCGGGAATCTGCATAATGACAAAAGGAGGGCAAGGCGCGGTAGTTTCTGACGGAACATATTTATATCGTGCGCCTTCTCTGGGGCTTAAGGTAGTCGACAGCACAGGGGCCGGAGACACTTTTGGAGCTAGCTTTGTGGCGGGCATAATGGAGAAAGACGACATAACTTACGCCATACAGCTGGGAATGGCAAATTCCGCCTATAATATCGTTAAATTTGGAGCTAAAGTGGGCATACTAAAGAAGGGCCAATCCTGGCCAAAGGTTAAAGTATCAAAAGAATCATGTTCTATATGACTATCAAAGATTACTTCAAAAAGGCGCAAAAAGAGAAATGGGCCATAGGCCAGTTCAATATCTCAAACCTTGAAACATTGAGGGCAGTAGTTAAAGCCGCCCAGAACCTTAAAAGCCCGGTTATTATCGGCACTTCCGAAGGAGAGAGCAAGTTTATAGGCCCAAGGGAGGCGGTAGCTTTAGTTGCCTCTTTCAGGAAGGAATATGGGCTTCCTATCTTTTTGAATCTTGACCACGGAAAGGATTTCGATTATATTAAAGAGGTTATAGATTTAGGGTATGATGCTGTCCATTTTGACGGTTCTAAACTGGGTTTGGAAGAGAATATAAAAATAACCAGGAAAGTTGTAGAATACGGTTATAAAAAGAAAGTTTTTGTTGAAGGAGAAGTGGGTTCCATCGCCGGAACTTCCGAAATATTAAAGGAGATTCCCGAGATAAGAGAAGAAGATCTAACCAGTCCGGAGCAAGCCCTTAAATTTGTAAAAGAAGCCAAAACGGATAGTCTGGCAATAAATGTAGGGACGCTTCACGGAATGGGAGTTTTGAAAAAAGACCCTAATATTAATCTTGGCAGGTTAAAGGAGATAAAAGATAAGGTGGGAGAAAAGGTGTTTCTGGTTTTACACGGAGGATCGGGGACGCAGGAGGAAGATATCAGGAAGGCGATAGAATTGGGGATTGTCAAAATAAATATCAATACCGAGTTGAGGGCGGCTTTCACAGATGCTTTAGAAAAAAGCCTGAAAGAGAATCCGGAGGAAATCACTCCTTATAAATATTTTCCCGAAGTGATAGATGCGGTTCAAAAAATAGTCGAGGGTAAGATAAAGCTATTTGGCTCAGATAATAAAATTTAAACTATGTTAACTCTTAAAGTAAAAATTAGGAAGGATACCGGCAAGAAAGTGAAAAATTTAAGAGAAAAGGGCGTAATCCCTGGAGTTTTGTATGGCCCGAAAACAAAAAACGCTAGCGTGGAGATTGATCCCAAAGACTTTGAGAAAATCTATAGAGAGGCGGGGGAGAGCTCTTTGATCAGCCTGGAAATAGAAGGGAAGAAGCTCCCGGTCCTTATCCATGATATCCAAAGAGACCCTGTGACCGATAGATTCACCCATGTTGATTTTTTCCAGCCGGCTTTAGATGTGGAGATCGTCGCCAAGGTTCCATTGGTTTTTGAAGGTTCGCCGCCGGCAGTGAAGGAACTGGGAGGAACTTTTATTAAAAATCTTTCCGAATTGGAAATTAAAGCTTTGCCTCAGAACCTTCCTCACGAGATAAAGGTGGACATTTCCGGCCTTAATACTTTTGAAGATAATATCCTGGTTAAAGATTTAAAACTGCCAGAAGGAGTAAAGGTTATGAAAGAGAAAGATTTGATTTTAGCTTTTGTTGCTCCTTTGGAGAAAGTCGAGGAAGAATTAGTGAAACCGGTTGAAGAAAAAGTAGAAGATATTGAGAAAGTGGAAAAACCAAAGAAAGAGGAAGTCCCTTCTGACACCGGTGCGGAAAAAGAAAAATCATGAAGAAATTCCTAACTTTTCTGTTTCTGTCGTTACTTTTATCTTTAGGACTCGTTTTTTTGGAGGGGAGGACGGGTTTTTTCGTATATGCCGAGACTTCCTCGGATTGCGGCACTAAAGAAGAATGTGAAGCGTTGCTGAAAGAGTATGAAGAACAAATTTCTCAAATTCAGGGCACTATCACAGAAACCCAGGAAGAAAAAAAGACTCTTCAAAATCAGGTAGATATTTTAAAAAGTAAAATTAACAAGCTGAATCTTCAAATCAAGCAGAGCAGCGTGATGATAAAAGACGTCGGCCTGCAGATAAATGACACCGAGGAATCAATCGGAAAGACGTCGGTGAAAGTTGAGGGTTGCAAAGCTCAATTGGCGGATATCTTAAGGAGTATTTATGAAGAAAATCAGAAATCTTTAGTTGAGGTTCTGTTTTCCGAAGACACTCTTTCTGATTTTTTCGATAATCTGGTCAATTTGGAGATTTTAAATTCCAAGAATCAGGAGTTATTGAAAGAAATTAAAAATTTGAAGGTTTCCCTGGAAGATCAAAGAGGTTCTCTGGATGACGAGAAGTCGGATTTAGAGAGGATTTTGACCATGCAAAAGCTCCAAGCGCAGGATAGCGCTTCCACCAAGAAAGAAAAAGATGTGCTTTTGGAGGAAACCAAGGGAAAGGAGTCGGAGTATCAGAAATTGCTGGCTGAAACTAAAAAAAGAGCAGAGGAAATACGCTCTAGAATTTTTGAAATCGCCGGAGTGTCTAAAGTGCCGACTTTCGGAGAGGCTTTGGATATAGCCAAGTCTATCTCAGGGCTTACGGGTATAAGGCCTGCTTTTCTGCTTGCTGTTTTAACCCAGGAGTCAAATATCGGAAAGAATGTTGGTCAGTGTTACTTGAAAGACACCAAAACAGGATCCGGTATAAATATTAAAACAGGGGCAACGATAAAGAACGTAATGAAGCCTATGGGACTTTCCGGCAGAAGAGGGGATGTGGACGATTTCTTGGCTATAACAAAAGATCTGGGTAGGGATCCTTTCGCAACGCCGGTTTCCTGTCCTATCGCAAGCGTAGGAGGATACGGCGGGGCAATGGGGCCAGCCCAGTTCATCCCAACCACCTGGTCGGTTTATGCAGACGAGGTCGAGGATATAACCGGTAAGCCGGCTGATCCGTGGGACATTAAAGATTCTTTTTTGGCAGCAGCGCTTTATCTGAAGAAATACGGAGCGAGCTCTCAGAAGTCTGCCGATGAGTGGAGAGCGGCTTTAATATATTTTTCCGGTTCAACAAATTCTAAATACAGCTTTTATGGAGATTCTGTTTTAAGCATAGCCAAAAGATACGAGCAGGATATAAAAGACATAGAGGAAGCTTCTTTATCCAGTAAAAGCAATTAATCAAGGTTCGAGTTCTGGATGTCAGATGCTATTTCTTCCAGATTGCCGTCCAGTATTTTTTCCAGATTGTGCCAGCTTTTTTTGACGCGATGGTCAGTTATTCTGTCCTGCGGGAAATTATAGGTCCTTATTTTTTCAGCCCTTTTTGCTCCGCCAATCTGGGTTTTTCTTTTGCCTGACATTTTTGTTTCTTCTTCTTTCAGTTTTTTCTCCAAAATACGCACCTCTAAGATTGATAGGGCGTTTTCTTTATTCTGGAGCATATTTCTTTCGCTTTGAGAGGCTACAACCATTCCTGTGGGTAGGTATGTTATTCTTACGGCAGTCATTCTTTTGTTAACGTATTGGCCTCCGGGGCCCGAAGAATGATAAGTATCAACTTTTAAATCTTCAGGCCTTATCTTGATTTCCGCTTTCTTGGGTTTTGGCAAAACGGCTACTGAAGCCGTGGATGTATGGATTCTGCCGTTTTTTTCGGTGGCAGGGATTCTTTGGACCCTGTGGACGCCCCCTTCATGTTTCATTTTTGAGAAAACATCACTGCCCTTTAATTCAAAAATTATTTCTTTGAGACCGGAAAGTTCAGACGGCCTGGAGTCGAGAACTTTTTGCTTCCATCCTTTGATTTGAGCGTATTTACTGTACATTTTAAACAGATCTCCGGCAAACAGGGCCGCTTCCTGGCCTCCTGTTCCCGCCCTTATCTCGATAATGGCGGCTTGCGGGATAGAAGGCGTTTCTATTACCTTTGACAGGTTTTCAATATCTTTCTCAAGGGACTTTTCTTTTTCCTGAAATTGGACTATTTCTGTTTCTGCCAAAGACGCCAGATCAGGGCTTTCGTTGGCAGAGATTATCACCTTATTTTCCTCTATCCTGTTTCTTATCGTTTCAAGCTCTTTTATCTTTTCCATTGTCTTTTCCAGAGAACTTTTCCTTTTTGACAGCTCTTCAAACTTTTCGAAATCTGAAATCAACTCAGGGTCACTGAGTTGATTTAAAATGTCTTCGTATTCTTTTTTGATTGATTCTGTATCAATCATCTTTTCTTCTTTGGGTCTTGCTTTTTGGCCAACCTCTTTCTGAATTTCTGGACTTGACCCATGGTATCAACCATTTTTTCCTTTCCGGAATAAAAAGGATGGCATTTTGAACAGACTTCAACCTCGATCAGTTCTTTGGTTGAGCCAATGGTAAAAGTATTCCCGCAGGCGCACTGGACTCGGGCGTTTTCGTAATATTTGGGATGTATTTCTTTTTTTGCCATAAGTTTAAGCACTTTTCATCTTATCCAAGGAAAGTTAAAAAGTCAACCTCCCTTGTCTTGATTCTAAAGTTATGCTATATATAGAGATATGTCAGAAACAGAGAAAAAAACAAAATCCACTGTTCGTGCACAGGAAAAAGATTTTAATTTAAACCTTGAAGAGATGGCAAAGGCGGGTTTGCATTTTGGCCACAGAACTTCAAATATAAATCCCAAAATAAAGCCATATATTTTCGGTACGAGGAACACTATCCACATTTTTGACTTGGAAAAGACCGCAGAGAAGATGAAGGAAGCCCTGAAATTTATTAAGGAACTGGCTTCTGAGAACAAAGTTCTTCTGGTTGTCGGAACAAAAATCCAGGTTAAAAAGATGACAGAGGAGTTAGCCAAAGCCTGTGATTTGCCCTATGTCAGCGAAAGGTGGTTGGGAGGTACTTTTACTAATTTCGACACTATTTTAAAGAGAATAGAGTATTTTAAGAGCTTGGAAAAGAAAAAGAAAGAAGGGGAGCTGGAAAAGTATACTAAAAAAGAGAGGGCTAAAATAGACAAGGTTTTGAAGGATTTAGAGACAAAAATAGGAGGGATAAGGAATCTGACTAAGCTCCCTGACGCCATATTTGTCTTAGACATGAAAAAGGACCTTTTGGCGGTAAAGGAAGCCAGGATGAAAGGAGTTAAAATCATCGGAATAGCTGATACGAATGTAGACCCCGAACTGGCTGATTATCCGATTCCGGCCAATGACGATGCGATTTCTTCTGTAAAATATATTTTAGACAAAGTGGAAGAAGTCATATCAAAGTAATATAAGAACCTCGCTTCGCGAGAATCTTGTTTTCTCGCTATCGCTCAAAAATGGTTTCAATTGACCAAATTAAAAAATTAAGGGAAGAAACAGAGGTTTCAGTAGGGGAATGCAGGAAAGCTTTGCTTGAAGCAAAGGGCGATTTTGGAAAAGCTAAAGAAATCTTGAGGAAAATGGGCAAGGAATTGGCAGAAAAAAAGGGCAACCGCGAGACAAAACAAGGTATAGTAGACAGCTACATCCATCCCAATAAAAAGATCGGAGTCCTCCTCGAACTGAACTGCGAAACTGATTTTGTAGCTCAATCTCCCGATTTTAAGAATTTAGCTCATGAAATTTGTCTTCAAATAGCCGGGTATCCGGACGAAACTCCTCTTTTGGAGCAGCCCTGGATAAAAGATCCCTCAAAAACCGTAAGAAATTTGGTTGAAGAATGCGTTGCTAAATTAAGGGAAAACATCGTGGTAAAGAGAAGCGTAAAATATGAGCTTTAATTTAGTAGTAGTAATCGTCTCTCTAATAAGCCTTGCCGGTGTATTGGTTATTGTTTTACGCAAAATGCCTGTTTTGCTTTCTTTACCTAAGGTTTCTCCTTTGAAAGGCGAGAATAAATTCCTGGCAAACCTCAAAGAGAAAGCTAAAGCTTTTAACCCTCTTAAGAATTTTTCTTACGAATTATTTCTACAGAAATTAATCTCAAGGGTAAGGATTTTAATTTTAAAAACAGAGAATAAAACCTTTAAATGGCTTCAGCATTTAAAGAAAAAACAGCAGGAGAAAAAGCTTGGAGAAGATAACTATTGGGAAGAGGTGAAAAAGCCTGCTGATGATAAAAACCTGCCGAGATAGCTCAGCGGCAGAGCAACTGTTTTGTAAACAGTAGGTCGTGGGTTCGAATCCCTCTCTCGGCTCTCTTATTTTTAAAATCTTATGAAGATTACAATTCTCGGAAGCGTAAAATTTGCTAAGAATTTAGTTGAAGTTTACAGAGAATTAGAAAAAATGGGCCATCAACCGATGATGCACGAAAAAATGTTTGGGATAGCAGACGGTACTGCCACGGCTATTATTGACGGCATAGAAAAAGACCACGCTAAATTGAAACGTCAAGAAGGATTTATTAAGTGGTGGCACAATTGTATTAAAAGCGGGGATGCAGTTTTAGTCTGTAATTTTGATAAAAAGGGCATAAAGAACTATATAGGCGGTAATGTCTTAATGGAGATAGGCTTCGCCCACGTTAATGATAAAAAAGTATTTTTATTGAATCCTATGCCGGAAGAAGTCTCTTATACCGACGAATTAAAGGTCATGGTTGACGTAGTTTTAGACGGCGATTTAACAAAAATAAGCTAATTTATATATGTCAAAAATTATTTTAGGTACAACTTCTCCTTACCGCAGAGAAGCTTTTTCGTTTTTGGGTATTGATTTTGAGGCAGAAGGAAGCAATGTTGATGAATCCCAGATAGACAGAAATAATCCTGAAGAATTGGTAAGTCAGCTTTCAAAATTAAAAGCCGAAGCTGTTGCTAAAAACCATCCTGCGAGGTTTCTGTTGAGGTTATGTTGAGGCCAGGCCTCAACAAGCTGCTTATGGACTGGCGCTGGGGCTTGACAAGGGTTTATAAAAAAGTAGAATGGACTTTGTAGAGACTATGGCAAAAAAGAAAGCAAAAAAGAAAAAATGCGGAGGTGGATGTGAGTGAATAGGAGAGATAAAGGAATTTTTGCAAAATCAGGAAGTCTCCCTGATTTTTTGTCTGTTTTAAAGGGCAAGAACATTGAAAAATTAATAGGTTAATTAGAGCCCTTCGGCAAACTTACATTTAATGTATGTTCTGTCGAAGTTATTAGTATTTTAGAGTTGCTCCGATTTTGCGAATTTTAAATTCGTAATATCGAAGTTAAATTCGATATTTTTTTGAGAGTTTGATCCTGGCTCAGGATGAACGCTGGCGGTGTGGATAAGGCATGCAAGTCAAGGGGCCCCCCACCACTTTGTTTTTAATTTAACGAAAAATGTAATATAAAAGTTAATCGTTGTAATTCAAGCCAAAGTGGTGGGGGGAACCGGCAAACGAGTTAGTAACACGTAGATTACCAACCCTATTCATGGGCATAGCCTGCCGAAAGGTAGGATAATTCCCAATAGTCTCCTCTTTCGCTTTTTGCTTCACAAAAAGCTTCAGAAGGACAAGGCCGCAAGGTTATTTATAATAACTTTGCAAAAAAGTAAGGCTTGTCCGTCCGTAGCTCTGAGTGGAACGAAGAGCGAAGGAGGAGTAAAGACGCAAGTCGGAATAGGATGGGTCTGCGGCCTATCAGCTAGTTGGTGGGGTAAAGGCCTACCAAGGCGATGACGGGTAGGGGAGATGAGAGTCTGACCCCCAACGGGGAAACTGCGACACGGTTCCCACTCCTACGGGAGGCAGCAGTCGAGAATATTCGTCAATGGGCGAAAGCCTGAACGAGCGACACCGCGTGTAGGAAGACGGTCTTCGGATTGTAAACTACTTTTCTAGGGGATGAATCTTCGGATGACAGTACCCTAGGAATAAGGAGGTCCTAACTCTGTGCCAGCAGGAGCGGTAATACAGAGCCTCCAAGCGTTATCCGGATTTATTGGGCGTAAAGGGTCCGTAGGTGCCCCGCCAAGTTTTCTGTTAAATTTCCAGAGCTCAACTTTGGAACTGCAGAAAAAACTGGCGAGGTTGAGGACACTAGGAG
>CAZPAG010000008.1:0-12330 GCA_964584545.1 uncultured Candidatus Saccharibacteria bacterium
AGTCAGCTAAACCACAAGTGCCATTCTGACAAGCTTGGCATGCTCCATTACAGCCTACAACCTGAGTGTTATCCGGTATGCCATAACAAACATCGCTCACCACTTCAGCGCATTGGCCGCTGCTGTTACATTCGTATCCGAAACTGCAACCATGCTGGCCGCTGGCGTAATATGTGCAATTACCTGCATCACACCTTCTGCATCCTTCGTCGCCAGCCGTACAGCCCAAAGCGGTAGCTAAAGAACCTTCGACTGTCTGAGCAACACAATCTCCTGAAATACAAGAGTGACAAGAAGAGCATCCGCCATCGCAGGCAGGCAACGGATAGCTTTGTTCGGTAGGAATTACTTCCCGCCAGCCGGGCAAAGGTATCCTTGGATAAACCTGCTTACGAAAATCATCCCCCCTACCTGAGCTGTCTGTAATTTCTAATTCAGTCTTGCCAGAATCACCGTCTACCTTTTCGAAAGAAACAAAAGGATTCTGAATCGTATCAGAAGCAGGAGTGCCGTCTTCAAAAACCCAGGACCTTGTGCTAATCGAGGCTGTGCCGCCGCCAAAAGTTTCAGATCCCAAAGACTTGTCCCGGAAATAAACCACTTCCCCGGCGCTGTTGATAAGAGATTCGCAGTTTTCACCTTCTCCGTCTTCGGTGCGGGCGCATTCAAAGTCGGCTATCGCTTCCCTCCTTACGTAGAAACTACGAGTGGTAGAATCTGAAGCCCTTGCCCCGTCCTCTACGTACAGACTTACGTAATAACCTCTGCTGGCTGTCAGGGGAGGCAAAGTCAAGTCGCATAGAGCTTCGTTAGGTGTTCCCGCAATATCTGTACAGGACAAGTAAGGGTCTGCCCAAGGAGTGCCGTCACTATAAAATATTGACCAGACTGATTTTATTATGTCGTTGCCCGGATCTGTTGATTCGTTACCGTAACTGAATGCGCAATTCCTGTTGTAAGCTATGTCAGGACTGCAACTGGAGCCCGGGCCGCATTGAGATTTGTTACAACTGACTGCAGCCGTAGGCGGAGTGCTGGAGACGCCAACATTAGCATTATCTTCTGCTGATTTCATTCCTCTTTCTATAAAGACTTTGGGAGAATGGTTTCCCGACTGGTCATAGCTGGCAAGATTTTTGACAATGAATACGTCGCTTCCTACCAATCTCCATGTTTGCCTGGCTATGCCTTGATCGTCCTGCCTGGAAATCCAGCTAGCATCATTCTGACCGGTAAACGGTACATCGGAAAAAGTCGTCTCATAAATTCCATCTCTGTTCATATCAAACTTGAAATTAACAGTTTCTACTGACGATCCTGAGACAACGGCTATAACGCTAAAGCTGGAGTTAACCGTTAAATTAGACAAGACATTGAGCCAATTACTCGGATTAATAAGATCTGAATCCAGACTTTTATTGGAGACTCTGAGATCAACCGCGAGAGTAGTACATTCTGAGGAATTTGGAGTTATTATCACCTGGCAAGGCTGGCCAAACCCTGAACCGGTGTTACATTCGCAGGAACTCTGACAGCTTCCGTGGACAGGATAACTGTAATAATTTGTGCCAACGCATCTGCTCGTCGGGCAAAGACAAGATTCCGGAGAGCACGATCCAAAACTGGTGCAAGCGCCCCAAGTGCCGTCTGATTGGCAAGCTTGACTGCTGCAATCGCCGCAAGTCTTCATCTGGCCTTCTGAGCATTGACTTTCCTGGTTGGCCACCACCGGAACCACTATTCCTTTGCTTGCAGTTCCTCCTCTGCCGTCGGAAACCGTAACTATAACGTTGTAACCCGGAGAAGAATTAATTTCCGCATAATGATGGGAAGGATTTTGATTGGTAGAATATGCACTGTCGCCAAAAGACCAGCTGTATGATAGAGGATCTCCATCCTCATCGCTGGCTGAAACAATAAAGTTTACCATACAACCTGTCTCTGTTGTGGGGAATTCGCAAGGAGAAGTCGTATATCTCAAACTATTTATCTTTGGAGCGTGATTAGTTATAACCTCAACCTGTGCCGGCTCTCCCCAGCCGTAGTTGCCGGCCGCGTCTTTACAGCTAAATCTCATTGTGTGAACGCCCGATGTTTGAAACGCATAATTTACGGAAATACCACAGTCAGCATTATTTTCACAAGGAAGAGGAGAGAATACAGCGTCTTTTTTATATTGGCCGTCAATGTACAGCCAACAACCGGTAACCCTGCCTACCGGATCCTGAAGAGTGGCACAGAAACTTTTTTCAACTCCCTGTTCGGCAGAAGTGCAGGCAGAACCTGCAGAACAAATCTGGCCAGGGCTTGCGGCACAGGAAATCCTGCCGACACTCGGAGGGGTATAGTCTATTCTATAATTTCTGCTTTTCCATCCGGAATTATTTCCGGCATTGTCATAAGACTTGGAGCTGACCCTGCAGGCAGCCTCCCCTCTTATTCCCTCTCTGTCTTCCGAACAATCATCTCCTGGCAAACTTCCTACATCAACCGCGGAAGTGAATTCTCCGCACGGCCTGGTTATTATCCCGGTGTTCTTATCATTAGCTAAATCATTAATCATGTATTCGCAATCTTCGGCCAACCCCGAACCTCCCGCATCAGAATCGTTAATCAAAGCTTCAAAATCAATCCTTTGCCAAGAACCGTCCGGCGGGGAAATAACCGCCGTCGTTGGACGAATATTGTCCGAGGATTCGATTTGTGTCCTAACTGAAATCTGAGCATAACCATCAGAGTATTTGATTAAACCTTCTTCTGAGGCTTCCGACCAGGCACGATAACAATAAGTAGTATTTGAAGATAGTCCCGCATCATCGACACTCGTTAAGGTGCTGTAATAAACCTGGGTTCCGTCAATAGGTGAAGAAGGACAAACTCCGCCAGCTGGTCCTCTCTGGACTTTAGTGTTGTAGGCTCCTGTTCCTTTTTCCCAGGAAAGACTTATCTGGCTGGAGCTGACGGTAGTTGTGGATAGACCAGTAGGAGCGTCAGGCTTAGTAATAAAGGTCACATCTGAACCATTACTTGCCCCGGCTGTATTTTGAGCCTTAGCTCTGGAATGATAGGTTTTACCCTTGGCTAAACTGCTGAGCGAAGAAGCAAAAGAAGCTCCAGTGACTTGACCTGTTAGAGGAGTAGTACTGGCGCTATAGTAAATGGTGTCCCCCCATTCAAACCAAACACTGCAGGCTGCTCCTCCGTCCAAATTAAGGTAACCATTAAGATAAGCTGTGGTTCCTTCGACGCTACTGGCTGCATTAGTGGTGACAGTGGGTGTACCAGCACAAGGAGAACAGGATCCGCCACAGTCTGGCGCCGTTTCGTTGCAATCTTTTATCCCGTTTACACAATGGTCAACACACCCGCTATCAACCCAATAAGAGCAACTTTGGACAGCGTCACACATTTGCGGACATAAATGGTGCCAACCTGACCCGTCACGACACTGGTTTGTTTCACAATTGGTAGTGCCTTGTATTCCACACTCTGAAGTTAGAGTATGCCCTGGTTCAGCGTGAACAGCTACTTGCTGATAATAAGTGCAGGGGACAGCACTACCTGAGCCATTACATTCTCCCCAACGGTAATAGCCGGAGCAAGCCCCTTCAGCACAAGAGTGGCATATTCCTGTGTTGTCTCCGCTTGTCGCGTCTACTTCCTGACCAAAAGCATTGGCTATTTTATAAATAGAAACATTATCATAAGCATCCCCGTAATCTCCGTAGCTACAGACATTTGAACCGTTACAGGCCAAATAATCTTTTTTCTTTTCGCACTTATCGGTACTTCTGCCGTTATAGGCCGAGAATCCACAGTAATAATAAGTAGTATTTGCCGCAATTTCGCTACCGCCAGAACAGACATAGCCTGCTGTCACATTAGCCCAATCATCTCCCACATCATAACTACAGGCACCTGAACCGTTGCAACGATATTGATCTCTACCTTTTTGACAGGAATAAGGAACTCCCACTCCTCCGCATTTGTTATAACCGGAATAGCCGCAGAAATTATAATTTATATTGTTGCAGATTGAGTCAAAAACGTATCCTTGAGAAGCATAAATTACCTGATGGTAAGCGCCTGCGGTATCGGTGCGGCAGCTGCCTGACCCGTTGCAAGATAAATAATATTTATCACCGCTGCATTGATTAGCAACGCAAGAATTTTGGATGCCGCAATAATATGTAACCGAAGGGTTAACGCACTGCCCGCTACCGTTGTTTACTTTTCCATTAAGACAATAGTTACATCCGTCACAGCATCCTCCAACGGTATTTGTGGTACACAAACAGGTATTAAATGTTTGCTGCGAGCCGTCAGCGGTAAAGACCACAACAGCTCTCTCGTTTGTGCTGCCAAGGCTTGACCAGCCGACAGAATTATATGCCTGCGCTTTATAATAATAAGTCTGGCCGAGAGTCATGCCGGTCAAAGTATATTGAAAAGGAGAGGAAGAATAAGAGACAGGAGATGTACAGTTCGGATAGCTTCCGGCCGTTGTCCCCCAGCAGAATCTCGTCTGGGTAACGGTGGCTCCTCCGTTATTAGTAACCGTTCCGGTTAAAACGGCCTGGTTGTTATCCCTGTCAAAACTCATAGTTGAAACACCGGTAGTTACGGCAGGCACAGTAGCACCGCCACTCACGCTTACATTGACGCTTGTTCCGTTGGTAGTGTGGCCTGCTGCATCAGAACAGCTGGCATACATCGCATAAGAGCCGGAGGAAGTGAAAGTATGAGACTTTGAAGCAGTACAACTGGCACAAGGGAAGGAACCGCTCATTGCCCCCTGGCTGACACCGCCAACATAAAGATTGCAGGAAGTAACTCCCACATTATCTGACACTAAAGCTGAATAAGTTTGGGCCACATTAACCGTTGCCGAAGTCGGGGAAGTTTGGCCGACGGTTGGAGGGATAATATCGCTCGCTGCCGTCTCGTTAACTATAACATCATCAATAACACTGTTATCGCCCGTGCCGCTAGGCGCTAAAAATTGAAGGTACCAAATTCCGGTACTTGGCACGGTAAAGTTAATCGTTATTAGTGTCCATGTCGTATTGAGATTATAACCAGAAGCAGAGCCAATCATTGTCCCCGTGACACTCTGAGAAGTACTCCTGTAAACCCCGATTAAACCAGAACCACTACCATAATTACAGCTCCCGGCCACTCTTGCATAAAAAGTTAAAGTATAACTATTGGCGCTATTCATGGACAAGCTTTTCGTCGCCAACACTGATGAAGAATAAGGATCTCCATGAAATGCCGAAGCGGCATAGTTGCCCGTCCCTCGATAAACAGTACCACACAGCCTCCCCAGAGACCACCAGCTATCACCGTTATACCATCCCGTAGGAGGAGGAATGGAACATTGCTGACCCATATAGCAAAGATTGCCATCAAAATTTTCAGAAAGGATTGTTGCCGCTTTCGCCGGCCTAACCGAAACCAAACCGAAAGCAATAAAAATAATCGCCGCTGAAAATATCAATAATGACCTGGCTTTTAACATTAAAATTAATTTGATATTCTTCGTGCTTTTCCCCTCACCAGCTTCCTCCATTTTTTGCCCGGGCTCTGAAATAATATGTTTGCCCAACCGATACTCCAATATATGCCGAAAAAGAGCCAGTGCCCGTCATAACCTGGGCAGTAGTGACATTGCCGTAAGGAGGAGTGGAATTAGTCCCCCATTCAAACCAAACGATAACCTTGCAATTGGTGCAGATTGAAGGGTTAAAACCTAAGCTGTTCAAATATCCGTTCAAATAGGCCGAGGTCTGGGTGACGCTGCTGGCGGCGTTAGTAGTAACCCCGGGAGCGCTTACGGTAGCTTCGGGAGGGTTAACGGTAATACCCACTCCGCAAGATGTAGGACAGGTTCCCGGCATTTCACTCCAATTACCGCTATTATCTTGGAATCTTACTTTGGCGCAATAAGTTCCGGAATTGACATATTGATGGGTGGCTCCTCCGTTACTTGTATAAACAGGAGAAGTACCATCCCCAAAAGTAAATTCATACTGAATAATTGTGCCGTCCGAATCGCTACCGCTTGCGGTAAAACTTACGGTTAAAGGATAAGCCCCGGAAGAAGGGTTGGCATTGAGATAATTACAGGTAGGAGGATTGTTTTCTATCGCCGTGGCTTTACAACATACTTTCGTAGAGTAAGCGCTGCAGTTTCCGACGTGGGCGTTGGTTGTACCGGAAATTGACGCCAAACAAACGTAAGGATAAGTACAGCTGGTAGAGTATATACAATCTATTGATTCCCCGGAAATAGGGGACAAGCAAGCATTAGTCGAATAGCTTGAATACGAAATTTGTTGGACATGAGCGCCTGAAGTGGCGGATAATCTTAAAAAAGTGGTGCCGCCGCTGCACGATGTCCCGTTTATCCCAGCACAGCAGACATAATTACTATAACTCGATTGACTTGGAAGTCCGGCATGAGCGTTAGAGGAAGCTGACATTTTTAAAACCTGGATACCTCCTGATGGACAGGAGTTAAATGAACAATTTAAAGCGGCTTTGGCTGAATCGGCCAGAAAAAAGAGGGATAAAAATATTAAAATTACGATTATTTGCTTCCTCATTTTTTATTTAACCCCGCACCACTTTTTACAAAAAGAGTTGTTATATCATTTTCAGAGACGAAATTCGGTTTCGCCTCTAAGAAAAATTATTACCACATACTTTGTTGAAAGTGGTGGGGGGTTGACAAAACGATTAATTAGGGGTATAATTATTGATAGTTCTTCCGACAACTTTGTTTGGATAGAATGAATAACTTACAGGAGTATCAAATTGAAAATTATTACATTAGCAACTGTGGCGGTTTTATTGATGGCGACTATAGGAATTGTTACGTACAATAATTTCAGAGCGGACCAGGTGAGAGCCGAGGCGCGCGCAGGCATAGGCCCGGAGCAGGAGACTTATTATACGGAAACGGTTATGAGCAAATTACCGCCTGTCCCACCAGGTATCGATTCCGTAACCGGACGACCGACAATAGCGTCTCAATCCACGCAAACCGCACAAGGCCAATCTTATGAGACACCGACTCCCGGGACAGAAAAAAATTATCCTTATTTGGGCGATATTCCGACCGGCCTAGAGGGAAAAATCCAGTTTTCTTTTAATGTACAGTATAACCCTAACGAACCTGGCAGATATATCGTCAACATGAAATGTACTAATCTAACTGTACAGACGATCGGGGAAGTCTTTATCTCCATCTATCAAATAGATGCCGGAAAAGAAACCCTTGCTGGCAAAGTAGGCGTAAACGGATTACTGCCCGGAAGCTGGTACCCAGGGCTCGGAGGATGGGCTGACAGCCCGTCGACGAAAGTGGTGGCGAGAATAACTCACGTTAAATTATAATTATTTCTCCGCCGCAAACGACCCGCTCTTGATCTCAGGAGCGGGTTTTTCATTTATTGACAACAATATGCATAACCCGTGACTTGACCGTCGCCGATAGATGTACGATCGAAAACAAAACCGCACCCTTCATAACCGTACCCAGGCATAAGACTAATATTAGTAGAAGCATATACTTCTTTGCCGGAAATGCTCGCCCACTCACAGCGCACCATTGCATACCCAGAAGGACAATAAGCTTGCACTGCATACTTGGAATAACCAGAAACAGTGATAAGCCCCGTGCTCACTCTCGTGCAATTAAGATTAGAAAATGTTGGCCAACTTGTCCGGCAACCAGTGTCGGAGCCAGCAGTTCCGCCAATACAAACTTTAGCTCCTCTTATACGGTTATCCGCGTTTATATCAAGATCACTATGCACAGAACCATAAACATCCAAAGGCCAATAGACGCCTGAACCGGGGGGTGTCTGTCTTGGAGTAGATCCTACACCAACGCCTTGCCCATTATCCACCAACTGCGAATTTCCTATAGTGCTACCAGCCGTCCATTTGGCAATATAATTTGCCGTCCCGCTACCGCCCACTCCGCTTCCACCCCCGCTACAAGCCGCACAAACTAACGTACCGTTAGTAATACTCTGGACACAATATCCTGTCCCACAAATGATATCTTGTATCTGACTTAGTACGTGCCCTGGGTCAGGATTTGTAGAGGCCGTGACAATCTGCACAACCGAAAAAACAATTCCAATAAGCAACATCGCGGTCAAAGTGCCCAAGAATATTTTAACTCCAGGGAAGCTAAATTTCTTTTTTGAAGTATTTATTTTTATCTTCATGTTTTTTTAATTTGATTTTTGACTCGACCTTTCCCCCCACCACTTTTTAGATTTTAGCCAAGCTATGGGGTAATCTTTTTTTTAACTCCGTATAGGAGTTTTTATATTTCTTCAGTTTTGATTCTCTTGTTTTAGCATCTTGAAAATCAAGATAAGCTTCATAATATACAAGATAAAATGGCCTACGATTTTTAGCTGATCTGGTCTGCCCGCCATTATGCTCTTTGATTCTTCTTTTTAAATCAGAGGTTTGACCGATATAAAGTTTATTATCCTTTCTACTTTTCAAAACATAAACGTAGAACATAAAAAGTGGTGGGGGTTAGGGCAATATATGAATAAAATCAACACTGTCTGTCTCAGTTTTTCCAGCGACATTATCCTTGGTTTTAACGAAGACAGTATCTCCCGCCTTAAAATCCGAAAGCTGCACTTCGGTTTCTATGGGAGTAAAAGTAGCATTTATCGGAGGATTCTCCGGGGACTCCCGCCTTATAAGATTTGCCGATTCCGTGATAACAATCTTAACTTCTTTCCCAGAATCGCTGAGTTTTATCACGAGAAAACTGTCTTCAACGTTAACGCTGGAGACCGTCCCGGAAAGACCAAATACGGGTTCAAGCGACTGTATGACTGCTACGTCTTTTATTTTTTTACCCTGAAATATTCCCCAACCGACGAAACCTGCGATGATTATGACTACTGCCACGATAATCGCTATAATTTTGCTTTTTTTCATAAATTTGAGCGTTAGCGAGAATTTACAGGGCCCCGCTAACGGGAATTATAAATTTGAGCGTTAGCGAGAATTTACAGGGCCCCGCTAACGGGAATCATAAGTTTTGCCGTTTTAATTGATTTCAACGCGACCTTGGATTATTTTGTTAGTTCATTTTATCAAAATCAAGCTGAAATACCAAGCTAAAATTTCGCTCCCCCAGAACAAAGACAGGAAGGTTCCCGTCACCAGGAATGGTCCAAAAGGAACCTCTGATTTTAATTCCTTCTTTTTCAGGGCTATCAACCCTACCCCTATTACAGCGCCGATAAAAAAAGCCGAAAACAAGGCGATTAAAATGTTAGGCCAAGACAAAAACAGCCCCATTAAAAAAGCCAGCTTAATATCACCTACTCCCATCCATTTGCCTTTGGAAATCAGAATTATTAGGAGAAAAAAACCGGAGGCCAAAAGAGCCGCCAGCAACGATTGGAGAAAAAATTGAAAACTGCCGATTACCAAGAAAGAATAAACGATATTGTATGCAAAACTTGCGACAATAGCCGCATATATTACGCCGTCCGGAATAATATAGTGTTTTAAATCGTAAACAAAAACAATAATCAGCAGGGAAGAAATCAATAAATAATAGATACATCCAAAGCTTCTGACTCCAAAATTAATGGAAATCAAAAGGAATATAATGCCGGTGGCCAGCTCAATTAGAGGGTACTGCCAGGAAATCTTTTTATTACAGTATCTGCATCTGCCTTTTAAAAAGATAAAACTAAAAACGGGGACCAAATCAAGAAATCCAAGAGTATGCCCGCAATCAGGGCAGAAAGAACGTCCTTTCAAAAAACTTTTTCCTTCTTCCAGCCGGTAAATCACACAATTTAAAAACGAACCGATAATCAACCCGAAAAGAAAGACAAAAACGTGAGCTAAGTCAGAATAATCCATTTACGTATTCTATCACTTTTAACGCCAATAAAAAACTGACTTCCGCCATTCCGGCGGAAGCCAGCGAAAAAACCAATCAGATTCTAATAGCAATTACAACCGTCGTCATAATCTACCCCGCCAGGAGTGGCATCCAGCAATTTCGTTCCTTTCTCAGACGCTGCAAAATACTTTCCCGATTCCAAAGAGGCAAAGACACAGAAAGCCTGGCCAGCCGAAGTATCAGGGCAATTAGGAGAGGTGTTATCCAGCCACAGGTAATGCGTATTAGATTGCGGATCGTCAAGAGTCCCCAGATAAGTGCCTATTGCCGGAACTCCGCTCGTGGCTATGATAGTCAAATAGCTCTCGTTATCGTTATAATACATTTCCTGGGCAATAACCACTTGCTGAATATCCGACTGCCTTCTGGCGTCCCTGGCTTTGCTTCTTGCTCCTCCTAAAGAAACCAAGACAATACCCGCAAGAATGCCGATAATAGCTATCACAACCAATAACTCAATCAAGGTGAAACCTTTTTTCTTTGTGAAGATTTGCATATTGATTAAAGATAAATAATTATTTAACTTTATCTCTTTTAGAGCCCGGCTGTGGGTTTCATGTTGCAGCAATCGTCAATGTCCGGAGTATAGGCGGCATCTGTCTTTTGGGCAGTGCCTTTGTTGGAAGCACAGAACCAGGCATCAGCTACAGATTCAAGCTCGGTATAAATACAATAATACTGGGCCGAAGTACTGGCAGTGTTCGCTATAGCCATGTAGACATGGCTTCCGCTGTTTAGAGGATCTTGCAAGGGACCCACATAGAAAGGAGTTCCGTCTGTATCTACTTGGGTAACACTGGTAGCAACTGTCCAAGTAGGATAAAGATCCGCTCCTGTACCGCAGGCAGTGTCCGAATAACACATTTCCATAGCTGTCGAGACAGACCTCATATCCGCCTGTCTCCTGGCGTCCCTGGCTCTCTGTCTTGTCCCTCCCATAGACACCAAAACGATTGAAGAAAGCAACCCGATAATGGCTATTACGACCAACAGCTCGATAAGGGTGAAACCCGTCCTGCGCGCGAACAGTGGACTATTTTTAAAGGTTTTCAACATATAGATTAATCTTATATTTATTTTGTTTATACGACCTTTCTAAATTATACCATAATTTACAGGTCAAGGCATTGTTTCAAGCAGTCGAATTGTGGAAAACCTTTTATAAGGCGACCACCCTGTATAAAGGCATCAAAACCGCGAACATCAAGCCAGCCACTATCAGGCCCAGGAAAAGAATCAAAACCGGTTCCAAAACGCTCAAAAAAGTATCTATTTCCCTGTCTATCTCTTTTTTATAAAAATTGACTATGTGCAAAAGACTCGTGTCCAAGGTTCCTGTTTTTTCTCCGACCATTACCATCTGGGAAAAAACCGGAGGAAAAATATCGGGAGAATTGGTCAGAACAGACGAGATCTGTTCTCCTTTCCTTACTTCGTCTCTGGTTTTTAAAATGACTTCTTTATAAATTTCATTTCCGACTATTTCTCCTGTGATTTCCAGAGCTTGAGCTATGGGAAGACCTCCCGAAATCAAGGTGGAAAGATTCTCGGCAAAACGGGATACATATATCATTTTCAGAAATTCCCCCAGGCTAAAAATTTTCAGCATTGCCTTGTCGAAAAACTTCTTTCCGTCAGATGTCTGCCGATACTGAAAAATAATAAAAAAGATAAGAAAGAGCAATATGGCTAATCCCCACCAAAACTTCCTGGTAATATCGGCAAAACTGATGACAAATTGGGTAATTCCTGGAAGCTGTTCCCCGCTTGCTTCCAAAACGATGCTCAGCTGGGGTATAACGAAAAAAATCATCAAAAACATGACCAAGATAACAATGAAAAGGATTAAAACAGGATAAATCAAGGCTCCTTTTATCTTGCCCGATAAATGGTATTCCCTTTCCAAATGTTCGGCCAAATACTCCAAAGATTCAGAAAGTTTTCCCGAGCTTTCCCCGGCCCTTACCATGGCGATGTAAAAAGGGGAAAAGAAGTCCGGATATTTAGCCAGGGCGTTGGAAAAAGAAGTCCCTCCTTCGACAGACTCTGACAGCTCTGATATCTTCTCTCTAAAGCTTGGATTTTTGGATTGAGTAGCCAAAACCTGCAGAGATTCTATCAAAGAGACTTTGGATTTAAACATCAAAGAAAGCTGTCTGGAAAACAAAACGATATCTCTGCGGGAGACCTTCTCAAAAAAAGTAAGCCTTTTGGCGTAAATTGGAACATCTCCAACGGGCTCCAAAAGAGTTATATACAATTCGTACTTGTGCAGAAGATTAACAGCGGCCTCTCTGGAAGATGCTTCAATAATCCCGGACTGGACTTCTCCGATTTTAGTCCTCGCTTGATAATTAAATTTC
>CAZPAG010000008.1:12430-31480 GCA_964584545.1 uncultured Candidatus Saccharibacteria bacterium
ATAATTTAATTGATAGGGGTTCCCATTCGCAATGGGGAATTATAATTAAATTTCATAATTTAATTGATAGGGGTTCCCATTCGCAATGGGGAATTATAATTAAATTTCACCCCGTTAGAAGTTCAGCTATGTACGTAATAATACAATTTTTCAAAGGCGAAGCCGACTTGCGTCTCTGAAAGTGGTGTTATAAAGTTTCATCGCAAAACCTCTAACGGGGTTCATCTGATTATCATTTTTAACTCAGAAGGATTGACGGAATAGTTAAGGGCGTTTTCCAAAGAAATTTCTTTTGTTTTCACTAAATTAGCCAGGGCCCTATTCAAAGAAATCATTCCTATCTCAGCTGAAGTCTCAATAACCAAAGGAATCTCGTGAATCTTATTTTCCCTGATCAAGTTAGCTACGGCCGGAGTATTAATCATAACTTCGCAAGCTGGGATTAATCCTCCTTTGATTCTCGGTACCAAACGCTGGGAAACCACTCCCAAAAGAGAGCCTGATAATTGGGCCCTTATCTGGTTCTGCTGTCCAGGAGGAAAAGAGTCAACGATTCTATGTATAGTCTGGCTGGCTGAATTAGTATGCAAGGTGGCAAAAACCAAATGCCCTGTTTCGGCAGCGGTAATGGCTGTGGCTATGGTTTCAGGGTCCCTCATTTCTCCGACCATAATGACATCCGGATCCTGTCTGAAAGTAGCCCTTAAAGCTCTCGGGAAAGAAGACGTATCCTGATAAACTTCTCTCTGGTCAATTAAGCATCTGTCTTCCTCAAAAACATATTCTATTGGGTCTTCAATGGTAATTATATGGTCTGCCCTCGTGTGGTTTATCTCTTCGAGAAGACCCGCCAAAGTGGTTGATTTGCCCTGAGAAGAGGGGCCAGTGATTAAAACAAATCCTTGGCTGGCCTGAGAAAACTGATGCAGAATAGGGGGCAAATTCAGCTCGTCAACTGTTTTAATCTTTGTCGGGACAAGCCTTAAAGCGCAGGCGGTATTTCCCTTTTGGACAAAAACATTTACTCTGAAACGGGCCCTGTTCTCAAAATTGTAGGAAAAATCTATATCCTTTTCTAAAGCGAACTTTTCCCTCTGCTCTGTTGACATCAAAACCTGGATCAGGCCGAAAAGATCCTCTGGGGTGAGCTTTTTTTTCTTTATCAAGGGGATAAGCCGGCCGGCAATTCTCAAAACCGGCGGATGCCCCACTGACAAATGCAAGTCAGATGCTTGCTCCTGAACTGTAGCCTCAAGAAACTCTTTTAATAATTCTCCGTTGTTGTTTGGCATATTTTTAGGATTTATTCATTGATTTGATTTCATCAAAAACCTTTCTTATCTCCTCTACCACCTGAGACGGGGTATAGTGAGCTTTGATCAGATATTTTACCGCTCCCAAATTCAACCCCTTTTCCACCTCTTCTTTCTGTCCAAGGTTAGAAAGGATGATTACGAGCAAAGAGTTGTAATTCGGATTCTCTTTTATCTTTTTTAAAATCCCCCAACCGTCAACGTGAGGAAGGACGATATCCAAAACCGCCAAGTCAAAATTCTTTTCAGCTAATTTCTCAAAACACTTATCGCTGTCCTGGGCGACATCAACCGAAAACCCGGACTCTTTAAGCTTTGTGCTGTATATGTCTATCAAGAACGGATCGTCTTCTATTAATAGAATGTTTTTCATATTATTATTTTTGGGCATTGGCGAAAAAACAAGGTTATTGCGAAGCAAGGTTATTACTTCTCTTCAGCTACTCTTAAAACTTCCTCAATAGTGGTGACTCCGGCCAAAACCTTCAAAATGCCGTCCTGTTTCATAGTCATCATTCCCTGTCTTTTGGCTTCTTTACCGATTTCGGTGTCAGACGGCTCTTTAAGGGATATATTAGCCAGCTCATCAGTCATTGACAAAATTTCAAAAAGAGCCACTCTCTCAAAATATCCCTCTCTGCCGCACTTGTTGCAGCCTTGAGGCTCGTAGATTTCCAAAGATTTCGGGATTTCTATTTTGATTTTTTCTTTTATGCCCGACGGAAAATTTTCAATCTCATTTAAGATAAGGTCTTTTATTTCTTTTGCCGGTTTGACTTTTTTCTTGCAGTCAGGGCATAATTTCCTAACCAGTCTCTGAGATATGGCTACAGACAGAGTAGGCGCTATAAGATACGGCTTTACCCCCAAATCAATAAGCCTCGGTATGACCCCTGTTGCGTTTGAGGTGTGCAAGGTTGATAAAACAACATGCCCGGTCAAAGCGGCATGGGTGGCTAAAGCCGCCGTTTCTTCGTCTCTTATTTCCCCGACCATAATGATGTTCGGGTCCTGTCTGACAACATGCCTGAGTCCGGAGGCGAAATCATAGCCTATTTCCGGCCTTACCTGCGACTGGTTAATCCCATCAATAAAATACTCTACAGGGTCTTCCAAGGTCACGATATTTACCCCTTCCTTATTCAAAAGCTGAATAATCGCATAAAGAGTAGTGGTTTTACCAGAGCCTGTAGGCCCGGTGGACAGAATCAAGCCGTAAGGCTTTTCTATGGCTTTTTTGACCAGCTGGAAATTCCTATCAATCAAACCCAGATCGACAAGGCTCTTCAAGCCTGTTGTCGGATCCAGCACCCTGATAGCCACTTTTTCTCCCATTGTGGTCGGAAAAGTAGAAACACGGAAATCAATATCCCTATCATCTATCCTGGCGGAAAACCTGCCGTCCTGCGGCACCCTTATCTCGTCCAATTTAAGGTTGGCAAGTATTTTTATCCTGGCTACAACTGCGGGGGCGAGTTTTAAAGGCAAAAAAATGGAAGAGTGAAGCTCTCCCATCAGCCTGAACCTCACTCTCAACTTCACGTTGGTTGGTTCAATATGAATATCTGATGCTCCTCCTTCAACGGCGTGCCTTAAAACAACGGCCACGATCTTAGTTACGGGAGCTTCTTCGGCCAGCCTTTCAAATTCCGCCGCTGACCAAGGGCTGGCTATCTTTTCCGCCTGGAATTCTACTTCCAGCTCGCTCAGGGCTTTGCCGACTTCTCTCTTCAAATTCTTATACTGACTCAGAAAATTACTAAAAGTCGTAGGAGTCACTAAAAAGACCTGGTAGGTGAATTTCTGTCTTCTTGATAAAAATTTAAGGGCTTCCTGGGCTTTCAAATCTTCCGGATATACCATGCCTACGTCTAAAACGTTTTCCCTTTTTTCCAAGGGAATCATTTTATAATACTTGGCCGTATCTTCCGGAATAAGCTCCAAGGTCTCCAAGGGGACATCCTCAGCCGACTTTTCAACCAAATTTATCTTTAAACTCTCCGATTTTAGTTTAAACAAATCCTCTTCCGGAATTATCCCTTTTTCTAAAATCAACTCTTCTTCGGTCTTTCCCGTCACCTTTAATTCGGCTTCCAAAGAGGCGGCTTTCTCATTATCCAGCACACCCGATTGAGCTAACTGCTTGATTAAGTTCATTTTTTTATTAATAAGAGACGAATGGATTGCTCCTGCCTACCGGGGCAGATCTTTCAAGGGGTTTTATTTCTTCAAACCCCTGAAAATCATTCAGCAAAGGAGACCTTAGGATTTCAAAGTTTATTTCCACTTTCTTCGGTTTCACTAATTCTAAAATCTCTACTGTGCCGGAGATTTTTCCTTTACCAAAGAACCCATCCCAGATAATAATTCCGGTGATCAGACACACGCCAAAGAAGACTAAAATCAAATTTCTTTGGAATTTTCTTTTTTCTAAAACAGTAATAGCCATAATAATTAATACGAATAAGCTTTTATCCTAAGATTATATTCGTTATCGCTTGGCCTTTGGTGAGAAAAAGAAATATTCTCCACTTCAATAAGCCTGGAAGACCTTTCTAATATTGAAACAAGGTTTTTGAAGGCTGAGTAATCCCCGGAAACAGTCATGCTCACCCTAACCTCTCTGACATTTTTCAGATCGGGGCTGGGAGACGAGGAAGAAGGACTTATGCTATCTATTATCAATCCGGCCTGAGATACGGCTTTTTCCAAGAAATTGAGGAGAGAAGGCAAAGAAGCGTCTTCCGGAAGAGAAGACCCTATTTTAGAAAGCTCTGTTTCATAATCCTTTAACTCCTCAGAGATAGAAAGGACGCTCGAATAATATTCCTTTTCTATCTTCACCTTTTCTCTCTCTATCTTTACGCTGGCTGAAGTTGCGCTTAAATCCTGGTATTTAGGGAGAAGAACAGCTAACCCTATAATTAGGGAGGCAAGGAATAAAATCGCTATGATTATTGGGTAATTTATACTCTTCATTTAAATATCTTCGGATCTAAAGTTATATTCAAAGCAAATTCAACTTGTCCGTTCCTATTGATGGAAACCTGGCTCAGGGTTACGCTTTTGAAAATGGGGTTTTCCTTGAATATGATGAGCTGCTGGCCAAGGCTGGAAAAGCTGTCTGTAGAACCTGCCACCGAGAAACTATTGCTCGTAGAATCAAGGTTTAATTTGGAAAACCAGACGCGGGGATGACAATTTTCCTCAATGACGGCGAAAAACTTAGACACGAAGTAGTGTTTATTTCCTAAAATTGCGAAATCATTTATCTTTTTCTCCCAATTTACGATCTCCCTTTCTAAAAGAACTTTGTCTTGAGTCTTTTCCCTGTCAAAAGCGTTTTCCAGTTCTTCAAGGGTAACTAAAGATTTTTTATAGGAATAGTTTAAAATACTGCAAACCAAGACAATTCCCGCCAGCAGGAACATGGAAATATAGAGCAGAATTCTCTGCCAGAATGGAGTTTTTTCAACTTGTTTTGGGATTATCTCAACCATTTTAAAATTTTTAATACCCTAAAAATTTATAGGAGTCTCCCGCTTCAGCGGGGAATTATTACTCTAAACCCCTTAGAGCCATACCCACGGCTATAGAGTAGGCGGGCCCCATTTCTTTTAATGCATTTTCCAAGATTGGCGGGCAAAAGATGTCTGAAAAGGGATTAGCTATTTGAACTTCGGCTTTTTTAAAATAATCCTGGAAATATTCTTTAAGCCCTGGAGCCAAAGCCGTTCCTCCGGCGATTATTATCTTTTGAACTTCTTTGCCTTCTGTTTGTTGGAAATTTATAAATATTTTCTCAACCTCCCTTATAATTATGTCTATTAGCGGCAAAAGAATATCTTTAATGTTTTGCTGTATCGCCAGACCCTGACCTTCGCGGGACGAAATGCCGTACTTCTTTTTAAAATCAGAGGCGATTTTATGGTTAACCGATAAGGCTTTTGATATTCTGTCGGTCAGCTCGTTTCCCCCGATATCAAAGCTGTGGGAAGTCTTCAATATCTTCTTATCTATTATACTGCAAGTGGTGCTCTGAGCGCCTATATCGATTATGGAAATCACACCTTTATCGTCTTCCCCTATTAAAGAGCGTGACAGGCCAAAGACTTCGGCTTCCAATGCTGCCAACTCCAGCTGAGACAAAGTTGCTATCTCTTTATACTGATTGATAATCTCATTAGGAACGGCCACTAATAGAATTTTCAATTTTGATTTTGATTTTTGGGAATCTGACGCCTCTCCCTTTAGTATCTGCCAGTCTAGAGTCACCTCGCCCAAAGGAAGGGGAATATGCTGCCTGGCTTCATATCTTATTGCCTGGTCAAACTCTTCCTTGGTCATTGGCGGAAGCTCGAAATTAGTAAAGAAACTGGAAAAATCGGGTATGGAAATTATGCACTTATTGGTCTTAGTCTTGATCTCTACTAAAATCCCTTTTATGGCCTTGGAAACATCCTGGGCCGAAAGAGTGAGAGTGCTTTTTTCGAATGTTCTGAAAGGCTTTTCATATAATATATCTGCCGATACCTCGCCGTAATTCTCCAGTTTTTTCCTCTCTCCCCAGCGGGATATCTCCACTATTTTAATAGAAGAAGTACCTATATCTATTCCTAAAAATTTTTTGGGGATTAATTTAAGAAGCGACCATCTCATAATTTAAAACGACTTTTTAAATTGACAGGGCTCCCGCGCATATAATATATTGATCGCGCGGGATGCATAATTCACGACGTTTCCCCTATTATACTACATTATAAAAAATTTTAGAAACAAACACTCTTAATTAAGGAGCTGTCAAAGACCCTGGCTTTCTTCTTTAATTTTAAATCATTTTAAGCTATTAGACAATGAACCCGACCTCTCTGATTTTAGCTTAATCCCGATATTCCTGACGAAAAAAGAGCTAAAATGGTGAGGATACAACCCAGCCGAAGAGATTACTAAAGAATTATCTGGATTTTTAAAAATTCCTTTAATACTAGACTGTCTAGCGAAAGGAAAGAAGACTCTTTTTGTTGAAGACAAAAAGCTGTTCAAAATAAAAATATCGTTTTAGTTGACGATATTTACACGGCAGATTCCATGGTGGAGGATTGTTTAGAAATACTCAAAAATTCGGACGCAAAAGAGGTTCGGGGCGTAGTAATAACGAGGGGAGAGTAAATAGAATTTGACTTTTTTAGGGAGATAGCTACTATAAAATTGCAAATTGAGCTCTTAAGGAGGAGGAAAATGCGAAAGATGCGCAATCTGGTTAAACCCGAGGAGATAAGTTTTGATACGTTTAGTTTAATTGACCCCAACAGAGAAATAGAAAGGGTGTACCTCAGTCTCGCAATTGGCAGAAAGCTGGTTTCAGAGCGAGGTAAATGGATTTTGATTCAATACACTGGCTTTCAATCGGTCGAGATGATGTTCCCTGGAGAAGACCCATCTCTATTTTTCACATCTACGGAAGCAGTCGAGAATTATTTCGATCTGTTCTTTAAAAACAATCCCCATTTCAACAGCTTTCCATATCTAATCTGTCGCGTCGAAAAGATGCTGAACGAAGAAAAAAAACCAGTTATAAAACATGATGGGGCAATGTTAATCGTCTCTTCAAGATAGAGAACTAAGCCAACCTTTCAGAGATTTTTAGAATATCTCTTGAAAGGTTTTTATTTTCCCACTATAAAGATTAGATTTCAATTTTAGAAAAGAAATAGCTACCCAGAGATAGAAAAACCAAGGTAATTACTCCTAAAACCATAAGGTCTGTACTTAACCCGAAGTGGCTGGTGTTTATAAGAAGCGCTCTGAAAGCGTCTATCCCGTAAGAAAGCGGATCAAGCCTAGCAATAGTATCAATAACTTTAGGCAAGCCTTCTAATGGAAAAAGAGCCCCAGAGAGAAAAAACAATGGCATTACCAAAAAATTCATAATTAGCTGAAATCCCTGCATATCGTCAAGCAAAGAAGCAATCATAGTTCCTAAAGCCGTGAACAGAAGGGCCACTAATATCATAACTAAAATTGCGGCAGGCACTAAAGCCCAGTTATAAGGGTGGAATCCGGCGACAAAGGAGATTAAAAACACTATAATACCCTGAATAGTAGCAACTGTTGCTCCTCCCAGCGTTCTCCCTAACATAATATTAAACCTGGAAACCGGAGCCACCAGCGTTTCTTTTAAAAATCCGAATTGGCGATCCCAAATAATTTCCATGCCTGAAAAAATTGAGGTGAATATAATGCTCATGCCAATAACCCCCGGCGCCAAGAAATTGATATAGCTGCCTTCCCCGGCTTTTTGGAAAACTGCTCCAAAACCGTATCCTAAAGCCAATAAAAAAAGCAGGGGTTGGGCCAAAGAACCAATCATCCTTGATTTGGAACGGAAATAACGCTTAAGTTGTCTGAGCCACAATATATAAACAGTTGACATGTGTTTAAGAATCACCTCCTCATAAAACCGCGCCTCCTCGTGCGCATTCTGTCTATTGGGGTAGCTTCTTCTTCGCGAATGGTTTTACCGGTAAGCTTCAAGAATGCCTCTTCCAGCGAATCAGAGCTGTTTTTTTCTTTTAATTCTCGGGGAGTGCCCAAAGCTACAATTTTACCGTGATCGATAATGGCTACCCTTTGAGCTATATTCTCTGCCTCTTCTATATAGTGAGTGGTGAAGAATATGGTAATCTTTTCCGTTTTATTCAGCTCTTTAAGATAATCCCACATATGCTTTCTGGTTTGAGGGTCTAACCCGAGAGTAGGCTCGTCCAGAAAAAATATCTTAGGATGATGCAGTAATCCTCTGGCTATTTCTAAACGGCGCTTCATTCCTCCTGAAAACTCTTTAACAAGATTGTTTCTGCGATCCCACAGTTCAACAAATTTCATCAGATGTTTAATTCTCTCTCTTCTTATTTTCCAGGGTATATCATATAGTACTCCGTGGAATTCCATATTCTCGTAAGCCGTAAGCTCGTCATCCAAGCTTGGATCCTGAAAAACTATACCGAAAGAATGTCTCACGGCATCCGGATTTTTCATCGGGTCGTGACTGTTAAGCTTAAGCTTACCGCTCGTTGGCCTCAAAAGGGTGGTGAGCATTTTAATCGTAGTGGATTTGCCGGCCCCATTAGGCCCCAGAAAAGCGAAAATCTCTCCTTCGGCTACATTGAAGGAAACATCATCAACGGCTTTGAAGCCGCCAAATTGTTTTGCTAAATTTTTGACCTCAATAATGTCCATAATATTACCGAAACAATTATCTAAGATATTATTATATCTGAGAGTATTAGTTATTACAAATAGCGAAACCGGCACCTTGGCGATGCCGGATTTCTTTTCGGCGGAGAGGGTGGGTATCCTACACTAAAGTTTCGGAATACCTGTTCCACCCTCGAAATCTTTCTTCAAGGCTCCGTCAACCAGACGTTTATATAAAAAGGCCTTTCCCGATCCTGATTTAAGATAGAGTTCAAAATCTTTTGCCATTTTCTGACCGTCAAAAGCAGAATAATAAACCAACTTCCATGGTTTATGCGGTGCCGTTGCTTTTGATAGTCCTTGGTTATGCTCGGATATTCTTTTTCTCAAATCTTCCGTGTAACCGACATAAAAAATTTTAGATTTTGAACTCCAGATAATATATACGTAAAACATATTATTAGGCGAAGCCATTCCGGAGCCTTGGCGAAGGATGGCGGTGGGGGTGGGATTCGAACCCACGATGCCTTTAGGGCATACCGCATTTCAAGTGCGGCCTATTCAACCGCTCTAGCACCCCACCCAAAGATATTAATTGTAGGTTGTATCGCTTCTTCTTTCAATCATTAAAATAAAAATGTCTCCTTTTTGATCTTTCTTATATATAATCCTTATCTGCCCCTTACGAACCCTGAAGATATCATCCCTGCCTTTTAATTTTTTAACATCTAGACCTGCTAACTGCTGTTTTTTTAATTTAACCAGAATTTCCTTTACTTTTTTCTTCTCTTTTAAAGTCAGCTTTTCTAAGGCCTTTTGGATCTTATCCATAGTTTTAGAGGCGGACGAGAAGCTGATTAATGCCAATCCCTCCCTTTTTTATTTTAGTGAAATCAATTATTTTCTCCCAAAGCTCGTCTGAATCCTCTGGGGAAGAAATTTTAAAAACTGGCTTTGATTTCCTGACCACCACAAAAGACCTGCCCCTTTCTACGGCGCTGATGTAGCTATCAATATTTTCCCTTAGTTCCTTAAGGCCGACTATAGAATGGCTATGATTTGTCATAATATCAAATTAATATGAAGTTAATCTTAAGCTTAACTTCATTCTATACTCTCTGCACATATTGTCAAATGCCCAACTAAAAAACCTCTCTAAAGAGATTTTTAACTGGCGGTGGGGGTGGGATTCGAACCCACGAGGGGATATGATCCCCTAACACATTAGCAGCGTGCCGCTTTCAGCCACTCAGCCACCCCACCAATCACTTTTTTATTCTAATCACAAAAACCGCTTAAGTCAATTTGACTTATGCTTGTATATTCGTACAGAATATGCTATATTTTTATTAGATATCAGTCCAATTAAACCGATGAGAGGAAAACTTTACACAAAAAAAGATAGGGAAAAAGTAGAACAATTATTGTTAAATGGCAAAAGTTATAATGAAATAGGAAAACTTTTAGGCGTCCCGAAAAGCACTATAAGCACTTGGTTTGGGAAAACATTAAAAAGACCCATAAATAAACAAGTCAGAAAGGAGCATTTTTTAAGAATACGCAAACTAGCCTCTATCGCCCTAAAGAAAAAATGGGAGAAAAAAAGAGAAGAAGAGGCTCTATTAATTAAAACAAAGGTGGATAAAGAATTAAAAAATTGTCCGCAGAGGGATATCTCTTTTTACAAACCCTTGCTCGCAATGCTTTATTGGGCAGAGGGAAGTAAATATAAAGGCGTAAGAAATACAGAATTTGTCAACACTGACCCTGATTTGGCTTTTTTATATATTACTTTACTTAGAAAATGTTACGATATTGACGAAAATAAATTTAGCATATGGATTCGCGTACACTATTATCATTCGATAAAACAAGTCAAAAATTATTGGTCAAAATTGCTTAATATTCCACTAAATCAATTTTACAAAGTTTCAATAAAAAAGCGCAGTAAAACAAAACGGTTTAGGAAAAATTTTATAGGGATTTGCAGTATTCGCTATAAAAATAGTATTATAGGGAAAGAACTAATGGAAACAGGTCGCTCCCTGCTAAAACTTATAAAAAATGCCCCCATAGCTTAACGGATAGAGTACAACCCTGCGGAGGTTGGAATGAAGGTTCAATTCCTTCTGGGGGCACATCATGCAGCTATCTACTCCTGTTGAGGAGCTCTCCCGAGTCGGGCCTCAATACCAAAGAAAGTTAAAAAAGCTGGGAATTAAAACCGTCAGAGACGCCCTATTCCACTTTCCTCATCGTTATGAGGATTTTTCGAATTTAATCCCAATTGCCAAAGCCGAAGTGGGCGGGCCTTTTTGTTTCCAAGGGGAGATTACGGAGATAAAAAATATAAGGACTTTCAAAAAAAGAATGATTTTGACCCAGGCCGTAATTGAAGACAAAACCGGGAAGCTGAAAGCGGTTTGGTTCAACCAACACTACCTTGTCAACACTTTTAAGAAAGGAGACTATGTTTGTTTGGCGGGCAAGGTGGCCGGCAAAGGAAGCGCCAAATATCTATCCAGCCCGGCTTACGAAAAAATCCTAAAAGGTTTTCAAAATAAAGAATTAATCCACACAGGAAGACTAATCCCGGTTTATCCTGAAACTGAAGGATTATCTTCAAAATGGCTGAGGTTTATCATAAAACCATTATTGGCAAGATTAGCAAAACCCCTGTCTGCCGGCAGGCAGGAAATCCCTGACTCCCTGCCAGAAAAGATAAAAAAAGAATACAACTTCCTGCCTTTGAAAAAGGCTCTTTGGCAGATTCATTTCCCGGATTCTCTGGAGTTAGCCGAAGAAGCTAAAAAGAGATTCGTTTTTGAAGAGCTGTTTATCCTCTCTCTTTTCGTTTTAAGGGAAAGGATGAAATTAAACAGAGAAAAGGCGATAGCTATTCCCGCAGACGTACCTCTTATTAAAAAATTAACAAAAGGCCTTCCATATAAACTGACCGATGCCCAAAGAAAATCAGTCTGGCAGATATTAAAAGATCTGGAAAAGCCAAGGCCGATGAACAGACTTTTGGAGGGAGACGTAGGCTCTGGCAAAACGATTGTTTCCGCTATCTCGGCTCTAAACGTAGCAAAATACGGCTATCAGACCGCTTTTATGGCTCCTACCGAAATCTTGGCTAAGCAGCACTATAAGACTATTACCAATATTTTAAAAGGTTTTAACGTAAACATCGGGCTGATTACGGGCAAAGAAAGCTATTATAAAAACAAGAAAACTCCCAGGAAAGAGCTTCTGGAAAAAGTTAAAAATAGTAAGATTGATATTTTAATAGGAACTCACGCCATAATCCAAGACACAAATCCTAAAACTAAGCATAAAACTCCTGTTAAGTTCAGCCGTTTGGCTTTTGTCATAATTGATGAGCAACACCGTTTCGGAGTGGATCAAAGAGCTCGGCTGTCCAGACAAAAAGAATTCGTCCCTCACCTTCTTTCAATGACAGCCACCCCCATACCAAGAACCCTGTCTTTAACTATTTACGGAGACCTTGATCTTTCCGTCATTGACGAAATGCCCCATGGCAGAAAAAAGATAATCACCAAGATAATCCAGCCAAAAGACAAAAAAGAAACCTACAATTTTATCGGAAGCCAAGTCAAAGAGGGCAGACAGGCTTTTGTCATTTGTCCCCGTATAGAACCCCCCACCACTTTTCAAAATAACATTTCTAATCAAACAGAAATCATAAAAAGTGGCGGGGGTATGGACGTGAAAGCGGTAAAACAAGAGTACGAAAAGTTAAAGAAAGAAGTCTTCCCGGATTTAAAAATAGGCATGCTCCATGGCAAAATGAAAACCCAGGAAAAGGAAAAAATAATGAAAAAATTCAAATCAGGACTAATTGATATCCTGGTTTCAACTTCTGTTGTCGAAGTGGGAGTAGACATACCTAACGCAACCGTTATGATGATCGAAGGTTCTGAAAAATTCGGTCTAGCCCAGCTTCACCAGTTCAGAGGGAGAGTAGGAAGATCTGACTTTCAGTCTTACTGTTTCTTATTCGCCGATAAGCCGGGAATAATAACCAACAGAAGACTAAGAGCACTTATCTCCTGCGAAAACGGGTTTGAATTGGCTGAGAAAGATTTAGAGATAAGAGGCCCCGGGGACTTATCAGGCACGAGGCAATGGGGAGTTCCAGATCTGATAATGAGCTCCCTAAGAGACATCTCTTTGGTCGAGAAAAGCCGCTCTGAAGCAAAAGAGATATTAAAAGAAGACCCGACGTTAAAAAAACACCCCCTGTTAAGGGAGAATCTGGAAGAATTCCGAAAAAGAATCCATTTTGAGTAGCGGCTTGCGGCCCCAACCGGATTTGAACCGGTGTCAGAAGAATGAAAATCTTCCGTCCTGAACCAGGCTAGACGATGGGGCCACGATATATAACTTTCTCTATTCTAATGAAAATTTCAAAAAAATCAATCATTTTAGGGATAGACACTTCCTGCGACGATACGTGCATAGCTGTTCTTGAAATTAAGAACGGCGTCTTTAAAATACTTTCGGATATCATTTCCTCCCAAGTAAAACTCCACCAAAAATACGGCGGAGTCTACCCGGCTTTGGCAAAAAGAGAACATATAAAGAATCTGCCCTTGGTTTTTAAAAAAGCTCAAAAAGAAGCCTGCGATCCTAAGATCGGCTATATTGCCGTGACTATGGGGCCAGGCTTGGAGCCCTGTCTATGGCAAGGGATTAATTTTGCCCAAGATTTGGCTAAAAGATTGAAACTTCCAATTATTCCCGTAAATCATATAGAAGCCCATATTATAGCCAACTTCATTGAGAGCAAGCCCAAAAACATTTTCCCGGCTGTTTGCTTGGTTGTTTCAGGAGGACACACTCAGCTGATTCTGATGAAAGGTTTCGAGAACTACCAGACATTGGGAGAAACCTGCGATGATGCGGCAGGAGAATGTTTTGACAAGACAGCGAGGATTTTAGGGTTAGGATACCCGGGAGGTCCCTTAATATCATCTTTGGCAAAAAAGGATACAGACAATTTATTCTCCATAAAACTACCCAGACCCATGATTTCTCATAAGAATTACGATTTCAGCTTCTCGGGATTAAAAACCGCTGTTCTTTATGATTTCAAGAATCGCCCTGAAAAGATTAAAAAATCAAAAAAGTATATTGGAGCCATGTGTTTTGAAACGCAACAGGCGATTATTGACGTTCTGATTTACAAAACGCTGAAAGCGGCTAAAAACTTCCGAGTTAAAAACATACTCATCGGAGGAGGGGTTTCGGCTAATAAAGAATTGAGAAGCCAATTTAAGGAAAAATTTAATAAAGAAATTCCTGAAAGTAAATTATATATTCCTAGCTATGAATTTTCTACCGACAATGGCGCGATGATTGCGGCTACAGCCAGCTTTCATTTGAAAGAAGCTTTGGACTCTTCGGAAAAAAGAAGAACCTGCTCTCCTCTATCGCAGAATCTTGATTCCCCGCCTGGCTCGGAAATTGAAGCAAACGGCAATTTAAGGATATAATACATAAATATGGAACTTCCCAAAACCTACGACCCGAAACAGGTTGAAGATAAGATTTACAGCCTTTGGCAAAAGTCTGGTTTTTTTAATCCCGACAAACTTCCGAAGAAAAATAAAAAATCTTACTCCATCGTTCTTCCTCCACCAAATGTAACAGGAACCTTGCACATGGGTCACGCTTTAAATACTACTGTCCAGGATATCTTAATCAGATGGAAAAGATTAAAAGGATATAGAACCCTCTGGCTGCCAGGAACCGACCATGCAGGAATTGCCACCCAGAATGTCGTTGAAAAAGAATTAAAAAAAGAGGGGTTATCCCGTTTTGACTTGGGCAGGGAAAAATTCGTTGAAAGAGTCTGGCAGTGGAAAGAAAAATACGGAGACATAATCCTCGGTCAGCTTAAAAAAATGGGGGCTTCCTGCGACTGGTCAAGAACCCGTTTCACTCTGGATAAGGAATACGTCAAAGCAGTTGAAGCGGCTTTTTTGAATTATTACAAAAAGGGATGGATCTATCGGGGCAAAAGAGTGGTGAACTGGTGCCCAAGATGCCAGACAAGTTTATCTGACCTCGAAATTGAATACGAAGAAGAACGAGGAAAAATGTGGTATATCCGCTACCCTCTCCAAAATGAAGGGAATATAACGGTAGCCACGACCAGGCCAGAAACCATGCTGGGAGACACGGCAGTAGCTGTAAATCCGAAAGATGCAAGATATAAAAAACTGGTCGGAGAAAAAGCGCTTTTGCCTTTAACCGGCAGAGCTATCCCGATCGTTGAAGACAGGCTGGTTGATTTAAACTTTGGAACGGGAGCCGTGAAAGTCACTCCCGCCCACGATTTAACCGACTACGAAATAAGCTTGCACCACAATCTGGAAAGCATACAGGTTATTGGAGAAAGAGGACTGACCACCAAAGAGGTACCCCTTCCCTACCAAGAATTAAAGGTTGTGGAAGCAAGAGAGAAAGTAGTAAAAGACTTGGAAGAAAAAGGCCTTATTGTAAAAATCGAGGATTATTCCCACCAAGTTCCAAAATGTTACAGGTGCGGAAGTACAATAGAATTAATTCCTTCTGAGCAATGGTTTCTGAAAATGGACGAACTGGCTAAAAAGGCTATCGACTCGGTAAAATCAGGGAAAGTTAAATTTCATCCAAAACGCTGGGAAAGAGTTTATTTTGACTGGTTAAAAAATATAAAAGACTGGTGCGTATCAAGGCAGATCTGGTGGGGGCACAAGATTCCGATAGAAGGGGAGAATGACGTTTTAGATACCTGGTTTTCCTCTGCTTTATGGCCTTTTGCTACTTTGGGCTGGCCCTCCTTCGCTAAAGCTACGGAGGGTAAACCTAAGAAAAATAGCGATCTTGATAGGTTTTACCCTACAGATGTTTTAAGCACAGACAGGGGAATTATTAATCTCTGGGTGGCAAGAATGATTTTTTCCGGAACGGAATTTATGTCAAAAGATCCTTTCCGAGATGTTTATGTCCATGCCACGGTTTTAACCAAGGAAGGGAAAAGAATGTCAAAAAGCTTAGGTACCGGAATTGACCCCCTTTTATTAATTGAAAAATATGGGGCAGATGCCACCAGATTCGGAACTGCTTGGCAGATAATGGGAGGACAGGATATAAAATTTGTTGAAGATAATATTGTTATGGGAAGAAAATTCTGTAATAAGATATGGAACGCCAGCAGATTCGTGCTGATGCAAATAGGGGAAGAAAAACTGGACAGCAAAAAACCGAAGCTAACCGATAAATCAACTCCGGCAGATAAAAAAATACTGAAAACCCTGAATAAAACCGCGAGCTCGGTTGACAAATATCTGGATAATTTCCAATTCGGCCAAGCGGCCAGGGAGCTTTACGATTTTTTCTGGCATGATTTTTGCGACACATACATTGAAAAAGCGAAAAACCCCACTGTTCACACGCAGCAAGAAAATAGAGGTACTAAACAAATTTTGCTGTACGTATTATTATCTTCCCTAAAACTTCTTCACCCTTTTATTCCGTTTGTCACCGAAGAAATCTACCAGGGATTGCCCATGAAGAACAAAAAGGAATGCCTAATAATTGAAGACTGGCCAAAATAATCATGTCTTATACTCTATATATTATATTCGGCATACTACCCAGCTTTGTTTGGCTTTTATTTTATCTAAGAAAAGACGTCCATCCTGAGTCAAACAAGACGATACTTATGGTCTTTCTGTCGGGGATGCTAATCGCCCCCCTTGTCGCCTTTCTCGAATGTATACCCATAGGCTTTGACTATATGGGAAGGCTAAACTGTTTTTTCTCGTCCTTCTGCTCAAAAGTATTCAGCCATCCTTTAGACTCTCTCCTTTATTTTGTCTTAATCGTAGGGTTGATAGAAGAAATCGCCAAATACCTAGTTGTTAAATTTAGAATACTCAAACATCGCGAGCTTGATGAGCCAACGGATTTAATGCTTTACATGATAATCGCCGCTTTAGGATTTGCAGCAGTAGAGAACATCCTTATTCTGTTCCAGCAAGGGAATAACTTCATCCTGGTTAATACCCTCTCTGCTTCCTTTTTCAGATTTCTGGGAGCGACATTTCTGCACACTTTATGCTCTGGAACTATCGGCTTTTTCGTAGCCATGTCTTTTTGCGAAACAAAAAGCAGAAAATGGCTGTTTTCTCTGGGCATAGGAATGGCCGTATTGTTGCACGGCTTATACAATTTTTATATAATGGAAGGGAAAGGTGGTTTAAACTTTTTAATCCCTCTAATTATTATTTGTGGGCTGGCCGTCTTTGTTTCTTTAGGGTTTAAAAAACTACGCAAGCTGGCCAGCGTTTGTAAAATATCTTAATTACACAACAATATGGCATCATTTTTTGAAAAACTAAAGAAAGGCATGGGAATAGAATTCAACGGAGAGGGAGAGGAATCGGAACCAATCAAGCCTCCTGTCCGTAAGAAACTGATTAAAGAGAAAACCGAAAGGAAAACAAAAGCACCGAAAGCCAAAAAGGAAAAACCTGACGAGATAGAGACCGAGGAAATCGAACTGCCTGAAGCCGAACCAGAATTTGAAGAAAGAAAAGAAGAGTTGGAGCAAGAAGAGCCTGTTCCGGAGGAAAAACCTGTCAAACAGAAAGAAATTAAAAAAATATCTTTAGCAGAGGACAAGTCTGTTGTAACCAAAATAAGGGAAGAAAGGCATTCCGGCAAAGGCAAATGGATGAAAGAGCCAGAAGGACAGCTTACCGTAGACGTTTATCAGATAGATTCCCACCTTATAATCCAATCTGCCATTGCCGGAGTGAAACCTGAAGATCTGGATTTAACCCTTGAAGACGACAGAGTAATTATTAGAGGAGAAAGACATAATCCGGTTGAAGGAAACGGAGATTATTTTACCAAAGAATGCTACTGGGGGCCGTTTTCAAGAGAGATAATCCTGCCCGTTGAAGTAAATTTACACGGCGTTGAAGCTGAGATGAAAGACGGAGTCTTAATAATTCGGATACCCAAAATCACGAAAGAAAGAATCAAAAAGATTATCGTAAAAGAAACTGAATAAAACAGCCAACGGAAAACACGCCCTAATACGGCGTGTTTTTTCTTTTTTTCTGTGTCGGGGGAGAGAGTCGAACTCTCACGGTTTTCACCACCGGCTCCTAAGGCCGGCGCGTCTGCCAATTCCGCCACCCCGACATTCATTAATTATCTTATCCTTTTTTTAGGAAAAAAATCAACCCCACCCATTCCAGGCGAGGCTGACTGTTCAAAACAATTTAATAATCTTAGAAGCCAGAAACAAGTTTAACAAGACCAGGTACGGCTTTTGCTAAAAAGGCTACTGCCAAACCGATTGCGGCATACAATATATATTCTCTCCCTTTCTTTGTCTTCTCCGGGTCGCCTGCTGAAGTCACAAAGGTAAAAGCTCCAATAATTACGAATAATCCTGCCAAAGCTATCAAAATCACAAAGACCCAGTCGGTAATATTATTAAGAGTATTTATGAGACAATATGCTCCCCAATAAGGAGATGCACAAGAAACATTACCCAAAGAACCGCACGAATCACCGGTTGTCACGCCAACAATAGATCCAGCTGCACAAGTCTCGCCCTCTATAGTTAAAGCTCTTTTCATTTTGCAGCAATTGGAAGGACCTTCTGTCCCCTCAGCCGAAACTATCGCAGGCGCTACCAAAAAGAATAAAAAGCTGATTAGCGCTAAAGCTGATAAAATTTTCTTCATAATAGATAGACGAATTAATAGAAAAATCTATTTTTCGACCTTTTTTAAAATTTTTGTTGTGATTTAATTTTAACCCTGAACTCCGATTACCATTCTAACGATTCCAGGCACCGCCCTTGCTAAAAGCCCTACTGCCAAACCGATTGCGGCATAAGTTATATATAACCTTCCGCTCTTTGTCTTCTCCGGGTCGCCTGCTGAAGTGACGAAGGTGAAAGCTCCCATAATTACAAATAACATCACGATAGCTATAGTAACGATAAACACCCAGTCGGTTATCGTATAAAGCGCGTTCATCAAGCAACACACTCCGCAAGGCTTAGTTGAACTATCAAAATCGCAAGATCCTGAAGTGGGGCATTTATCTATACCAACATCCCTGGTCATAGTGCAGTGATCGGGAGGGCCGACATCTTCGGCATTAGCCAAAGGAGCAAAAGACAAAACTCCGCCCGCAATAAAGCTTACTAAGAATAAAGAAATTAAAGCTTTTTTCATGTATTTTCCCCTCCTTTTTATATTGATATTAATACTTACTCTAAAATATCACAACCATTTTGATATATCAAGGAGATATTAACTTTATGTCGTCCCAAGAATTTGCTTTATTATGTCTCGCATGACATATCAAAGCAAATTTATATATTATGTCGTCCCAAGAATTTGCTTTATTATGTCTCGCATGACATATCAAAGCAAATTTATATATTATGTCGTCCCAAGAATTTGCTTTATTATGTCTCGCATGACATATCAAAGCAAAT
>CAZPAG010000008.1:31580-43969 GCA_964584545.1 uncultured Candidatus Saccharibacteria bacterium
TATGTCGTCCCAAGAATTTGCTTTATTATAGCCAATATGCCTTTTGAAAGCAAGACGATAAAAAGACCGACTGCGGTATAAATCAATATATTTTTAGCCTGGGTAACTTTTTTAACGTCTCCGGCAGAAGTTATGAATAGAAAGCCGGCCACAATCACCAATAAAGGAGCTAAAACGATCGCAATCTTAAAGATAAAATCGATAATGTTATCTATAAGATCCTCTAGGCTGCCAGCTTTTATTGGATTTTGAATTTCAACCGGACCGCCAGGACCAGGTCCAGGTCCGCTACCGCTGCAATTATTACTGTCTCCGCAACATTCTGCACAATCGGAAGCTCCTAAAATCTTACCGCTATTACAAGTATCTCCTCCCGTACAACAAACTCCTGTTAATTGAGAGCAGGTTTGGGTACCCGCTGCTTGGCAGGTGCCACTCTTGCAACAAATCTGGCCCGAATGAGAGCTGGCATCGGAAGTCTGGGAAGCTATATCTTGACCAGTGCAAGTTTGACCTGACTGACACCAAGTTCCACTTAGTTGAGAGCAGGTTTGGGTACCCGCTGCTTGGCAGGTGCCACTCTTGCAACAAATCTGGCCCGAATGAGAGCTGGCATCGGAAGTCTGGGAAGCTATATCTTGACCAGTGCAAGTTTGACCTGACTGACACCAAGTTCCACTTAGTTGAGAGCAGGTTTGAGTAGCGGCTCCTATTGTAAAATCTCTGGAATAAACCGTGATGTTAGTGTTACTCTCGCTTTCACATCCATAGGCTCCATGCTGGCAGACCTTGAAACGATAGTCGCTTCCTGTTTCAAGGCCGGAATTTAAAGTCCAGGAATAGGGGCTTGTGATATCCCCCCAAAGTTCCCCGGTACAATGATGCTCTTTCTCGGTGCTACCCTTGTAAAGCCAGAGGCAGAAATCATTAGGATCTATGCCGGTTGAGCTCCATGTCACAACAGCAGTATCCCCGGAGTTGTAAGAAGAGCTATTGGTTGTGACGCTGTTAATTTTTGCTGAGGCTGGTTTGGTGACCGTAAAATAGTTGCTGTAAACCGTGATGTTAGTGTTACTCTCGCTTTCACATCCATAGGCTCCATGCTGGCAGACCTTGAAACGATAGTCGCTTCCTGTTTCAAGGCCGGAATTTAAAGTCCAGGAATAGGGGCTTGTGATATCCCCCCAAAGTTCCCCGGTACAATGATGCTCTTTCTCGGTGCTACCCTTGTAAAGCCAGAGGCAGAAATCATTAGGATCTATGCCGGTTGAGCTCCATGTCACAACAGCAGTATCCCCGGAGTTGTAAGAAGAGCTATTGGTTGTGACGCTGTTAATTTTTGCTGAGGCTGAAGTCCCTCCGCAACTATGAGAACTGCCAGACTCACAGCTAACACACCAACAGTTTATAAGAGGGCAACCGTACCAACCGCCTGTGTCCTGCCAGTTTTGCCATTCTCCGCTTTTACACATTTGAGAATAAGCTCCGCACTGAGAGGTCCCATAACAGCAACTCGTCGGCGTATCAAATATTGTAATGCATTTCCCAACGTCAGCTCCTATGTCGTAGCAATGACTGGTACACTCAACAGAATCTATAGCTAAAGCGCTACTTGGCAGAAGAACTGTAAAAAAAGCCAGTAGCCCTAATATAAAAATATATTTTTTCATAATTTGTAACGAAGTTAGAGATTGCCAGGGCTCCCGCGCATACATTACCTTAATTGCGCGGGATGCATATTATTTGATAAAAACCAGGCCGTAATGATAAGGCCCGGCTTCAAATTCTTTTTCAAATTTCAGTCCGACTTCTTCTGTATCTTTTTTAACATCCTCAGAAGAAACTCTTCCTTCTTTTGGGCCAAGAACAGCGTCTGGCTTCCAGTCAACCACCAAAACCCTGCCTCCTTTTTTTAAAACTCTTTTCCCTTCGGATAAAGTCTGTTTTTTATTATCAACCTCAAAAAGAAGATTAGTCATCAAAACCAAATCGCAAGAATCGGAAATCATCTTTGAAGTTTGCTCAACGTCTGATTTAATTGTCTGGACATTGAAAAGCTTCTCCATTCTTGCCTTGCTCGATAGAGCAGAGAGAGGCTCTTCCAGAATATCTATTGCAAAAACCTTTCCTTCTTCCAGTTTTTTAGCTAAAGGTATCACCCAACCCCCGGAACCTGAGCCGAAATCAGCCGCCACCATGCCTTTTTGCAGCCTCAGCTGTCTCAAAACGGTTTCCGGATTTAGAAATCCAGCCATATTTTTTAATTTTATTAAATGCAGGTTGATGAAGCGACTTTATCGTCAGCTTCAAGTTTTATTATCCTTACTCCCTGAGTAGACCTGCTTAAAATAGGGATCGTTTTTATTTCCGTCCTTATAACCTGACCTTTTCTGGAAATAATAATTAAATCTTCTTCGTCAGTCAGGACTTTTGAAGCGACTAAATTTCCTGTCTTTGGGGTGAGTTTTACCGTCTTAATGCCGGACCCCCCTCTCCCCTGGAGCTTGTATTCTTTTAAGTCCGTTCTTTTGCCGAATCCGTTTTCCATAACTACCAATAAATAACTCTTTTCCGGTTTCTGGTCTTTTGACTTTACGTTTTTAATAACGCTCATGCCCACGACCTCGTCTCCCTTCTGCAATCTCACTCCTTTTATCCCAGAAGCCCCCCTGCCCATAGATCTTACGTCTTTTTCTTTAAATCTTACCGATTGCCCTTTCTTGGTGACCAGGATTATTTCATCTTCTCCGGTGGTCTTTCTGACGCTATTTAGAATATCTCCCTGTGCGTGAACAGTGGACTTTTTAAGAGTAATGGCAATCAGCCCAGACTTTCTTATATTCTCAAATTCAGAAAGTTCGGTTTTCTTGATTATACCATCTCTGGTAACCATCGCTAAATATTTTGTTCCCAGGGCCAAGTCCTCTTTCCCCAAAGGGATTAAAGACAAAACCTTTTCTTCCGAAGAAACCTCAAGGAAGTTTAAAAGACCCCTGCCTTTTGCCACCCTTTGACCTTCCGGTATTTCATAAACCGGCGTCCTAAAAACCCTTCCCGAATCGGTAAAGAATAACAGATTATCATGAGTATTTGCGGACAAGAAGTGTTCAACGATATCTTCACCAACGGTTTTCATGCCTACGAGGCCTTTCCCGCCTCTTTTTTGGAGCTTATAGGTTTCGGGGTTTATTCTCTTGATATAGCCTCCTTGGGTAAGGGTAATTATCGTTTCTTCGGCCGGGACTAAATCTTCTTCGGCAATTTCACCTACCGCCTGAGTATGGACTTTTGTTTTCCTCTCGTCGCCAAAACTCTCTTTCAAGGCCTTTAATTCTTTTTTAATCATCTCTTTTATCTTTTGAGGACTTTTTAAAATAGCTGTCAGCTCTTTTATCTTTGCCATCATTTCTTTCAGTTCGTCCTCAATTTTCTTTCTCTCTAATTTGGCCAAAGCTGAAAGTTTGGTGTCCAAAATGGCGTTTGCCTGGATCTCAGTCAATTTAAATCTCTTCATCAAGTTCTTCTGGGCATCCTCCCTGCTTTCTGATCTCTTTATAATTCTTATAACCTCGTCAATATTAGCCAAACACTTATGTAATCCTTCCAATATATGAGCTCTTTCTTTGGATTTATTCAATTCATATTGGGTTCTCCTATAAACAACCTGTTTTCTGTGTTCAATAAAATATCCCAGCATTTCGGCCAAGCTTAAAACCCTCGGCTGGATGCCGTCAACCAGAGCCAACATATTCAAATGAAACGTTTTCTGGAGATCGGAGAATTTATAAAGACGGTTTAAAATCTTCTGAGCGATAACGTCCTTTTGTAACTCAATGACAATTCTCATTCCATCCTTATCTGATTCGTCCCTGATATTCTTTATCCCGTCTATCTTCTTTTCCTGGACCAAATTGGCGAACTGTTCAACAAGGGTGGATTTCGCAACTTGAAAAGGAATCTCGTTAATTATGATCTGCTGGCGGCCGGTCTTTTCATGCTCAAACACCTCTACCTTGCCTCTGGTCAATATGGGACCCGAACCCTGGGAATAAGCCTGCAAAATCGCCTTCTGGTCGAAGATTTCTCCTCCTGTCGGGAAGTCCGGTCCTTTTACAAACTCAAAAAGGTCCTCGGTGTCTGCCTTGGGGTTGTCTATCAAATGCATTGTTGCGTCGCAAACTTCAGAAAGATTGTGAGTCGGTATGTTTGTCGCCATGCCCACGGCAATGCCCAGAGAACCGTTTAACAAAAGCTGGGGGAGAGGAGAGGGCAAGACCTGGGGTTCTTTTCTCGTCCCGTCATAATTATCGACAAAATCAACAGTATCCTTCTCAATATCTTTTAAGGTCTCCTCCCCAATTTTTGACATTCTATTTTCCGTGTACCGCATAGCAGCCGGAGGATCCCCATCAATTGAACCAAAATTTCCCTGACCGTTAATCAGAGGATACCTCAAAGAAAAATCCTGAGCCATTCTGGCTAAAGCGTCGTAAACAGAGATGTCTCCGTGAGGATGATAACGCCCCAAACAGCTTCCGACAACGGTTGCCGATTTCCTGAATTTGGCATCGTGTCTTAACCCGTCTTCATGCATGGTATACAAAATTCTCCGGTGAACCGGCTTTAAACCATCCCTAACGTCAGGAAGAGCTCGAGAAATGATTACCGACATCGCATAGTCGATATAGCTTTCTTTCATTTCCTCGGTTATCTCTCTTGGCTTAACCGAACCTATCTCCCTAATCTCTTCTTTTTTCTTTTCTTGTTTTTTTTCAATTTTTTTCTCCTTGGCAGAAAGAGCCTTCTTTTTTGGAAGATTAGTAACTTTTTTCTTTTTTATTTTAATTTTAATTGTTTTCTTTTTATTCTTGACCATTTAATTGAGGTAAATTCTTGAATTGGTCTTTTAATAGATCTACGTTGAGTTCTTTTTTTAACTCTTCTCCCCCTATATTTTTAATCTTTCCTTGAAAAGCTTTGAACCACCAGAAGATAAGTCCTGTGCCGATAACTATCATCAAGGCCCAAAGCATTACTTTCCTTGCGCCCAGCGACAATCCCTGTTTTTTTTCAGGAGCCTCAGGCATTAGGGCTGCAAAACGATAATCTTCGCTTCTTCCGAAGAAATATCTTTTTTCTTAATGGTTAATTTATCCTGCGGCGCTATCGTTTTTAACCCAAGGGACTTTAAAAGCTTATCTACTCCGTCAAATTTCAGTTTCAATTTCGGAATCTGATAATGCATAGGTATGGTAATTTTCGGCTCGATCTGGGCCATTATTTTAACAGCTTCTTTAGCTGAAATAGTGGCTTCCCCTCCCACGGGAACCAACAGAACATCAACATCTCCTATCTTTTCAAGCTGGTCTTCGGTCAATTCGTTCTGGCCTAAATCTCCAAGGTGGCATATTCTTATATCCTCCACCTCCAAAGAATATATGGTATTTTGCCCCCTTTCTTTACCCTGGGAATTGTCATGAAATGAAGAGACTCCCTGAACAAAAACTCCTTTTATTTCATACTCTCCAGGACCGGAAATCAAAAACGGACTGCCAGAAACAGCTTTTACATTATTGTGGTCGTAGTGATTGTGGGAAACCAAAAGGACATCCGCCTCGAGCTTGGGCACTCTCAAGCCAATATCTTCGGAAAACGGATCAATAACTATCTTTATTTGACTATTCTTATTGGGAGTTGCTATTATTTGAAAGCAGGACTGCCCTTTCCAGAAAATCTGCATAAAAAAATAATAATTTAAAATTATTCCTTCTTCTATTTTACCATACTCAATTGTTGCCTTCAACTGTTGAAAAAATAAATAATATGTGTTAAATTAACCGATATGAAAGAAATCATGGAAAAAGACAATTTAATCAAACCTCTAAAGACCGGGGACATCGCCCAGGGGGAAATTATTGAGAAAACGAGCGGAGCCGTTTATTTGGACTTGGGGCCTCAGGGAACCGGGATAATTTACGGCCGGGAATTTCAGTTGGCTAAAAACCAGCTGAAAAATTTAAAAATCGGGGACATTGTTTTCGCCAAGATAACCGATCTGGAGAACGAAGAAGGGTACAAAGAGCTTTCTCTTAGCAGCGCTTCAAAAGAATTGAATTGGGAACAGCTAAAACAGAAGAAAGAAAACGGAGAAGAAATATCGGTTAAGATATTAGGGGCAAACAAAGGAGGACTTTTGGTGGAGATTTCGGGAATAAAAGGATTTTTACCCATTTCCCAATTGTCTGCCGAGCATTACCCGAAAGTGGAAGGCGGAGACCCGATGAAAATCCTTAAAGAACTCCAGAAGTTTATCGGCCTGGAAATGATGGTAAGAGTTTTTGATTTGAATCCCAGAGAAGAAAAGCTGATTTTATCAGAAAGGGCTAAGGAAGTGGAAAAGATAAAAGAATTCTTAAAAAATTACCAGGTAGGAGATGTTATTGAAGGAGAAATAACCGGAGTCACCGACTTTGGAGCTTTCATAAAATTTATTAAAGAAGGACTAAGCCACGAACCGATTGAAGGGTTAATACACATATCAGAGTTAGACTGGAAAATAATCGAGGATCCGACTGAAATCGTCAAAGTAGGAGAAAAAGTAAAGGCAAAAATTATAGAGATCGACAATGACAAGGTTTCCTTATCCTTAAAAGCCTTAAAGATTGATCCCTGGAAAAACATTGAAACGAAATTCAAAAAGGATGACGTGGTTTCGGGTAAGGTAACCAAATTTAATCCTTTTGGAGCCTTTATTCAAATTGATTCTAAAATCCAAGGGCTCTGCCACATATCTGAGTTTGGAACAAAGACTAAAATGGAAGAAAGCCTGAAAATCGGAAAGAGCTATGATTTCAAGATATTAGAAATCAGGCCTGAAGAACACAGAATGAGCCTGAAGTTGGCTGAAAAATAAAGAAGTCCTGAATATCCTTAGTAAACGGCGTAAACTCGCCGTTTTTGTATTGTCTTATTTTGTGCTTGACAAAATGATAAAAAAATGTTATTAAAAGACCAGTACGGGAGTAATAAAACTCCTGACAAATTTAATACGGAGGAAATGCTTGATGGAAAAAACGGTTTATAGTTCACGGGAGGAAGAAGCGATCGATAAGTTGGTGGAAATCCTTTGTGGGAACGGGTCTCCGGAGATAAAAACCCTTGTTGGCCATCGGTTCCCCGACGACGACGCATGGCTCTGCTTCTGGATAGCAAGAAAGTTTATCCCCAGAGCGGCAAAAGCCACTATTGCTTTTGTCAGCGCCGGCGGGACACTCCCTGGAACAGAAAATGATCCCAGCGTCCTGCACTTCGACACGGGAGGCGGAGAGTATGACCAACACAAAACAAAATCCTGGAGAATGAGCTCTGCCCAGATTTTAGTGGATAAGCTCGGAGAAAAAATCAACCTCAAAGAACCTGCCTTGAGACCATTGATAGAGCTTGCCACGGCGGTAGATAATGTTAAACCACTGCCGCCTACCTCGATGCACTTCATTATCGAGGGGTACCCCCGACTGCTTAAAAAAAACGGCAACGATGCCGTCAACTGGGAGGAGGTACAAAAGAAGGTTTTCGAGCTTTTCGACATCGTCTACAACCAGGAAAATCAGAGGATAGAAAGCAGGGAAAAACTCAAGGAGTTCACGAGGTGGATAAATCTCCCCAACGGAATAAGGATAGCTTCAATCTTAGGGCATCCCGAAATCCGAGAAGCTGCCTTTGAGGCTGGGGCGACTGTCGTGATTTGGACCCAGGGCAGAGGAGATGGTAGGTTTTATACGGGGATACAAAGACACCGTGACTCCGAAGTCCGCCTCAACGAAATAGCTGCAAACTTGAGATGGGCAGAGTCAAAAGAGAGGGGAATTGATGCCCGCGGCAAAAACCTGCAATTTATCGGCCAGAGCGAAGATATGCCCTGGTGGTATCTCCATGATTCCCTAGCTCTGATTCTGAACGGAAGCCGGAGCCATCCTTTAAAGGGAAACGAATATACAAAACTCCAGGCACAACAAATCATAGCAATAACACGGAATGCACTTTCCAAGCTCCCACCCATTACCGTCAAGGAATAAAACAAAGGCCACGAGGCCTAAAGGTCTCCTCTTCTGAGGAGACCTTTCTAATTGAATTTATTCCATCTTTTTGCTATATTAAAGAAGTATTTTATATGAACCTTGTCTTTGACAGGAACCATATAATTTCTAACTTCGTTACAAATTATGAAAAATCTGCTTAAAAATTTCGTATTCATTTTAATAATCCTGCTGGTAGTCTCCAGCGTTTTTACCTTATTTTCCCAACCAGCCGGCGAAACCAAGGGGGTTATACCTTTAAGCCAATTAGTATCAGATATTAATCAGGATAACGTCAAACAAATTACAATTTCAGGGAACGGGCTTCAGATAGTTTACAAGGATGACACAAAGGCCACTTCCCAGAAAGAAACCGGAGCTTCCTTGTCCGAATCGCTAACAAATTTCGGTGTCGATAAAACGAATTTGGCCAATGTGCGAGTTGAGAACAAAGAAGCTAATGATGTTTGGAGCTGGTTAGGACCAGTTTTACTAATAGTGCTGCCTTTAATACTTTTTGGAGTTTTCTTCTGGACAATGTTCAAACAGGCAAAGACAGGAGCCATGCAAGCCTTTGACTTTACCAAGGCTAAAGCAAGGTTGTTCGGAGCCGAAGGCCATCCTAAAGAGAATATTACTTTTGACGATGTGGCCGGACTCAAGGAAGCAAAAGAAGAATTGAAAGAAGTTGTTGATTTTCTAAAAAATCCTAAAAAATTCCTGGCTATGGGGGCCAGGATCCCAAGGGGAGTTTTACTTTTAGGATCGGCGGGCATCGGAAAGACGTTATTGGCCAGGGCGGTAGCGGGAGAAGCTAATGTTCCCTTCTTCCACATTTCAGGATCAGAATTCGTTGAATTATTCGTCGGAGTGGGAGCAGGCAGAGTAAGAGACTTATTCCTGACCGCTAAAAAACATTCTCCCTCCATAGTCTTCATAGACGAATTAGATGCCGTAGGGAGAACAAGAGGAGCCGGCTTTGGCGGAGGGCACGACGAGAGAGAACAAACTTTGAACCAAATTTTGGTGGAAATGGACGGATTTGAAAGAGATACTAATGTTATTGTTATGGCAGCAACCAACCGGGGAGACGTTCTGGACCCTGCCCTATTAAGACCGGGGAGATTTGATAGAAAGGTTGTTTTAGATCTTCCGGATATAAATGACAGGGAAGCTATCCTAAAAATCCACTGCAAAGGTAAGCCTTTGGCTCCGAATATCCACTTAAGAGAAGTGGCTGAAAGGACCCCAGGATTTTCAGGCGCAGATCTGGCAAACGTGGTTAATGAAGCTGCCATTTTAGCAGCTAGACACAATAAGCATCAAGTATCGCAAGATGATTTTTTGGAATCAATTGAAAAGGTTTTGCTGGGACCCGAAAGGAGAAGCCATCTTTTATCAAAGAAAGAAAAAGAAATCGCCGCCTTTCATGAGGCCGGCCACGCCTTAGTCTCTTCTTCTCTTCCTGACGCTGAACCTGTCAGAAAGATTTCCATTATTGCCAGAGGAATGGCTGCCGGCTATACTTTAAAAGTGCCGACTGAAGACAAAAAAATTAAAACAAAAACAGAATTTTTAGCAGAGCTGGCAACTCTTTTGGGAGGATATTCTGCAGAAAAACTAAAGTTTAATGAAATAACTACCGGAGCCAGCAATGATTTAGAAAGAGCGTCTAATCTATCAAGGAAACTGGTCAAAGAGTTTGGTATGTCAGACTTAGGGCCAATTTCTTTCGGGGAGAAGGATGATTTGATGTTTTTAGGGAAAGAGATTTCAGAACAAAGAAATTATTCTGAAAATGTCGCTGAAAAAATAGACAAGGAAGTAGAGAGATTTGTCAGAGACGCTGAAAAAACCGCCTTAAAAATCCTGACCAAAAAGAAAGCCCAGCTTGAAAAAATCGCCAAAACCTTAGTAGAAAAAGAAACAATCGAAAGAGAGGAATACGAAAAATTGATCAAGCGCGCATAGCTCAGCGGCAGTAGCACCACTCTTATAAAGTGGGGGTCGGTGGTTCGAATCCACCTGCGCGCACTAATGGGCGGTTAGTTTCATTAAATATTGCTTGCAGAAATCGTTTTAGTACCTTAAAATAAGAATAGAGTAGTAGTATCTCTTTGGTTCGTATATACATGAGGACTAATCTAACAAAAAAAGAGGAGGCTATTAATCTACGCTCGAAAGGGGAAAGCATTCGAGATATAGAGAAAACCATAAACGTACCCCGCTCAACCCTGAGTGGGTGGTTGCATAATATTAAGCTATCCAAAGCGCAAAAAAAACATCTTCATAAAAAGTGGCTAGACGCCCTGGTAAAAGCTAGACTAAAAGCTAACAAAATTAACAGAGACAGACATAATGAAAAAATAGAAAATATTAAACAGGAGGCTAAAGATTTTACATCCGATATAATAATTAACAGAAAGATAGGAGAGTTAATTTTCGCAACATTTTATTTGGCAGAAGGAACAAAAGAAGATGGAGCATTCGTAATAGCCAACTCGAATCCCAACATATTAGCCGCTTTTTTAAATTTATTCCGCCATTTATATTTTCCAGAAAAATCAAAATTCCGATGCTGCCTACATTTAAGAAAAGACCAGCATGAGGATATTTTAAAAAGATACTGGTCTAGTATCTTGGATATACCTAAATCGCAATTTTTTAAAACACAATTTGATAAAAGAGCTATTAAATCAACTTTTAGAGATTATAAAGGAGTCTGTGTAGTATTCTATCATAATAGCGACCTTCAAAGACGGATAGTCTATATAGGGAAAGAATTGCTCCAATTAATAAATAATTTGGGCGCGTAGCTCAGCTGGTTAGAGCGCTTCATTGACATTGAAGAGGTCAGCCGTTCAAGTCGGCTCGCGCCCACATGGAATTCAAAAATAATTATGATTCCCGCCAGCAGGACCCTGGAAATTTTTTTAAAAAAATTTACGAAGATGAAGATATTTTGGTTATAGACAAACCTGCCGGGATTAACTCTGACGACTTTAAAAAGAGGGTCCACAGGATCGACAAAGATACCTCCGGAGTTTTATTAATAGCGAAAAACGACAAAGCTCTTGAATTCCTGCAGAAACAGTTCAAAGAGAGAAAAGTAGTTAAAAAATATCTGGCTTTAACAGTAGGAAACCTGAAAAATGAAGAAGGGGAAATAGAAACTTTACTGGGCCGATCAGGAAGCGACAAAAGGAAACAAAAAGCCTATTTGCCCAGAGAGCCTAAATCAGAAGGCAAAAGACTGGCTGTCACTAAATACAGAGTATTGCAAAGATTTGAAAATTATGCCTCTGGGGATAATTTCTTGCCAAAGGCGCAAAATTATGATTTGATTGAGCTTGAACCCAAAACCGGCAGGAAACACCAGATAAGGGCTCACCTTGTTTATCTCAACCATCCCCTAGCCGGAGATAAACTATATAGGTTCAAAAATCAACCTGCACCAAAAGGGCTGACAAGGCAGTTCCTTCACGCAAGCTACTTGAAGATAACCATGCCTAACGGTAAAACAATGGAATTTTCTTCGGAATTACCGAAAGAATTAAATAACGTTTTAGAAAATATATGACAAAAAAACTTAATACATATAATCTATCTCAGTCGAAAAAAGATCTACCGAATATCCGTTCCGGAGACACGGTTAAGGTTTCCCAAAAAATCAAAGAGGGGGACAAGGAGAGAATCCAGGAATTTATCGGTCTGGTCATTGCCAGAAAGCACGGCAACGAACTTGGAGGCACGATCACGGTCAGAAAAATCATTTCTGGGGTGGGAATTGAAAAAATCTTCCCCATTCATTCTCCGACAATAGTAAAGATAGAAGTTTTAGGAGAGGGCAAGGCCAGAAGGTCAAAACTCTATTATTTAAGGTCGGCCAGAGGGAAAAGAGCCAAATTAAAGAGAAAAGACAAAGTTGTAGTCCCCGTAGAAGAAAAACCGGAAGTGGAAGCGGCCGAATAAGACTTGCGCGGGTGCTGTAATTGGTAGCCAGGCTAGCTTGAGGTGCTAGTGCCGCAAGGCGTGGAGGTTCGAGTCCTCTCCCGCGCACTCTAATAATGGACGATTAGCTCAGTGGTAGAGCGCTTCGTTTACACCGAAGAGGCCGCAGGTTCGAGCCCTGCATCGTCCACTATTATTGAGAAAAGGGCCAATTTCAGCTAAAATCAGATATATGCCGTGGTAGCTTCCTCCTTCGCGCTCATTATATTCGCGCTTCGGAAGGACAAGTAGCGCCCTTTAGCGGTGCGCTCGCTCTTCCGAAGCTCTGATAATTAATCAGAGCGCAGGAGAGCCGTGGTAGCT
>CAZPAG010000009.1:0-5093 GCA_964584545.1 uncultured Candidatus Saccharibacteria bacterium
CTTGTAACCCACGATTTAAGCGTTGTTTTTAAATTTTCAAATTATGTAATTTGTTTAAATAAGTGTTCAATTTGCCAGGGTTCTCCAAAAGAAGTTTTAATTACAGAAAATTTGCAGGAGCTTTATGGAGAGGAGGTGAAATTTTACGAGCATCATAGACACTAATATCATGGAACAATTTTCATTAAGTTTAATAGCCGGGATTTTCATCGGAGGGGCAGCGGGGTATTTAGGGACCTTGATGCTTTCAAAAAAAATGGCTTTGGTCGCCGGTCCTCTCGGCCATTTGACGCTACCCGGTATTGCTTTAGCTCTTTTATATGGTTTTGATGTTTCCTTGGGCGCCTTTCCTTTCGTCATTTTGGGGATTATCCTTATTTGGCTTTTTGAGATAAGAACAAAATTATCAGCGGAGGCCTTAACTGCAATTGTCTTCACTTCAGGCGTTGCTATTGCCTTTTTATTCCTGCCAATCGGGCAGGCAGAGACCGCTTTAGTCGGCGACATATCAAAAATTGGGTTTTTGGATACGTTAGTAATCTGCATTACGTGTCTTTTTATTTTTCTGTTGATTAAGAGAATTTATTTTAAAATAACTTTAATTAATATTTCCGAGGATTTAGCGAAGTCTGAAAAAATAAACGTTAAAAAATATAATCTCTTTTATCTATTTTCTATCGCCATAATCGTTGCTTTAGGAGTAAAGGTTGTCGGCGGTCTTTTAACGGCTGCTTTAGTCGCTATCCCAGCCGTTACGGCCAGAAATTTGAGCAAAAACTTATTTCAATTTTCTCTTGGCGGAACCTTTCTTGGGATTTTAAGTGCTTTTTTAGGAATTTTACTTTTTAGAATAACCGGGTTTCCGGCAGGTCCTTTAATTATCATCGTTTCAACTATCTTCTTTTTGGTTTCTTTAATTTTTAAAAAAATATGAGATTCATTGTAGTCTCTGGACAGAAAAAGATAAAATATTTTTTCTGTTTCGAGACTGACGGAGCATAATCAATAAAAAATGTTTGTCTGAAAATGACTGCTCAGGTCATATAAAGGCGGACTTCTATCGTGATGAAAATAGCGGTAACAGGTGGAAAAGGCGGGGTGGGAAAATCAATGGTGGCGACTTCGCTTGCTGTTGAATTTTCTAGAATCAGCAAAACCATGATTGTTGATGCTGATGCAGAATGCCCCAATGACCATCTCTTGCTCTCCGTAAAAAGAAAAAAGTATGCTACTGTTCTTCAGCCAATTCCCAAATGGGATTTTACTAAATGCACAAAATGCGGCAAGTGCGCTTCTATTTGTAAGCAAAATGCCATTATTTCTGTTAAAGGGAAGTACCCTGTTTTCGTAAAAGATATTTGTATCGGTTGCAAGGCTTGCATTGTTGCGTGTCCGACTGGGGCGATAACAGAAACTAAAAAAGAAATCGGCACAATTTATACCGGAAAAAACTATAATGTCGATTTGGTCTCAGGAGAACTTAAGCTGGGAGAATTGGCTTCCGGCGAAGTAGTGGCCGAAGTGAGAAAATATTCCGATAAAATTAATGAAAAAGTAAAGGATGATACAATGATTATAGATTCTTCGCCGGGGATTGGATGTCCGGTGATCGCCTCTCTGGTCGGCACTGATTACATTGTCGGAGTGACTGAGCCCACGCCTTCTGCTTTATTTGATTTGAAAAGGGTTTTATTCCTCGCCAATCACTTTAGGATTAAGCATGGAATTGTGATAAATAAGTCCGATCTTTCCCTGAATTTTTGCAAAGAAATAGAAAAGTTTGCTAAAATGAACAAGATTCCAGTCCTCGGTAAAATTCCCTATAGAAAGGATTTCGTCAAATCAACAATAAAAATGAAGCCGGTTGTCGAGATAAATAAAAAATATAAAAAAATATTCGGAGAAATTATTAACAGAATAGTCACGGAATCAAAATGAAAGAAAAAGTAGCGGTTGTCTCAATATTGGCAAATGCGGTATTGGCCGGAGGCAAAGTAGCTGTTGGTGTTTTTTCCGGTTCTGCCGCCATTTTAGCCGAAGGCATCCATTCTTTTATGGATATTTTTTCTTCAGCCGTCGGTTATATTGGAATCAGAATATCTGCAAAGGCAGAAGACCAAAAGCATCCCTACGGCTATTATAAATTTGAGGTTCTGGCCGGCACGATTATTACCATAATTCTTTTGGCGACGGGCGCGGGAATTATTTACAGGGCCTATCAAGGTTTTCTTGACCCTGAAAAAATTAAAATCAGCTATTTGGCTTTTGGGATAATGATATTATCGGCGGCTGTTAATGAAATAATGGCCAGGGTAAAAATTTATTACGGTAAAAAAGAGAATTCCATCAGTTTGCTTTCGGACGGGTTCCATTCAAGAGTTGATGTTTATGCTTCGCTTGCCGTTTTTATCGGCTTATTCCTGACAAAATACTGGGTTTATGCCGATTCTTTGTTAGCCTTTTTAATAGGCGCTTATATCATTAAACAATCTTTTTCTTTGGGCAAAGAAGCAGTTGATTCTTTGCTTGACGTTTCTGCCGGTGAGGAAATTGAAGGAAAGATAAAGACGATCGCTGAAACGCAGAATATAGAGATTTCTTCTTTAAAAACTCAGAAAAAAGGTTCGGTTATCACTGCTAGCTTAGAAATAAAACTGCCGAGTAACTTAAGAGTGGAAGAAGCGACTAAAATTTCTAACGGCTTGAGAGAAAAACTTATGAAAGAAATAGAAAATTTTCAGTATGTCGCTATTCAAATCATAAGCCATAAAATGGAAACGGGATTTTATAAACCTGAATTTGGCAGAGGTTTCGGGTGGCAGAGAAAGGGTAGATTTGAAGGAGAAATTAAAACGGCCACAGGAGGGGGTCCTGGCGGTTATTGCGCTTGCCAAAAGTGCGGTTATAAAATTTCTCACGAACGCGGCGTTCCTTGTTCACAGCTTGAGTGTCCAAAATGTAAAATTAACTTAGTGAGAGAATAATATGGTAAGACCATTGAAACCGAGAAGAGTATTATTTGATCCGGATGTGGTTTATTTCAAGCCAAGAGCCGTGCCTTTGTCTACGTTGGAAGAAGTTGATTTGAGCATAGACGAGCTGGAGGCTTTGCGACTTTGCGATTTGAAAGATTTGGAGCAAAAAGAGGCGGCTAAAAAAATGAAAATTTCTCAAAGCACTCTTCAACGAACCTTAACTTTGGCTCGAAAAAAAGTTACAGAAGCTTTAATAAGAGGTAAGGCAATTAAAATTAGGAAAGGTCGGTTTTAAATCGGGTAAATAAAAATATGTTGTCACAAATACCAATTAATCTCGATAAAATTAAAAAAGAAGATTTAGACAAAGAGATATTAAGGGTCGGGATGTTAGCCGAGTTAGACGCGGTAAATCTTTATGAACAAATGGCGGCTATGACGGAAAAAGAGAATATCAGAAGAATTCTTTTAGATATAGCCAAAGAAGAAAAAACCCATATGGGAGAATTTCAGACACTGCTGTTAGAGGAAGATTCAGAACAGAGGGAAGAATTAGAAAGGGGCAAAAAAGAAGTAGAGGAGTTAACTGAATAATATTATTCTGATAAAATAGGGTAATAACAATTAACTATACAAATATCTCTAAAACATTTCTTATTATCATAGCGTTGGCTGTTATCGTCGCAGGATGCTTGATTTATCTGTGGGTGAACAAAGAGCAGGCCTGTTTGATCTCAGGAGGAACCGTTGCGACTTCTTCTTGCTGCGAAGCCACGGGAGACTTCCCAAATGCGTGCCTTATCGGCGCCTGCGGCTGCTCGCCCCAATACAGCCACGAGGTGAAAATTTGTGACTGCGGAATGGATAAATGTTTTGGTGGAATTTTCTGCAAAAAAATTAAGTAAATTGGATTAAAGTAAAAAACAAAAAGCCCGCCAATGCGGTCTTTTTTGATTTCAAACCAAGTATTTCCTGTTTAAGGTTATTAGGGACAACACAACCTTGTCCAACTGCTCTGGTGACAACCTGCGTTGTAGGCTTCATTGCTTGAACGATAACAGTAGCCATTACAGTAATATTGCGAAGAGCTGGGGCAACAGTGTCCTTCGGTCCAGCAGTAACCTGACGAACAGTGCTGGCACGCTATACTGACCTGATTCCCTCCGCCACCGCCGCCTCCGCCACTGCCGCTGAAAGTTTGATAAAGCTTTTGGCACATCTGATCGCCGGTATCCGGATAGTTGCCTACGGCGCAGTTATAAGAGTACCAAGCCCAGTATAAAAATAATCCTAAAAGCGCTATTTGGATACAAGCTTTAATTATGTCTCTTACAATATATTTTGGGGAAGCTTTTGTCGGAGTCGGTGTTTTCTCCGGGGTTAGTTGCTTTTTTGGAACTTCAACCGGTTCGGCTAAATTAGCCCCGCAGCCTTTACAGAATTTATCATTCGGGTTGGCTTCTCCTCCGCACTTTGGACAAAACGCCATAGTATTTTTTATTTTAATAGATTCCCGATTCTATCTTAATTTTAGTTTAAACTGGCACCCTGTCAAACAACTAATTAAGCGATATGAAAAATCGCCATTTGGGCGGTTTTTTGGTAGAATATCATAAAGGTCAACATTTATTAAAATAAGTTTTATTTCAATATGTTTTTCGCTTCGGTTGTTCTAATAGTCGGTTTCGTCTTCTTATTCAAAAATTTAGGTTTTATTAGCGGCGATGTTTGGTCTATTGTTTGGCCATGTTTGCTTATTGCCCTTGGTTTGGGTATCTTGCTGAATAAGAAAAAACGCGAGTGTAAACGTGAGGAATTTAGAGAGGGCATGAAGAAATTTGGCGAAGAGATGCATAAGACTTTTCGTGGCAAAGAAAAAAAGAATTAACAAGCATCAGATAATATGGCAGAAGAAAAAACCAAAAGAGAAAGGCTTACAGTTTCTGGCGATATTTTCTGTTGAGGTTAATCCTCAACGGTCTAATCCTAAACGATCTGTAATAAAAGGTCACAATATAATAAGAACCTGCAAAGCAGAACCTTGATTTCTCGCTTTGCTCGAAAATAAGAACCTGCAAAGCAGAACCTTGATTTCTCGCTTTGCTCGAAAATAAGAAC
>CAZPAG010000009.1:5193-31313 GCA_964584545.1 uncultured Candidatus Saccharibacteria bacterium
CGAAAATAAGAACCTGCAAAGCAGAACCTTGATTTCTCGCTTTGCTCGAAAATAAATAATAATAACCGTCGCTTCGCGAGAACCTTGTTTCCTTGTTGAAGCTCGGAAATAAAAATAAAAAAATGAGCAGAGGATGGCTTAAACAAAAACGACTCAGCAGAAAGTTGAGAAAAAGAGGCAGGAGAAGGAACCAGTCAAAAAAAAGGTAAAAGGAATGCCGAATGGCTTTTGTTGAGGTCGATCCTCAACGGTTTACTCAACGGTTTATGCCGAACAGGCGTGCTATATTGACTGTTTGCCTTTTAGGCGCTACTATTACTTGTACAAGATAGTTGCCTTATAAAAAGTGAGTCGAGTTTGTTCGGTGAACTAAGCTTTAGGATAAAACCTTAAACAATAATTAAAATTAACCTTATAATCATGGAAGGAACAATTAAAAATCTTACAGACAAAGGATTCGGATTCATCACCGTTGATGGAGAAGAAAAAGATTTGTTTTTTCACGGGAATGAGCTTAAAGGAGTAAGCTTCGAAGAGCTGAAAGTCGGAGACAAGTTGTCTTTCGAAAAAGCTGATTCTCCGAAAGGACCAAACGCGGTAAACATAACCCGCATCTAATAATCGGTCTAGTTGAGAAACAAAAGAAAATCGGGGCCCTCTCAGGGCCTTGATTTTTTAATTGTATTTAATTTTCCGTAGTATTATAATCATTTCAGGGCTCAATTTATAACAGTCAATAATTCCCATGATACCTCTTCTTCATATTACTACCTTTGTTTGCGCCTGTTTCTGTTTCTTTGTCGTCAGGAAACTTTACTCCTCCTACAAAGAGTCTAAAGACGAGAATATCGGTAATTTCCTTAAGACTTTTGTCCTGTCCGGCATCTATTTCATCGCCGTTTCTTTGCCGGGTTTGGTCGTGTCCGATCCTTTCTGGGTTCAGGCACTTTATATTTTCGGTTACATCCCCTTGTTTTTGAGTTCTGTTTTTCTTCTGAAGATAGCTTTCAATTTTTATCATCTCCCCGGCAAAAAATATATTCTTCCGTCTATTCTTGCTATCGTAATCGTAACCACCGTTTTGAGTATTGTCTTTTTCGCCCCGTCTGAACCTGCCAGCGCTGACGGAGTTTTCTATTATTGGCTGGAGAAAACTCCTCTTTGGCTTAGAGATTTCGACGGAATAATGATTACTTTTTTGATAGCAGGAGGAGCCTTTCTGTTTTTAAACGGAGGGAGAAAAATTGAAGATAAAATTCTGCGAATTCGATCTTTTTTGCTTGGTACGGGATTGTCAATTTTAGCTGTTGCCATTTCATTGAATTATATATTCGCCCTTCATACCGTTTCTAAAACGCTTAAGATGTGGTCTGTATTTTCAGCAGGTTTCCTGTCCCTTCTTGGGGTGGTGGCGATATTAGCCGGGATCTACTATAAAAATCATAAACAGATAAGTTAGCTGTAAATTGGCAAAAATTACCAAGGCGGCGTGATAATCTCTCGCCGTCTTTTATGCTATACTGAGAGAATAGGACTATGCCAATAGGAGTAATTACCCTCAGTTTAATAGCCGTCTTTCTCCTGTTTTCCGCTGTTTTGGTTTATATGTCTTCCAAAAAAGAAAGAAGCGTATTTTTGAGAGATTTCACCGTTTTTTTATTCGGCATTGCCGGAGCTTCCACTTGTTGGGCTGTCGGGGTTATAGCGGTTTGGCTGAAATTGCTGGAGCCTAGAATAATCGGCTATTTGCACCCTTTGGCGATGCTAAGCGGTATGATAGGGCTTTTATATTTCTGCCATCTCGCTTTGACTTTCATTAATCCCAAGATAGTCTGGAAAGTTCTAACTGTTTTCATATTTTTATCTTTGGTCTGCAGTTTTATCATCTGGTCAAATTCTCCAATACCTTCTCTCGACGAAAATGGGGTCGTGTTATGGAATATTCCGCACATTCCGGGAATCCTCGCCGTTCTTGTGGGTCTTCCTTTCGTTGGCTTGCCGATTCTGGTTTTTCTTTACCTCGGAATAAAAAGCCGGGAGAGATTTACCAAGTTGCGCAGCTTCCTTATCGTTTCGGGAATTTCTCTTTATATGACAGGCGGATTGGCTCACAATATCGTGACCACTCCTTCAAAGTATCTGATTTCTGATTTCATAACGATGCTGGGGGCAGTTTTGCTTTTGTCGTCGGTTTATTTAAAGCAGTTTTTGAAGGAAAGGAAGGCCTGATTTGAGGCTGATTCCACGCCAGGGGGTTGACAGGGGTTGGAAATTAAGATAGGATACAGGATACTACAACTCAAACAGGATATTACAGGGAAATGTTTGAGTTTTTTATTTTGAAAGTTTGACAGAAATAATAAAGGTCGAAATCGACAATTGAATAACTGCTGCAGGGTTATCAAATTCTGTGGCTCAAAATTAATATGAAATTTTATATGGAAAACCAAGATCCTACACCAGAGACGCCAGTAGAAGGAGGTTCAGGAGCAGAAACTGCAGAAACCCCACAAGCTTAAGCTTAATGATCGTTACGGGAAATAACGATTTCCCGTTAGCAAAAGGACGGCCCCGATTTAAGGGGCTGTCTTTTTTTGTTTAAAAATTGTCGTGTGGATGATTTTCTGATAGAATGAGACAATATGAACTTAAAAGAATTTTTTAAAATACTTTTTCCTCAAACAAGGCTTAACAAAAGCCTTAGAGTTCTCATTTCCGCCAACACGGTGATGGTTTTTGTCATCGGTATATTCGCCCCTTTTTACGCGGTGTTCGTACAAAAAATAGGCGGGAATATAGCTTTTGCCGGATTTTCCTGGGCGGTCTTCTCAATAGTCGCAGGTGTTTTGACTCTTCTCTTCAGCAGATGGCAGCTGAAGGTGAAAGAACAGGAATTGCTTTTGGCCTTGGGATATTTATTCCGCGGAGCGGTTTTTTTGAGCTACGCCTTTATGGGCAGTATTCCCCAGCTTCTCTTCACTCAAATTTTATGGGGCATAAGCGTGGCCATAGGCAACCCTGCCTTTGATTCCATATATAGCTCTCATACCGATAAAACGGATTCAATCGTTCAGTGGGGGCATTGGGAGGGAATAGCCGCCATTTCAACCGGCTTGGCCGCTTTAGTGGGCGGTGTTTTAATTCAGGCGGTCGGATATTCCCTGGTTTTCTTCGCTATGTCTTTTTTGTCCGTTTTGTTGGGGATATATATTTGGAGGTTACCCAGGGAAGTATTGTGACGGGGGAAGTACGATGTCTGAAAAACAGTTCTCTAAAAATGTATTTTTGCCGCATAAAGGAGGTGCAAAATGGCTGAAAATGGAAAATGCAGCAATTGTGGTATAGAAGCGGAGAAAGGAAAGGATAAATGCCCTTTTTGTTCAAAATTCGGCGGAGAAAATCCTAAAAATCTTCTGGAAATCAAACAATTTTCGGAATATCATTTTGGCAGAGGTCTTTGCAAGCAGTTGGATATGGATTAACAGGCGCGGTGTTATATTCTCACCCGCGTTTTTTTATTTTCAATCCTTTCTGAAATATTCTATACTGACAATATGCTTATCGATGACGTAAAAATAAAAGTAGGAGCCGGCTCTGGAGGAAAGGGAGCGGTGGCTTTTAATAAAAACTTGATGTCTCTGGGGCCTGTAGGAGGAACAGGCGGAAAAGGAGGCAGTGTTTGCATTGAAGGAATCTCCGACCTCAGCGCTTTGAATAATTTCCGTTTCAAAAAAGAATTCAAAGCAAAACCCGGCCAGGACGGCAGAGGCCAGTTTAGAGACGGCCATGACGGGGAAGAATTGGTTTTGCTCGTACCGGTAGGCACCGTATCTCATAACTTGGATACGGGTTTGGATGTTGAGATAACTAAAATAGGACAGAGGGAAGTAATCGCCCAAGGCGGCAAAGGAGGAAGAGGTAATTTTCACTTCCGTTCGTCTACCAATACCACCCCGAAAGAGTTTGAATACGGCAAAGAAGGAGAAACCTTTGAAATCCGTTTTGAATTGAAATTAATAGCTGACGTGGGGTTTGTCGGGCTGCCTAACGTGGGGAAAACAAGCTTACTTAACGAGCTGACCAACGCCAAAAGCAAAGTGGCGAATTATCCTTTCACCACTTTAGAACCTAATCTGGGAGTATATTATGATCTGATTCTGGCTGATATTCCCGGACTTATTGAGGGGGCTTCTGAAGGAAAGGGTCTGGGGATTAAGTTCCTGCGGCACATAGAGAGGACAAAGATTTTATTCCATTTTATTTCCGCTGACTCTGCTGATCCTGTTTCGGACTATGAGACCGTTCGCAAAGAGCTCGGGGCGTATAACAAAGAGCTCTTGGAAAAACCTGAGCATGTTTTTATAAGCAAAAAAGATTTGGTTTCTGCTGAAGTTATTAACGGGATGATAGTTAAGTTCAAGAGGTTAGACAAGGAAGCTGTTCCTATTTCCATATTTGACTGGGACAGTATAGAGTTTGTTAAGAAGATACTTAACGTGTTGATTTCGGAAAAAACGGAGCAAGGAGCTTAATTTCCAATCGTTAAAAGAAAAGTTGTTTAGTATAATAAAATAAAAAAGGGAGAGCAGAATTTGTTCTCCCTTTTGCGTCATTAAAAGATTTCTTATGGCGTTACTACAACCCCGACGGTTATCAATCCTTTCGTTGACAGGATTGTTGCAATTGCCCGATTTTGATGGACAGCCGTAATATTTTGCACTTCACCGCCTATCTCAGCGCCTAAACAAACAGTCGCCAAGATTGATTCTCCTTCTTCGGGCATTTTGTTTAGAACTGATGTTGTTTCAACCCGGGTTTTTCCGCCATTGATTTCGAAATACAGGGATCCTTGTCCCGGACCGACATTAGTACCGACACTGCCGGGACAAGTAAGCCCGGATGGAATCTTATAGAGGCTTTGCTCGAGAGATTCTTTCATAACAGCGATGGTCAAGAAAACGATTACTACGACAGGGGGTATAATAACAGGAATTGCATTTTTCCACTTTACCATTTTTAACCTCCTTCCTTTTCTATTTAAAAAACACAACACAAGATATTTTAAAAGAGCGCAAACGTATTTCTCAATTTAATTTTAATATTTTTTAATCCTCTATTAAAACTATCAAATCGGACAATTACGTCAAATTATTTTTGGCTTAGGTTTTTCACTCTTTATCCACCATTGCTTTTTCCTGAAATTGAAAAAATATATTGTCTATAGTCATCAAAAACCCCTGACTTCCCTGACTGCCGTCAGGCAGGCCTGACTGCCCTGTCTGCCGACAGGCAGGCGTCACTTTGGCGATTTTTTGTTAAGTGATAGTATGGGGTTATGGCGGTAGATTTAAAAAAACTGAATGAGGAACAAAAAGAGGCTGTGACTCACAAAAAGGGGCCTCTTTTGATTGTAGCCGGGGCAGGGACAGGGAAAACCACGGTAATTACCCAGAGAATAGCTTATTTAATTGAAAAAGGAGAGGTAAAGCCAGAAGAGATTTTGGCCGTTACCTTTACCGATAAAGCAGCCGGAGAAATGGAAGAAAGGGTGGATAAGCTTTTGTCATACGGCTATGTGGATTTATGGGTTTCTACTTTCCATTCTTTTTGCGAAAGGGTTTTGAGGGATCACGCTTTGGATATCGGCCTTCCTGCTGATTTTAAGGTTTTAAATCCTACTGCGGGCTGGCTTTTGGTACGCCAGAATTTGGACAAGTTCAAACTTGATTATTATAACTCTCTGGGGAATCCGACTAAGTTTATTCAGGCTTTGATTTCCCATTTTTCCCATTGTAAAGATCAGGAAATATATCCTGAAGACTATCTGGCTTATGCCGAAAAATTAAAAACCAGGGATGATGCGCCGGAGACCCAGGAGGTGGAAAGGATAAAGGAGGTGGCTAATGCTTTTCACGTTTATCAGAGATTGCTTTTGAAAAACAGCTATTTGGATTTCGGGGATCTCATAAATTATTGTTTGAAATTATTCAAGAAAAGGCCTTTAATTTTGGAGAGATACAGAGAAAAATTCAAATACATTCTAGTTGACGAGTTCCAGGACACGAACTGGTCGCAGTACGAATTGATAAAGATTGTTGCCGCTCCGAAGAACAATCTGACTGTTTGCGCTGACGATGATCAGGCCATCTATAGGTGGAGGGGCGCCTCTTTTGGCAATATCGTTCAGTTTAATAAAGATTTCCCGAAGGCGACACAGATATCTTTGGTTAAGAATTATCGTTCTACCCAGAATATTCTGGATCTGGCTTATAAGTTCATAAAAGCCAACGATCCTGACCGGCTTGAGTTTGTTAATAAAATTGATAAAAAGCTGGTGGCCTCCGATAAAGGGAAAGGAGTTGTTGAGCATATTCATGCCAAAAACTTGGATGAGGAAATAGGCGGAGTTATCAGAAAGATACTGGAGATATTGAAAAAAGATAAAGAAGTTAATTACAACGATATTGCAATTTTGGCCAGGACTAATGATGCGGCAAATTCTTTTGCCAAGGCTTTAGAAAGAGCGGGTTTGCCTTACCAGTTTCTGGCTTCAAAAGGATTGTATTCCAAGCCGGTTATACTTGATGTCATTTCCTATTTCAAGCTTTTGGACAACTATCATGAGAGCTCGGCTGTTTTTCGTATTTTGAATCTGCCTTTTCTGGGTATTTTATATGAGGATATAGTTAAACTTACCCAGTATAGTTCCCGTAAGGCAAAATCTCTTTACGAAGCCTTGGAAGAACTTCCTTTGGTTTCCGGTGTTTCTGCCAAAACGCAGGAAAAGATTGCTTTTCTTCTGAGCTTGGTCAAAAAACATACTGCTTTTTCCAGAGAGAGAACTGTTTCTGAGATTTTAGTAGTTTTTTTGGAAGATTCGGGTTATCTGAAATATCTGGCTGATAAAGAAGATAAGGAACAACTGGATATTCTTGATCAATTTTACAAAAGGATAAAGAATTTTGAAGAAACTGTTTTGGAGCCGTCTCTGAAGAATTTTATGGAGGAGATTACCTTGGAGATAGAGTCGGGGGAGGAGGGAAAGCTTGAGTTTGATCCTGAGCAGGGCCCGGACATGATAAAGATTATGACTATTCACGGAGCTAAGGGTTTGGAATTCAAATACGTGTTTTTGGTAAACATGGTGGACAAGAGATTCCCTACCATTGATAGGAAAGATCTGATTGAACTTCCTGAAGACTTGATTAAGGATATTAAGCCCAAAGGAGACGTTCATTTGCAGGAGGAAAGGAGGATTTGCTATGTAGCTATGACCCGGGCTAAAAAAGAACTTTATTTTACTTCAGCTGAAGATTACGGTTTGGCCCGTAAAAAAAGATTATCCCGGTTTCTGATTGAAATGGGGTATGTAGATAAGCTTGCTCCCGGGGCTTTAAAGAACGGTTTGCTTGCCAAGAAACCTGATTTTAGCAAGGTTTCTGCCAGCAAGAGAGATACTAAATATCTGCCTAAGCATTTTTCCTTTTCCCAACTGGCTGCTTTTGAGAAATGTCCTTTGCAGTATAAGTTTGGGTTTATACTTAAGGTTCCTGTCAGAGGAAAGGCGGTCTTTTCTTTCGGGAAAACCATGCATAATACTTTTTATGCTTTTCTGAAGCATGTTAACGAAGGAGTTGGTAAACAAAGCGATCTATTCGGGTTCGGGGGAAAGGCCGGTAAAGATTCTTTTGGTTTATCTGATTTGATGGAGATTTACGAGAAGAATTGGATAGAAGACTGGTATGAGAATAAAAATCAGAAGGAAGAGTATTACAAGCTTGGCAAAAAGATAGTTAAGGAGTTTTATGAGGAGTTCGCTAAGAATCCTCCCCGGGTTTTGAAGATTAACAATGCTTTTGCTTTGGAAATGCCTTTCAATTTAAAGATAGGAGAACATACTTTGTTTGGGGTGATAGACAGGATAGATGAGGCAGAGTCGGGAGTGGTTATTATTGATTACAAGACGGGGAGCGCGAAAGAGAAATTAGATTCAAGCGATAAGGAACAACTGTTGATTTATCAGATAGCGGCTGAGGAGATTTTTAAATTAAAGCCACGTGAATTGGTTTATTATTATTTGAATGAGGGGAAGAAGGCGTCTTTTCTGGGAAGCGAGAAAGAGATAGGAGAGTTGAAAGAAAAGATAATACAGGAGATAGAGGAGATAAAGAGCAGTAGTTTTAAGGCGACTCCAGGGAGGCAGTGTGCTTTTTGCGACTTCAGGGATATATGTGATTTTGCGGAGAGATAGGTTGAATTTTGTATGAAACGGGGGTAGGGTGAGAGAAAGAATATGAAAATCATAGAGTTAAAAATATTTTATGTTGCATAACTTGTGAGCGTAAATGGCTTGACTTTTTTATTAAATTGATTAAGCTGATTTCAGCTATTAATATCAAGAATACTTTTACGGAGGAGAGTAATGAGCGATTATGATATTAAATTTAGAGAAAGAAAAAAGGTTATTGTGATTAAGCAGATTTTACGGAAATGGCCGGAGCATGTTAATGGTTTCCCGGCCATGAAGATTGTCGACCAGGAAGGTAAAAAGCATTTTATCAGCTGCCTGGACGCGATGTGTCTTGTGAGCGAATGGGATAAGATTGAGGTCGGTTCTAAAATTGAGATTACCCTTCGCGAATCGGTAGCAGCAGTTCAGATTATTTTCCAAAAGCCGTTTTTTAGAAGGATAAAAGAAGAAAGAACCCCTCAGGCTCCTTATTATAGATGGACCTGTAAAGCCTGCGGAGAAACAAGAATTGTCTCTTACGAGGAATGGGAAGAAGCGCTAATAATCGGCAAGCGCATCAAGTTCAATCATAAGACGGTTTCTCCTTCATGCGGCTCTCTGAGTCTTGAAATAATAGATCATCATGGGAAAGACAAAACAGAAGATTTCAGGAAGATTGTAGGGATAAAACCCGCAGTATAAATTAGGATAAATCCGTTGATTCTTCCAGAGGAATTAGCGGCTTTTTATTTTTATCTTTATAATTAATTGTTGAGGATCGACCTCAACAGGTCGCCGAAAGGGCGGTTTTTTGATAGAATAACGTAATTATGCTGTTTTTTAATTACTCAACGCTCATAGACCCTTTGATGAGAGATATCAGGGTGTTTGTCCCGAACTTTGCCGGTATGAAAGCCGGTGATAAAGTTTTAGATATCTGTTGCGGGACAGGCGACCAGGTTTTTTATTATGCTGAAAAAGGAGCTGTGGCTTATGGGATTGATTTAGACCCTAAGATGATTTACGTGGCCGAGAACGACAAGAGGAAAGGCAAGAATGTTTCTTTCCGGATAGCTGACGCCGCGAAATTACCGTTTAAGGATGGTTTTTTTGATTATGTTTCCATTTCCCTTGCTTTGCATGAGAAAGAAAGAAGCGTCAGGGATAAAATAATCTCTGAAATGAAAAGGGTTATAAAAAAGGACGGCTCTCTGATTTTTATTGATTTTAAGATACCTATGCCTAATAATCTTTATTCTTATTTAATTAAATCCGTGGAATATCTCGCCGGAAGAGGCCATTTTAGATATTTTAAAGATTACGTTAATCAAGGCGGGTTGGATAGATTATTGGGGGAAAACCAATTGCATGAAGAAAAAAGAAGTTTTTTAAAAAATAATAATATTGTAATAATAAAAACAATTAGAGTAAGGGATTATAGTTTAAAGGTCTGTTGAGGATCAATCTCAACAAGTCGCCACAGAGGCGGTTTTTTGATAGGATGGGAATATGAAGAAAGATTACGGGGTATTTCACGTCGCGTTTAAAATCCTTTTGAGAAAAAAGAATAAAGTGTTGTTTCTAAGGGTCGCAGGCAAAGATCATCACCACGCTTTAGATCTGCCAGGAGGTCGAGCCGATAAGGGAGAAGGAAACACTCCATTTGAAAGGATACTTGGTCGAGAAATACAGGAAGAAGTAGGGAAAGGAGTAAAATATAAATTGGGCAATTTTGCTTTCCAAAATTGGAGATATTCCAAATTAAAAAGAATCTACATCTTGATTACTGTTTACGAGGCGAGATATCTGTCTGGCAAGATTAAACTTTCGTTTGAACATTTTGGTTACGAATGGATAGATCCTAAGACATACAAATTCAGAAAAAAAGATTTTTTCAGCGGAACAGAATATTTAGCTTTTAAAAAATATCTCGGATTCAAATGAGAAAATTTTAGTAGTTTTCTATACGGAGCCGTTGAAATCGCCACAGAGGCGGTTTTTTGGTAGAGTGAACCCATGGAACCTCTAGCTTCAAAAATTAGGCCAAAGACTTTGAAAGAATTTGAAGGTCAGGATCACCTGGTCGGAGAAGGAAAACCTTTGAATATTGCCATAAAGCAGAAGCATCTGTTTTCTTTTGTCTTATGGGGACCGCCTGGTTCTGGCAAAACAACTTTGGGCAAGATATATGCCAACAGTTTGAATGCCAAGCTTTATGAATTATCTGCCGTTTCTGCCGGGAAGGCTGATATCAAGAGAATTGTTGATGAAGATACCAATAAATATCCCAAGGTTTTATTTCTGGATGAAATTCATCGTTTCAATAAATCCCAGCAGGATTATCTGCTTCCCTTTGTGGAAAAAGGGGAAATAACTCTTATTGGAGCTACCACGGAAAACCCCAGCTTTGAGGTGATCCCGCCTCTGCTTTCCCGTTGCAGAGTTTTTGTTTTGAATGAGCTCTCTGACAAAGACATGGAAGCTATTATTAAAAGAACCGGGTTCGAAATGGATAAGAAAGCCAGGGATTGGCTCATTAATATGGCAAACGGAGATGCCAGGCAGGCCATTACCATGCTTGAAAACACTTACGAGCTTTACAAGAAAATCACGATAGACAGCTTAAAAAATACTTTGCAGTCAAAATTTCTGAGGTATGACAAGGCCGGGGAAGAGCACTATAATACCATTTCGGCTTTCATTAAAAGCATGAGGGCGGGCCAGCCTGATGCCGCCCTGTATTATCTGGCCAGGATGATAGATGCAGGGGAAGATCCAAAGTTCATAGCCAGGAGAATGGTTGTATTCGCTTCAGAAGATATCGGTTTAGCTCAGCCTACGGCTTTAGTTGTGGCTAACGACGTATTCAGGGCGGTGGAAACCATCGGCCTGCCTGAGTGCGGTATTAACCTGGCCCACGGAGTAGCTTATCTTTGCCAATGCAAGAAAGACAGAAGCGCCTATAACGCATATATGGCTGCCACAGAAGACGTAAAGAAGCACGGCAACCTTCCCGTTCCTTTTATAATCAGGAATCCGGAAACAAAGCTTATGAAAGAATTGGGATATGGCCAGGGTTATGAAAGATATACCAAAGAAGATCTTCTTCCTAATAAATTAAAGGGGAAGAAATACTTAAAGCGAATAGAGTAAAAATATGCCGTATATATTTTTAGACGAGAGCGGGCAATTTGTTAAAAATAACAATGAAGAGTATTTTATAATAGGCTCTTTTACCGTGGGCAACCCTAGAAGGACAGAAAAGCAATTTAAATCTTGGCAAAGATTGAAATTTCCCAAGAAGCTTCGTAGTCAGCCGGAGATTAAATTTTCTGAGATTAAAATCAGCGACAAGCTACGGTTAAAAACATTTAAATTTATTTCTAATTTAGATGTTAGGATACGTTATTCGTATTTGCTGAAGAAAAATATTCCAGAGGATTATAGAAAGAAGGAAAAAATCCAGAGTGGTATTTTGTACACAAATATTATTGGCGAAACGTTAGAAATGTATTTACCCACAACGGACAATGAATTCAGAGTGTTCTGCGACCAAAGAAATCTCAAAGGGATTAGTAGATCAAAATTTAAAGAAATTTTGACAGCTCGTTTACTGCCCAAATTGCCGAGCGGAACTGTGATACAAATTGGAATGATAGATTCTACCAAAAACGCTAATATTCAAATTGCGGACTGGATCTCTGGCGCTTTAGCTTGGTTTTTGGAAAATAAAAAACTTGGAGGGGAATGCTATCAAATTTTAAAGAATAATTTATTGGGTGGAGGCAGGGAATTATTCAAAAATTATTGGGAAGATAGATATAAAAATAAAAACCCCAATTAAAATAATTGAGATCCTTATTTAGAAGTAGCGTCTTATAGGATGGTTTGTCTGCGACTTAAGTCTCGGATGCTCCGAGGGAACATCGCAGCATCTTATAAGCTATTATTGCATACTTCTACTGCTATAATAGCTTTGTCAAGGCATCTTGTCAATATCTAATCTAAAATATAGATAATTTGAAAATTTGGAGCTAAAAACAATAAAAAATGAAAGGACCGCGAAGCGCGATCCTTCCTAATGATACTCTAATTATATCATTTCGGTGATTAGCGTCAATAACTAATTTCTAATATGGAACTGCCTATTGATAAAATATTCTCAGTCTCGGAGTTTATCTCCTTGCTTAACATTGGGTTAAAAAGCTCAAAAGCTAAGATTATCGGAGAAGTCGGGGAAGCTAAAGCCGGTCCGACTGGCCACGTCTATTTCACTTTAAAGGACGAAAAGGACCAAAGCATGATGAACTGTATAATCTGGAAATCGAGATACCAGTTATACGGGGTGAAACTGCAGGAGGGAATGAAGATTATGGCTTCGGGCTATCCCGAGATATATCCTCCTTCAGGAAGATTGTCTTTTATAGCCGAAACTATTGAGCTGGCCGGGGAAGGAGAGTTAAAGAAGCAATATGATGAGTTAAAGAAGAAACTGGAGAAAGAAGGAACCTTTGCCAAAGAAAAGAAACGGCCCATCCCCAGATATCCCCAGAAGATAGGGGTTATAACTTCCAAACAGGGAGCAGTTATCGCCGATTTCCTTAATAATATCGGCAAGTTCGGTTTTAAGATCAAGATGATTGATTCCAGGGTAGAAGGCCAGGAAGCGGTCAGGGATTTACTGGCCTCGATAAAGACATTCAGAAAAACAGATATAGACGTCCTTGTTATAATCAGGGGAGGAGGATCTTTGGAATCTTTGATGCCTTTTAATAACGAATTGCTGGTAAGGGAAGTGTCAGACTTTCCGGTTCCTGTCATAGCCGGTATAGGCCACGATAAAGATGAGCCTTTGGTGGCTTTGGCAGCAGACGCTTCAGAGTCCACTCCTACTGCCGTTGCCAATCTGCTTAACGAATCCTGGGAACAGGCTCTTTCGCTGTTAGAGAGATATGAAAGAGATATTATTGGTCGTTATGAGACGATTTTTGATAATTACAAAGAAGTTGAAAATGAATTAAGGATTTCCCTCAGTAATTTCAAAAATGCCTTGTTAAATGCTAAAATCAGACTTAGAGATTCTTTAGATAGATCTTTTTCCGGGTTTGGGATTCTGTTATCCAAAGTTAATCAAAAGGTTATTCAGGCGGAAAAATCTATTTTTCTTAATAATCCTGAGCGTCAGCTTCATCTGGGATACAGTATTGCCAGACACAACGGGAAGATAATCAGAAGAGCAGGGGATGCTAAAATCGGTGAAAATATGGACGTCAGGGTTATAGACGGTATAATCTCTTCAGAAGTTAAAAACGTTAAACAACAAAAATATGGCTAAAGATAAACAGGATTCAAAAAATTTAAACAGCAATCTCAAGAAGCTTTCTGAGATTACCGAATGGTTTGATAATCAGGAGGAGATTGACGTTGAAGAGGGATTAAAGAAAGTAAAGGAAGCAGTTTCTTTGATCAAGGAGAGCAAAGGAAGGCTGAAAGAGATTGAAAACGAGTTTGAGGAGATAAAAAAAGAGATAGAGCCGGAAGAATAAGGTGTCTGTTGAGGCCAGGCCTCAACAATCTGTCCTCGGCAGCAAAGCGGTTGCTTTTTTTGTGAGAAGTGGTAGCTTTATGTAAAGTACGCCGAAATAAGATATTGGAGGTTTAGAGATGAGCAGTACTTTAATATTATCTGGAATTTTTATAGCCGCAGGGGGCGTTATTCTTCTCGCGTTGTATCTTATACTTTTAACATACCATCTCTGGGAAGAAACTGGCTCCTGGGACGGGGTAGACGGTGAAGGAAATCGTATCACAGGGCCGAAGGCAAAGTGCAGAGTTTGTGGCAGAGAGAAAAGATTTACATGGCGGGAGTGGTGCGTTATATCCGGAAAAATCAAAACATGACTTTATTAAGGAGGGATACTGTCGTGAGTGGATTTAAGGAGAATTTAATTTGGCTTATTGTAATAATCGGCTTTCTTCTTCTGGGTGCTTTCATTTTTTTTATCGCGTCCGGTTTAATCTGCAGGTGGGATTTCAGTAGCGGTTTAACATTAATATTCTGGCGATAATCCTTGAGCTTTTATAGGGCTCCGGGATTTTTTATTTTGTCACCTTACCGTTTAAACGGTTTTGTGCTAATATATACACGCGAGATATTATGGAAAAACATTCTGACCGGCAATTAATATCGGAGTATCTGAAAGGCGACGAGAAGTCGCTGGAGGTTTTGATTAAGCGTTATCTGAAACAGATATACGGTTTTGCATACAAATATGTTAAGGATTCCCAGAACGCAGAGGACATAACGCAAGAAGTATTCGTAAAAGCCTGGAAAAATATCAGGAAATTTAACAGGCAGAAAGATTTTAAACCCTGGATTTATGCCATTGCCAGAAATGCTTCCTTGGATTTTCTTAAAAAGAAAAAGCCCGTGCTTTTCTCTGATCTTGAAAACAGCAAGGATTTCGCTGATAATATCAGGGATAAATCCCTGCTACAGGATAAGCTGTCAGAACAGACGGATCTTAATAAAGTACTCATGTCGGAGATGGATAAGTTGTCCGTTAAATATCGCTTGGTTTTATCAATGTATTACAAGGATTGTTTCAATTTCAGGGAAATATCAAAGATATTGGGAGAATCCATAAACACGGTGAAAAGCCGGCACAGAAGAGGATTGATTCTTTTAAGGCAATTTGTCTCAAATTATTAACGCACCAAAACATAAGTCCTAATCGTATTAGTAATAGGGACTTATGCGCAAAGAATATAAAAAATTAGACCATTTCAGTCCCGCAGAACCTTCGGCGGGTCTTTTTGATAGGATAATCTTGGCCATAAAAAAAGAGCAGGAGCTGCAGAACAAAAGAAGATTGCTTTTCAGCTTCTTCTCTCTTTTAATCGTTTCGATTGCGGCCGTGCCTTTTTCCTGGACCGTTCTTGCAGAGCAGATAAGAAATTCGGGTATCCTCTATTTCGTTTCAGCCGCTTTCAATAACCTTTCCAACTTTATGATTTTTGGAAAGGATTTTGGCTTGGCTCTTCTCGAATCCCTGCCTATAGCCGGCATAATCCTGTTCACGCTTAATATCATACTGGCCGTTTTCACTCTAAGATTATTCCTTTATAGGAAACAATTTCTATTCAAATACCTGGGTCATAATTTAAAAACAGCTTAAATAATTAATTTAATAAAAAAATATGGAAGAAAACAATCGAAACAAAACGTTAAATAAAGACACCTTAAAATGGGTCATCGTCGGCTTGGCCTGCTTAATAATCTTGGTCCTGGCTTTTGGCTTGGGAGTTTGGGTAGGCACAAGGAAAGCGGAGTTTTCCTACCGCTGGGCGGAAAGTTATCACCAGAATTTCGGCGGACCCAAACAGGGATTCGTTGTCGGCTGGAGAGAATTTCCGGCCGGAGACCTTATCGAAGGACACGGTTCTTTCGGCGAGATAATAAAGATAGACGATAACAGTTTCGTTATCAAAGGCCGTGATAATACGGAAAATATAATACTGCTGAAAGACGATACTGTTATTGAAAAGCTCAGGAAGCAGATAAAACCCGAGATTCTGAAGGTAGGGGATTTTATAGTCGTTATCGGCTCCCCAAACGATTCGGGTCAGATTGAGGCAAAGCTTATAAGGGTTATTCCTTCTCCTATGTCATTCCTGCCTCCTAATTCAAATAACAGGCCCAACAAATAATATGTTGCAGGAATTTTTTAAAAAGATAATTGAACATAAAATAATCACAGGAATCGTGGTTATAGTTTTAATAGGGACGGGATTCCTTGTCTATAAAAAGGTGGCCAGTAATGACGGCGCCACCCGCTATATCGTTTCCACAGTTGAAAAAGGGACTATTACCTCTTCGGTTTCTGGCAGCGGTCAGGTTTCAGCTTTGAACCAGATAGATTTGAAAGCCAAAGCTTCAGGAGAAGTGATTTATGCCAGAAAGGTGGATGGCGTAGAAGTTGGCAAAGGAACTCTTCTTGTCCAGATAGACTCTGATGACGCCCAGAAATCAATAAGGGACGCTGAATCAAGCTTGGTAAGCGCCCAGCTTTCTTTGGAAAAATTAAAGGGGCCAGAAGGCCTTGCCGTTCCCAAGAACAGGCAGGCTGCCATGGACGATTTAGCCAAAGACTATGAAGACGGGTTCAACACGGTTTCCAACGTTTTTCTTGAACTGCCTTCGATTATGACCGGGCTTCAGAGCATGGTTTTCGGAACAAATTTTTCTCCTTCCCAATGGAATATAGATTATTATGCCAATGCTGCAGCAACATATAACGAGAGGGCTTCTTATCAATACAGGGATGACGTTTATGAAAAGTACACGGCGGCCAAGAGAGCCTACGACCAGAACTTCGAGGATTATAAATCGGCAAACAGGTATTCAGGAACCGGAGTTGTTGAGGATTTGATAGAACAGACTTATGGCACAGACAGATTAATAGCCGAAGCGATAAAGAGCATGAATAATCTTATTCAGTTTTATCAGGATGAGCTGACTGACCACAACATGACTCCCCAGACTTTGGCTTCTACCCATCTTTCCTCCTTGAGCGGTTACACCAGCAAGACCAACAGCCACCTCTTAAGCTTGCTGAATATCCAGAAAACTATTGAAAATGACAAGGACGCCATAGACAACGCTGATCTGGATATTCAATCTCAGGAATTGGCGGTCCAGCAGAAAGAGGATGCTTTAGCTGATGCCAAAGAGAAGTTGGAAAATTACCTTGTTTATGCTCCTTTTGCCGGAGTAGCTACCGAAATTAATGTTAAAAAAGGAGACACGGTATCTTCGGGTTCGGCTATTGCCACTTTTATGACAAAACAGAAGATAGCGGAGATATCTCTCAACGAAATTGATATCGCAAATATAAAAGTAGGGCAAAAGGTTAATCTTACTTTTGACGCCATTGAAGATTTAAACATTACCGGAGAAGTGGGAGAAATAGACGCCATAGGAACCGTCAGTCAGGGAGTGGTGACCTATAATGTTAAGATTGTTTTTGACACTCAGGATGACAGAGTAAAGCCGGGTATGAGCGTTTCGGCGGTTGTTATTACGGACGCCAGACAGGATGTTTTGTTGGTTTCGAATTCAGCCGTAAAATCGACAAACGGAACTTCCTACGTGGAAGTGGTTGATGCCTTGTCCCTTCCCAAAGAAACAAGTTTAACCGGTACGGCCGGAGTAATTTTAAAAAATCCTCCCAGGCAGCAGCAGGTTACCGTCGGCTTATCCAACGATACTGACACCGAAATAACGGAAGGTTTAAAAGAGGGAGATCTCGTCGTCTCCAGAACTGTAAGTTCGTCTTCAGTTAATTCAACCCAAACCCAACAGGGCACGAGCAATAACAGGACCGGAGGGACCGGAGGAATGATGATGTTCCGTTAATAATATGATTGAGTGCAAAGACATATCTAAAATATATAAAACTGGGGATGTTGAGACCCAGGTTTTGAAGAACGTTTCTTTTTCCGTGAAAGACGGAGAGTTCTTGGCCATTATGGGGCCTTCCGGTTCCGGAAAATCAACATTAATGCACATACTGGGGGCTTTGGATACTCCTACCAGCGGAAAATATTTTCTGGACGGCAAAGACGTTTCCCGTCTTTCAGATGACGAGCTGGCTGATATCAGAAAAGATAAAATCGGATTTGTTTTCCAATCGTTCAATCTTTTGCCGAGAACAACGGTTTTGAGGAACGTGGTGATGCCTTTAATGTATGCAGGAGTTTCAAAAAAAGAGAGAGAGGAAAGGGCGATAGAATCCTTACTTAATTCCGGATTAGACAAAGCTCATTTCAGTCATCTTTCCAATCAGCTTTCCGGAGGCCAGATGCAGAGGGTGGCCATAGCCAGAGCTTTGGTTAATAATCCTTCTTTGATTTTAGCTGACGAGCCTACCGGTAACCTGGATACAAAAACAGGAGAAATTGTTCTTGATACTTTTCAGTCTCTTAACCGGAAGAAGAATTCCACAATTATTCTTATCACTCACGAACTCTATGTGGCAGAGCATGCTGATAGGATTATTCACATCAGGGACGGAGCAATCGTCGAAGACGAAAAGAATATTAATAGAAGACTTATTAACGGCGTATGATTTTTTCTGATTTATTCCAGGAAACATATTCTGCTTTATTAGTTAATAAAGCCAGATCAGGGCTGACGATTTTGGGAATCGTAATCGGCATAGGTTCTGTTATTGCCATGGTTTCCATAGGCCAGGGAGCTACAGGCACCATTGAATCAAGCATACAGTCTTTAGGTTCAAATTTAATTATGGTTACCCCCGGCGCCCAAAGAGGAGCAGGGGTTCAGGTCAGTTCCGGCCGAGGTTCTGCCCAATCCCTGGATACGTCTGATGCGGAAGCGATTGCAAATGAAATATATTTTGTCCAGGCCGTGGCTCCCGAGCTTTCCAGCCGTTATCAGGTTACCGCCAAAGGGACCAACACTAATACTCAGGTTGTCGGAACAACATCTGCTTATCCTGGGGTGAGGAACCTGCAGGTTGAGCTGGGGTCTTTTATTTCCGACCAGAATGTAACCGGTTTGTCCAAGGCGGCGGTTTTGGGGCCTACTGCGAGAGATGATCTTTTCGGAGAGGGAACAGATGCTGTAGGCCAGACAATAAAGATCAAGGGGATTGAATTCAAAGTCATCGGCATAACAAAATCAAAAGGAGGGTCGGGTTTTGGCAGCCAGGACGATATGATATATATTCCTCTTTCCACCGCCCAGAAGTTTTTGGCCGGCAAGGATTATTTGAGCACAATCAGCGTTCAGGCCGTTAGCCAGGATTCAATGGCTTTTCTCCAGGAAGAGATTACTTCTCTGTTGTTACAGCGCCACAATATTTCAGATCCCCAGCTTGCCGATTTCAGTATTATGAACCAGGCAGACATAGTGGCCAGCGCTTCTTCGATAACCAACACCCTGACGATATTGCTGGGTTCAATAGCCGGCATTTCTTTGATAGTCGGCGGAATCGGAATTATGAATATGATGCTGACCACCGTGACAGAAAGGACGCGGGAAATAGGATTGAGAAAAGCAGTGGGAGCCAAGAAAAAAGACATCAGCATGCAGTTCCTCGCCGAAGCCGTACTTCTTACTTTTATCGGCGGTATAGTCGGAATTATTCTGGGCTGGCTCGTTTCTGTTTTAATTTCCCACTTCGGCAGCTTGGATACCAGGGTTTCTTCTTTTTCGGTTTTGCTGGCTTTCGGGGTTTCGGCTGTTATAGGCATTGTTTTCGGGTATTATCCGGCCAGGAGAGCAGCCGGATTGAATCCGATTGAAGCTTTGCGTTATGAATAATCAAAAAATCGTTGGTTGGACGATTTGTATCAAATAAATAAAATTGTGCATCCCGCGTGATTAAAGGTCGTATATGCGCGGGAGCCCTGTCAATTTTTCACTACGTTCAAAACTATGAAAAAAATATTATCAATCATTGCAGTATTAATTTTGCTGGGAGTAGGAGTTTTTTTGGGAGGGATGAAATTCGGCGAGAGTAAAAAAGCAACAGCAGGGTCTTTGCGGGGGAATTTTCAAAATATTCAGCAGGGGACTGGCGTAGGCCGCACGGGTGCCGGGCAGGATGGAGGCGGATTTGTTAGCGGAGATATTATCGCCAAAGACGATAAAAGTGTCACGGTCAAGCTTCGCGACGGAGGATCAAAAATAGTTTTCTTTTCAGACGCTACGGATATCAGTAAATTCGTAAGTGGGACGTCTGCTGATTTGGAAACCGGCGAGACGATTACCGTAACCGGAAAAACAAATGAGGACGGCAGCGTTACCGCTCAGTCTATACAGCTGAGGCCGGCAACATCGACTCAGCCCTAAGTTCTATTTTAAAAATCTAAGGACCGCCTTTTCGGCGGTTTTTGGTTTTAAAATTGTTCCCGTTTGTTTTTTTTGACAAGATAGGGGTTGCACGGAAACTTGCTTTTTTATCTGAAAGAGTTAAAAAGAAATATCTTAGGTATTTTTAGTTCCGGTTCATTATATTTTAAAAGGAGGAAGGTTATGTCTGGAAAAATAAGAGAAGTGACTCTTAAGGGATATCATTTCGTCGCTTTTAACAGCCGCGTAATTGCGACATCTGTTGACAAGGCGGATGGGGGAGAGCTTAAAAAAATCGCCAAGTTATACGAGGATTACCACGAAGGTGTGAGAAATACAGGTGCGCCACTTAAGGGCGTCTGGCAGTGGTGTTTGAATTCTGAGGAATGCAAGAAGGCGATTTATTCACCCCAAAGCCATGTCGGAAAGAGCGGACGCAACGTATTTTGCTCTCGCGATTGCAAGAGGAAGATTTCAAATTATAAAAAGACGAAGGGGATCGGTAAGTCCCTTAATAACCGCGAGACCACCGAGGGAGGTTACGCCACGAACGAGAAGGTTTTCCAGCTATTGGAATCAGCGCGTCAAAGGAAAGGTCTCATGTTGAAGGATTTGGCAGAATCAACAGGATATGATATCTCTTATATCGACAGAAGTCTTATGGGAAAGATAAAGTTTCCCATAATGATGGGGCCGGTTCTTGCAAAACCTTTGGGGCTGAACCCGCGGTATATACTCCAAAAACTTCTGATAGAAAGATATCCTGAGCGGGCAGACCTTATTAATGAGATTTTTGCAGTTCAAAAATTTCAGAAGGGGCTTGCAGCCGTTTACGGAAAAGGCATCGCTACCGGGAGCAACTTCATATCCCGTTCAGATCAGTGTTTCACAATCCTGATTGAGGATAAAAATACCTGCATCAGTAATGGCAACGGTTCTATATACGTCTTTACGGACAAGCTTACCGCTGAGAGGTTCATAATCCAAAAAGGAATTGCACGCGGCGTTGCACACCCTTCAACATGGGGAGAACTGGCTGAAAAATCCTGGCCCAGATTTCATACGGCCATTATCTACCCGAAGAATGGTTTCGGTCCTTTTCATAAGATTTCCTTAGAGAGGTTGCTGTCTAAAAAACCAGAAATGGTTTGATTGGCACGGTGCTGCTTTATTGCGGCGCCTTTTTATTTCTTTAATTTTAAAAATCTATTATAATAAAGACTATGAATAAAAAAATATTAATTATAGCCGGAATAATTTTATTTGTGGCGGGAGCCGCGGCTTTCATTTTTTTCTTTCAGTTTTCCGCCCCGCAGGCAAAAGCTGAAAAAGAATCAATAACGGTGAATCTTAATACGACAGAATCAAAATTGATTCCCAAACTGAAAGAGCAGGGATATATAAAGAGCGAGTGGGCCTTTAATTTTGTTTTAAAGAATAAAGGCTGGCAGGGAAAGATCGGGCCAGGAGGATATCTAGTCTCAAAAAGTATGAATGCCTGGCAGCTGGCAGATGTCTTGGTCAACAAGCCCTATCAAAAATGGGTAGTGATACCGGAAGGCTTAAGGAAAGAAGAGGCGGCAGACATCACTCAGAAAGAGCTGGGCTGGTCAGACAGTGAAAAACAGGAATTCATTGACAATGGCGAGGAAGGATATCTTTTCCCGGATACTTATTTATTAGGCCTTGATTATTCCGGTCAGGAAGCGGCAAAAAGGATGGAGAATTATTTTAACGAGAAGGTAGCGGATATCTTCAAAAAAGCTGATGATGAGAATATCAAGTATGACACATTGGTCGTTTTAGCCTCTCTGGTCCAAAGGGAAGCGGCAAATGAAGACGAGATGCCTTTAATAGCCGGAGTCATCTGGAGCAGGTGGCTGGAAGGAATGCCTTTTCAGATAGACGCTGCCATCCAGTATGCTTTGGGGGAACCGGGAAGCTGGTGGAAGAAGGTGACGACAGAGGATTACAAGATCGATTCTCTATATAATACGTATATCCATAAAGGCAGGCCTCCAGGCCCTATTTGCAACCCGGGTTTGGCCGCTTTGAATGCAGTGGTAGATTCTAAAGAGACAGGCTATCTTTATTATCTTCACGATAGTCAAGGACAAATTCATTTAGCCAAAACTTATAAAGAGCATCTGGAAAACATCAAGAATTATTTGTTGAGCAATTGAAAGTGTAAATTAAAAATATCCGAAAGGGTATTTTTCTGTTAGGGTTAAAGTATGGATGGCAGAAGAAATCTAAAAGTCGGCCTGGCATTATCGGGAGGAGGGGGACGAGGCTACGCCCATATAGGCGTCATTAAGGTTTTGGAAAAAAACAATATACCCATTGATTTCATAGCCGGTTCCAGCGCCGGAGCTTTATTCGGCGCCTTGTATTCTTTTTTGAAAGACAGTCAGGAACTGGAAAAAATTTCTCTGGACAACGATTTCAGAAAGTTCCTTAATTTTATGGTTGATCCTTCTTTTAAGGGAGGTTTGATAAAGGGAGACAAGATAAGAAAATATATTTCCGAGATAATAAATGATGCTAATTTTGACGATCTGAAAATTCCTTTTAAGGCTTTGGCTACGGATTTTGATACGGCTGAAGCAGTAGTTTTATCAGAAGGAGACGTTTCTTTGGCGGTCCAGGCCAGCGCATCTTTCCCCTTCATTTTTAAGCCGGTTTTATGGGGAGATAAAATTCTTTGGGACGGCGGCATGTCAAATCCTTTGCCTGTAGATATCGTGAGGGAAATGGGAGCTGACATTGTAATCGGAGTGAATTTATATAACCAGACCATGTTTGAGAATAAAAACAAATCGAAAGAGAATGCTTACTGGGTTTTTGTTAAATCCCTGGGAGCTCTTCAGTACAGTCTTGCTAAAGAATGCCTGAAATCAGCAGACATTGTTATCAATCCTTCGGTTGAGAATTTCGGACTAATCGGCTTGGATAGTTTTTTGAAAGGAAGGGGCAGGGATTTCATTCTGGAAGGAGAGAGAGCTGCTGAATTCGTTCTTCCTGCGATAAAAGAGCTGGTTAAAGGATTAGGCAGCTGGGCTAATCGCTAGAACAGTTATTATTTGGTATAATAAACCAACATGGAGGAATTGATTTCGAAAAAAGAGGCAAAGGAGTTAATGGAGCTCGAGGGAGAGACGCGGGGCACAACTTTTAAAGAAGACAGGGATTTTATTTTGCATAAAAGAGGCAAAGAGGGCTGGAAAAAGGTGGAGGAGACTCTGATTTCTCTCGGCTATCCCATGAAATTTGGAGATTTTCACGGATGGCAGTTTTATCCGGTGGGGCTGGAAGGGCTGATGCTGTTGATGATGAAAAGAATTTTAAATTTCAAAGACGAAGAAATTGAAGAGTGCGGATTTTACGGGTCAAGAAGCTCTTTCATCATAAAGATTTTCTTTTCTCATTTTGTTTCGATTAAGATGTTCGCCGATCAGGGTCCCGTTATTTGGAATAAGTATTATACGAAAGGAGCTTTGAAGGTCAAAGATCTTGACGAAGAAAAAAAACAAGCAATTTTAGTTATTGAAGATTTCAGTCTCCATCCGCTTCATTGTCTGCAACTCAAGGGATACTTTCGCGGCATTGTTGAGATGATTACGGGAGGCGAGGTAATCTGCGAGGAAACAAAGTGTATTTTCAGAGGAGACGAACACCACGAATTTTTAATCAAATATTGATATTAATATGGATGAACAAAGCGAATTTAAAGATATTTTAGCCAGAATAAGGGCGACTTTCTTATTAAGAGAGGTTTTAATATTTGTATTCACCGCGGTTGTTCTCGTTTCCAAGGTTACAGGCACCCTTTTCCATACAGTTGACGCTATAGCTCTTATTGTTATCCTTGTGGTCTGGCTTTTAACCGGGTTTTTGTTCAGGGTTCTGGTCAATAAACAAAAAACCTCTTCTGGAGTTGGAAATTTGTATCTCATTTATCTCTTGTTTATAGAGCTTCCTTTACTGACGGCCATAATTTATCATGTCGGGGCCATAGAGTGGATGGGACCTATTTTCTTTTTATTTCCCATAGTTTATTCAGCAATAATTTTCCCAAGGGGAAAAGCCCTTATTGTCTGCACGGCAGCCAGTATTTATTATGTGGCTATGGTTCTTTTCATGCACTTTAAGGTTGTTCCCTATGAATATTCTTTCATTACGAAATTCGGACCCCAGGAGTTGAGGAATTATCTTATTGACAGCGTTTTTTTCGTGACAGCTGTTTTCTACGGCATAGGTTTGAGCGCCAATCTTTTCAGCAGTATACTTATGAAAAAGACAACGGAGCTGGAAGACACGAAGGAAAAATTGGAAGAAGAGAGGGGTTTTCTTGAGGTGAGAGTCAGGGCAAGGACAAGAGAGCTTGAGGAAATGGCTAAAAGTCTGGAAGTCAGAGTTGAAGAAAGGACCAAGGAAATAAAGGAGAAAATGGGGGAATTGGAGAAGTTCCACGAGCTGGCCGTGGGCAGGGAATTAAAAATGGTTGAGCTGAAGCAGCGACTGAAAGAGGCGGAAGAAGAATTAAAAAGAATGGAGGGCGGTCCTAAAAAATAAATGGCATACGCAGCGTTATAATATAAAAAGTCTTCATTATAATTAAATATAATTAATTTTTAAAAATATGGTTTTTTCTCCTCTCCAAATGGTAGGATTCTTGGGTCTTGCGGCAATCGCTGCTTTTTGCGGGATTTGGACCATCCGCGCTTATTTAAAAAATAAAAATCCCATGATTGGGTGGTTCTCGGGCTATTTTTTCTGTAAGGCAATCGGTTTTGGAATAATTTCTATGCTGGGGATGTTAACGGTAAAGAGTTTTGATTTGATATATAAAGGGACTTTAGTGGGTTTTTGGATCACTTGTCTGGCCCCCGGTTTTATTTTGCTTATAGCTCTTTCCGGCGTCAGGTTGCGATTTTTTCCCAAAATTCCTATTTTTTTAGCGGTGGCGCTTATAGGGACGCTGAGCATTATCATGACGATTCCGGCCGTAGTTATGACCGTTGATCCGATTACCGGTTTCGTCCGAATGGATCTCTCGAGGGATTTGCCTTTCCAAAGTTTGATGTTCGGTATTTACCACTTTATTTTTTATATCCCGATAGTCTTGTCTTTCTTTTACTTCTTCGTTAAAGCCGAAGAAAGAAAAATAAGAATCCGTTCTCTGCTTTTCGGAATAGGTTATATCTTGGCAACCATCGGGGCCTTCGTAATTTGCTTTACGATGATGGGTATGATTAAAATGCCTCCGGGAGGGACTGCTTTCGCCGGCATAACTTATATGGTTATATTGGCTGGCATATTGTATAAACCGAAGAAAACAATTCCTGCTGCCGTATGAAAAATGAATTTGACGGCTCCGTTGAATAACGGGGCTTTTAAGTCCTTGATAGTTTTTTAAAGGCAGGGTAGTATATGGGAATGGTTTTTCTGACTAAGAGGATAAGCTGGTGGAAAGCGGTTTTAATATTTTTGGTATTCAGCTGCTTGACTATTTTATTAGAAACATTATTAATAAGATAATATCCATATGACGGAATATTTGACTCCAGCCGGGCTGGAAAAATTAAAAAAGGAATTGGATTATTTGAAAAACGTCAAAAGAAAAGAAATTGCGGAAAAGCTTAACTATACTGCTTCTTTTGGCGATCTTTCAGAAAACGCAGCTTATGACGAGGCTAAAGACGCCCAAGGTTTTTTGGAGGGCCGGATTGCCGAACTGGTTGAAATAATTTCTGCGGCAAAACTGATTGAGAAGAAAAAGACAAACGAGGTTCAGGTGGGATCCGCTGTTTTGCTTTCGTCTGCCGGCCAAAAAGAAAAATTCCAGATTGTAGGTCCGGAAGAGGCAGATATTATAAACGGTAAAATTTCCTATCAGTCTCCTTTGGGACAGGGCATTTTGGGGAGAACCAAAGGTAGTAAAGTGATTATCCAGACTCCGGAAAGTAAAATAGAATACAAGATAGTTGAGATCAGTTAGTTTTCTCT
>CAZPAG010000010.1:0-23846 GCA_964584545.1 uncultured Candidatus Saccharibacteria bacterium
CTCGCTCTTCCGAAGCTCTGATAATTAATCAGAGCGCAGGAGAGCCGTGGTAGCTCAGGTAGTAGAGCACAGCTCTGAAAAAGCTGGGGTCGTCAGTGCAAGTCTGACCCACGGCACATCTTCGTTAAAGCCGGTTAAAGCGGGCCTGCCCGCCGAAGCTCGCTTTAGCGAGCATAGGCGGGCGTCGTATAACGGCCATTATGCAACCTTGCCAAGGTTGAGACGAGGGTTCGACTCCCTTCGCCCGCTCATTGGCTTTTCCCCTTATGACTATTGACAGCTAAACCGAAATATGATAGGATAGAGGAACCCCCTATAAAGGGGTTTTAAAATGATTATTGACTTTAAGCGCCCCTCTTTGGGCCATAATATCTCAATCATATTAATACTGACTTTTACGATTATAGGGCTTGCTCCGGTTTTAAACCACCTAGCCATTAAAGCTAACCAGCTTGACCAGAATTTAGGGCTGGAGAAGAGCTCTAAAATACAGGAAAACACCCTCGTTGCCGTCTCAAACCCGAATGTTCCCGATCCAGACGTAGCCAAGAAGGTAAGTGTGGTTGTCACTGGCTACTCAAGTACGGTAGAAGAGACAGATGACACCCCCGATATTACCGCACTGGGGACCCATGTAAGAGACGGGATTATAGCCAATAATAGCCTGCCTTTTGGGACAAAAATCAGAATACCGGAATTATACGGCGACAAAGTCTTTACGGTAGAGGACAGGATGAGCTGGAAAAAGGGAGATTATCACTTTGATATATGGTTTCCTTCCTACGAAGAAGCCAAGAACTTCGGAGCTGAATGGACCTATATTGAAATTTTAAAAAGCTAAATATTATATAAAAGATTAAACAGAAAACACCTCCTGAAGGTGTTTTTTGTTATTCGTGCCTGGGGAGGGACTCGAACCCTCATGAGCTTGCGCTCAACAGATTTTAAGTCTGTCGTGTAAACCAATTCCACCACCCAGGCGGATATGGAGGCCAGGATGGGAATTGCACCCATGTATATTGGTTTTGCAGACCAATGCCTTAGCTACTTGGCTACCTGGCCGATATATTCTCTTTTACCTCACTTTTCTTCGTTTTTCAACTTCTCCAAAATCTCCTCTATTTTTGCCGCTTCAACAGTAGTTTTTTCCTTTAAAAATCTTATCTTGGGAATCGGCCTCATTTTCAGTCTTTTATTCAGAAATTGCTGCAAAACGTAGATATTCTTATTTAGAATCTTAAAAACCTCTTCCCCTCTGTCTTCCGGTAAAACCGAAATCCAAATATTGCTTTCCTGAAGATTAGAATAAGTATCAGCCCTGGTTACGGTCGCCAAAACGTCTACGGGGAATTCTACCTCCTTTAAAATTATCTGAGATATCTCCTTTTTTATCAACGCGTTAACCCGAGGTATACGCTCTGGCATTATAGTTCTCCTTTAACTTTTTCTTCGGTGTAAATTACTAAAACATCTCCCACCTCAACCTTTACGTCTCCTTCATACATTATCCCGCATTCCTGGCCTTTCATAACCCTATCAATATCTTTTTTATCGCGCTGGAGATTAATCATTCTGCCTCTGCCAGCCAGATTATCCTGTTTGAGGATTTCTATAGAAGCTCCTTTCTTTACCTCCCCTTCAACAATCTTTCCTCCTACTATCTGACGATTTTTATCCGTTAAAAAGATTCCCAAAATTTTAACCTTGCCCAAATCCGTCCTGACCGACTCTTTGGCCATAATCCTTTCCATAGAATTTCTTACTTCTTCAACTAAATTGTAAATTACGTCTACCGATATTATCCTTATCTTTTCTCTTTCTGCCATTTGTCTGGCTACGGCATCCGTTTTTACCCTGAATCCCAATATTACCGCCTTGCCGGATCTGGCCGTCTTTATATCCGACTCGTTTATATCTCCCACTTCTGATTTCAGAATACGCAATAATATTTTTTCCTGAGGGATTTCTTTCAAGACTTCATCAATCGCTTCCATTGAACCCAAAAAATCAGCTTTCAGAATAATATTCAAAACCCTCTGCCCAGGTTCCACGTCCAAAACCGTGCTGTTGTCCGCTTTCTTTGTCTCTTTAAGATTGTCTTTTGCTTCTTCAATATTAGAAAATACTTTAAAATCTTCACCGACCCTGGCTGCTCCCTCCAACCCCACTATACTGACCGGGTCAGAAGGGAAGGCCTGTTCGACAGAAACCCCATGAAAGTTTTCCAAGCTTTTAATCTTCCCGAAAGAAGAAAAAGTCCCTATAATATCTCCCACCTTTAATATGCCTTTATCCGGGATTAAAGTCGCAACTGGCCCTCTTTGATGGTCTAAATAAGACTCTATCACTACTCCTTCGGCAGGAACGGAAACTTCCATTTTCAAATTCTCCATCTCGCCAATCAATAATATCAATTCTAGAATCTCGTCCACCCCCTGGCCGGTTCTGGCAGAAACGCTGACCGAAGGAACTTTGCCTCCCAAAGATTCTACTTGGATACCCTCCTTTATCAATTCTTTCTTAACCTTTTCTGTGTTAGCTTCCGGTCTGTCAGTTTTATTCAAAGCCACAATCAAAGGAACCTCGGCTAATTTAACATGAAAAATGGCCTCCTTAGTCTGGGGCTCTACCCCTTTGCAACTATCTACAACTAAAACAGCGATATCTGCCACCTTAGCCCCTCTGGAACGCATTTGAGAAAAAGCTTCATGCCCGGGAGTATCAATAAAGGTAATCTTCTTGCCTTTATGCTCAATCTGATAAGCTCCGATATGCTGGGTTATGCCTCCCGACTCTTTCTCTGCAATATGGCTCTTTCTTATAGAATCTAATATTGAAGTCTTACCGGAATCAACGTGCCCCAGAATCACCACTACCGGCGGTTTTTTTATTAAGTTTTGAGCTGTTTTTTTCATCTTTTGCTTTTTCTATTGCTTCTTTTTCTTCTTCGGATAAAAGATACTCTGACTGACCGGCCTTTATGGGCTTACCGTAAACTCTGTTGCCTTCCCGCGTATAGTGGCTGGTAATTACTATCCCCGAATCATTCCCATCCAAGAAAGCGGCCGAAAAACTCTGGTCTGAACCCACCTCTTTAAACGGATTAAATCTGACAACGCCTATCTTCTGAATAGAAAACCTATTGTCTTTCTTCAAGTTTTCCAACTCTTCAGAGATCTTTTTGAAGTTTTTCTTAAGGTCGCTGAATTGAGATAAAATCTCCTTTATATCTTTCGGCTCTTTTTTATCTTTGTTTAAAAAATTGAACATATATTTGACGCGGAGGAGGAAGGATTCGAACCTTCGATGCCATTACTGACATAGCAGTTTTCGAAACTGCCCGATTCAGCCACTCTCGCACTCCTCCAATTATATTGTGGACCCGCGGGGAATTGAACCCCGGACTCGACTATGCCATAGTCGCGTGTTACCTCTATACCACGGGCCCGTGGCTTCTGGGTGCCCTTAGGAGGAGTCGAACCCCCATCTCATCCTTAGGACGGATTTGCTCTATCCATTGAGCTATAAGGGCGATATAGAAAAATTTTATCATTTTTTGCCCTTGCTGGCAACGTCCTTTATGATACAATTATATTAATACAATGACTATGCAAGAAAAATCACCGATCGTTGAAATCGCCAAAAAAGTCTGCCCTTCGGTAATAACCATCATAATTTCCAAGGATCTGCCTAAAATTGACGGGTTCTTTCTCTTTCCTTATGCCGGACAAGAATTAGTTATGCCGAAAATGAATAACAAAAAGGAAAGAACCAAAATCGGGGGCGGTTCAGGTTTTATTATCTCCCATGACGGCTATGTTCTGACCTGCAGCCACGTGGTAGGGGACCCGGAAGCCGATTATACCGTTATCGTTAGCCCGGAAAAGAAATACCCGGCCAAGGTTTTGGCAAAAGATCCTTTGGTTGATATAGCGATTCTGAAAATTACCAATAAAAAATTCCCTTATTTGGAGTTGGGAGACTCAGATAAAATTGACTTGGGAGAACAGGTTTTGGCCATTGGAAATCCTTTGGGAGAGTTTGAAGATACGCTTTCAGCCGGTATTGTTTCAGGGTTAAGCCGAAAAATCACGGCTTATGGAGGCCAATCTTTAAAAGCGACTAACCTAAAAGGATTAATCCAGACCGACGCGGCTATCAACCCCGGGAACTCAGGAGGACCGTTGGTTAATATGGAAGGGGAGGCCATCGGTATTAATACGGCTATGATCGCCGGAGCTCAGAATATAGGATTTGCTATTCCCATAAATTACGCTAAAAAGATATTGGAAGAGGTTAAAAAATACGGAAAGATTAAAAGACCTTTCTTGGGAGTAAGGTATGTTATTTTGAACAAAGAACTCGCTCAGCATAATAAATTACCGGTAAACTACGGAGCCCTAGTGGTCAGAGAACGTTTAGGAGAAAATGCGATAATAAAAGGGTCTCCTGTAGATAAAGCCGGGCTGAAAGAATATGACATAATCCTGGAGTTAAACGGAGAAAAAATTACTGAAGAAAACCCGATAACCGACATTCTCCAGAAATTCAAGATAAACGAAGAGATTAATTTGAAAATACTTAGAGAAGGGAAAGAGATGACTTTGAAGGCGAAGCTTGAAGAAAAAAAGTAAGAACCTCGCTTAGCGAGAACCTTGTTTCCTCGCTAAAGCTCGGAAATAAAAATCATAACTCAACCAAAAACAGCCCTAAAAAGCTGTTTTTGATTTATATGGGATCGTCTAGAGGACGCTTGCCCGTCCGTAATCTTGATGAAGGAGGGATATTAGAACCTACTTAATTAAAATTTTTAATAAAATCGCAATACCTGTCACAGCTATTCCAATAGTTAAAAGTTGGACAGCTTTTTCTTTATTCTGATCGCGAAGTAATGCCCAGCCAATAAGACCTCCAAAAAATCCAAATAAGATTGGTAAAAAATACCACAGAACGGAGATTCTTGTTTTTTCCGTTTTTTCTTTCGTCTCGTCTGGTGAAGTTTCCCAAGGTTCGCTAGCGCCAAATTTCTTTCCGCATTTATCACAAGTATAGATGCTTTCTTTCAAATTGTCTTCTTTTATCTGGATATAGCCATCTTTTATGGCTTCTGCTTGGAAACAATTATTACAAAAAAATTTATTGCTTGATTCTTTATGATAGCCTATTACTTTTTCCATAATTTTTATAATTATTTATTTTAAAACTTCCTGTTTTTATTCTACCAAAAAGCCCTGTCTGCCCTGACTGCCGTCAGGCAGGCGACAGGCAGACGCCAGTCCGCCCACTGGCGGAGGCGATTTTTTGTATTGATAGTTTTGCTTGATGATTTTTCTTGACGTTTGGGTGCTCGACCGGATTTGAACCGGCAACCTTCTCGGCCACAGCGAGAAGCTCTAACCAATTGAGCTACGAGCACCATAAAACCTATTTGGGAACGATAGCCCTATAGTGGTGGACTAAATGGTGGCAATTATGACATAGCCACGCTAAATTCTTTATATCATTATTCTTTTTGTTCCTATCAAGATGGTGAACGGCAAGAACTCTTTTATCTCGGCAACCGCATATCTTACAAATAGACTTGATGCCGTTTCGAAGCAAAAGACCTTTATGCTCTATCCTCTCTCCGCCCTTCCAGTTCGGATGCAACGGACCGATAAAGATACGATTCCTCCAAAGAGTCTGATGAGATTTATTGCAAAAGAATTTTCTACTTTTTGAATGTTTTAATTGCTTGGGTGGTCTCCAAATTTTTTTTCCACAAATCTCACAATAGACAAATTTTCCTTTTAATCGAGCTTTGTATTGGCATTTACTAGAGCAATATTTACCCCATCCCTTCTTTAACCAGCTGGGCTTTGCATAAAATTCTTTTCTGCAGACTTTACAGTGGACCTGTGGCATTCCTCCATTATATTCTAAAAATTCAGGATGGTCAAGATACCGAGCTGTGGACAACAGATTACAATTTTGTGCCCCTATGAGGAATCGAACCTCAATCTTTGCCTTAGAAGGGCATTGCTCTATCCATTGAGCTACAGGGGCTCTACTACGCTTGAATTATACATTCAAGCTTCGGATGAGCAAGTAGCAATGTTTTCGGCAACGCTTGCCCTTCCGAAGCCCGAAGACTATAGGGGCGAAGGAGGGAACTACAGGGGCTTATTCAAACGCTCCTATTTTACCTAAAAAACGCTATTTGGTCAATTCTTTGAAGTCGGTGCTAAACGGATCCGAATATTTCTTTAAATCAATCAATCTAAGCCTTTCTTCTTTTATCTGCCAAATCGTTAAAATATCCTTGTAAGCCTCCTCTTTAAATTGCAGACTGCCCTTGAAGATTGAAGGATTCTCTTTTATCAAATTGTTGTATTTATAGAAAACTAACCCCCAAATGACCAAAGCCACAAAGAAAAATCCTAAAAAGATTAAAAAGGCTTTATCGGCCAAAGTCTTTGGCGATACGTGGAAAGATATTTTATTTTTTTTCAAACTAATTTTTTTAAGCTTTGGCATAATTATTTGGCAAAAACCTTTATCGAAAGACCTGAAGTAACTTTTCCTCCAGCTACGCTTACGCTTAAACTTTGTATTTCTATTAAATAGTTGCTATTTTCTAATTTTTCCAAGAATTTTGAAAGGTTAGGGAAAGACCCCGAGTTCTTCATCTGGAATATGAAAAACGGCCAAGCTACACCTTTTTGATTGCTGAGAGGAGAAGAAGACATGCTAAGAGAAAGTTGATAGTCACGGGAAGTCTTTTCCAAAAAGCTGATAAAGTCCAAAGGCAAATTCTTGTCTATCAATAGAGATACAGCTTTCTCCAAATTGGGCTCAATTTGATTTTTAATCTCCTTAAAATCTTCAAAATTTTCAGTTTCAGCATCCAAGCTGGCTAACTTTTCTTTCTGCAGAAGAATATTTTTAGAATATTTATCCAGTTCTGCGGATAACGGAAGAATTAAAAAAATCACGGAGGCGGCAGCCAACACAGCCGTTGCAGATATTGATAAAATAATTTTAATTCTTGGATTCATACTAATTTATACCCTAAATTACTTTGTGGCTTTAAAACTTACCGTAAAAGCAATATTAGCCGGTTCAACCCAAATGGAAGACGGAAAGGAAATTTCTTCAAAAGACCCATTTTCTTCTAAGTTTTCTTTGAACTCAAGCAGAGACTCTCTTGTCGCAGAAAGGCCTGAAATGGAAAATTTAGCCTTGTACTGCCCTTCTTTGACCGGCTCAAAGCTCAAAGAATTAAAACTCACACCAGGAGGAACTGTTTTAATAATTTCATCTAAAATTCCGGATAAACTGTACTCTTTCTTATAAAAAGAGGCCAATTCCGTAACAATTTTATTTGAATTTCTAATATCTTTTTCCAGCTCTACTATTTGAGGATTCTCAAATATCTTCTGATCCAAAAGGTTATTCTGAACCTCTAATTGATCAAGGAGATAGAATTTTAACGCGAATAAAATAAGGGCAAAAGAAAGGAGGGAAGACAAAATAACAATTCCAAAGATCACAGATAATCTGAATTTTTCCTCTGATGCAAGTTGATCCTTTTTTTGCTGTGGCAGTAGATTTATCATGACTATTTATCTTCCTTTATGCCCCTTAAAGCAAGGCCTATAGCGGCAGTATATCTTAAAGAATTTTCAAAAGACAAGCTGGCCGTTCCCTTCTTACCTTCCGGGAAAACATTAATCCACGGGTTTCCAAGCTCAACCGTGTTTTTTAATTCCAAAAGGAGAATTTCTGGAAGCCCTTTTAAATTTGCTCCCCCTCCGCATAGTAAAATACTTGACCTCATTCCTTTGTTGTCGGGAGGAAGATGCTCGTGAGAGGCGTACGACCTGTAATAATCCAAGTGCCGCTTAATCTGTTGGACCAAATCTACTAAAGATGGGACTAAAGCTTCAAAGATCTGCCCCTTATTTTTTTCCGCCTCATTGCCTTCTGGCACCACTCTGGTTCTCTCTTCTAGGCCGTACTCTATCTTTAATTTTTCGGCATCCTCATAAGCCACTCCCAGGCTTTTTGCTATAGCTTGGGTAAAAAGTTGGCTGGAAACCGGTACAGAAGAAGTGAATCTGACACAGGTCCCTGAAAAAATAATGAAATTTGACCTTGTCTCTCCCATATCAATTATCAAAGTGGGCCTAGGAGATATTTCGTTTTTAATCAAAGCGCGGGATATGGACTGAGATTCTATTTCAAAAGCAATCGGCTGAAGCCCGGCCATTTCCAAAGAGTTTACATAAGAGTCTACTATTTTCTTTGGCAAGGCAACGATAAGAACATCTAGGTGGTCTAAGTGATCCTGCAACGGCTCTATAACCTGAAAATCCAGATATACTTCCTCGATCGGCAGGGGAATATAATTTTCCGCTTCATAAACAATAGCTGACTTCAAATCCTCTTCTGCCATTTTTGGCATCTGAATAACCTGCAAAAAAGCTTTCTCCTCTAAAAGAGAAACTACGACATGATTTGTCTTCAATTTTTCTCCGCTAACTGACCCCACCGCCCTCTTTATAATTTCCGCCAATCTCTTTTCGTCCTTAATCTCCCCGTCCTTAATTATCCCGGGTTTTATTTTCGCCTCTCCAAAAGAAGCGAGGATTAAAGTCTTCTTTCTCTTTTTCAGCTTAACAATTTTTAAAGACAAGTCAGAGATATCTAACCCGAAAGCATCTGGTTTTAAATTAAAAATTTCCAACATTTCTCAAAAAAATTAATATGTCCCTTCCCAATGTTCGACCGTTACCGTCGGAGAAAATTCTACCGGTAAGACTCCTCCCGGAGGAGAAGACAAACTGATAGCTTTCCACATTTTATAGTAATCATAATTAATATTAAACCACTGTAAAAGACCCGTAAAGGATATCTTTCTCCCCAGTATGCCCCCCGTAAGATTGAATAGATTGGGCACGCTCGCTAATTTTATCTCATCCAGGGCGTAAATGGCTCCAACGACTGATATGTCTGTAAAAGACGAATAAGGGCCGAAATCCAGCTTTCCCTTTGCGAAAAGACCTCCCGCCATCTCTTCTTCCGGTCCGGTCAAAGATTCATTAATAGTTATCTGGCTGTTTCCGCAATCAGTTTGAGATTCTTTTGTCCAACATAGACTTTCTCCGATACTTACCGTCCCTTCGGCAGCTAAGATACCGTTAACAATTAACCGCCTGTTCCCTTTTAAATTGATGGGGCCTGTAACGTAAGTGACTTTATTATCCAGAGTTAAAGTACCGCCACTACCAACCGACCACAAAAGGTCGTCAAACTGCGAAGAAGTATAAAGAGAGCCTAATGCCTGAGCCCGACTCTTAAGAGACCATACGGAAGCTGAATCAAAATCGACTGATGGCATAGCTATTGAACCTGGAGGACATTGGCCTCCACATTCAGCTGAGGGGTTGCAGATATCCTTTGCACATATTGCCTGGCAAACAGAAATCTGCTCCTGACCGACAACATCATCTCTCGCAAATACTTTCCCCTCTAAGGTTTCTGTATCTGGGTCGTCGTAAAGCTCAGCTCTGCTTGAATCTTTAAATAGTAGGGCGTTACTGCAAAAAAGGTTTCCCCCCTGAATTTTTAAATTGGCGTTTGTGATATTTATATCGCCGCTTCCGCCAGTGAAAAAAGGACTGTCCTCCGTGTCTAAAACCGTATTTACCGCCTTAAAAACTCCGACCTTCACCACCCGCTGAGATTTTTTACCGCCCGCCATTTCGACGGTAGAAGTGGCGATAATCTCCCCATTCCCGCATCCAAAATTATTAATACTAATCACGACGCTACCGCCAGGCATCAAATAATCCGTACCAGTGCTGAAAGTGGCCGAAAATGTATTACAATCTGGGCATTCTGCCGTAGCGGAAGCAAAACAAGTTTTCCAGGGAAAATCACCGTCAAGAACAGTATCATCATTTTTTAATTTCCAAATAACCTCGTTAATGCCCGCTTCAGCAATATAATAAGCACTACTTCCTGTTTCCTGGCTTTTTACAATTTTAGATTCAGTGATATTAAAAGACAAAAAATAAGTCCCTAAAACCAGTAAAATCCCCAGAGATAAAAGGGCTATAACAACTATGGCGCCGTTTTTCTTTTGGTTCATCGTTTTAAAAATTAAAGGTTTCTTCCTAAAATTTTAGTCGAGAAATCCATCTTCTTGCTCCCCTTCTCCAGTTCAATAAAAACATCCACCACCCTTGATCCCCAGAACTTCAAAACAGTAACATATTCTCCTATTATTCTCGGACCCTCCACGCTGGTTGTAGACACAGTCTCTCCCGGAGGGGGAGTAGCGTTCCATAACACATAAGTACTGGTGTCATTAGGGCTGCCGGACAAAGAATAATAATAACCGATAACCTCCCTCTTTACTGTTTTGTCCGTGCTATCGCTAAAATAACGAATATAATGGATATAACTTAAATCGTGGCCGTCTTCAAACTCAATGCTGCTCGTAGCGCTTTCTTCTGTCTCTGGCAAGTCGGTAACCATATTTTTTGCCTGACGAACTTCCCTGGTCATTCTCTCTAAAATCACCCTGCCATTCTGTAAAACTTCTACAGCTGATTCGCCTTCTAAAGAAGCCCTCTGGTGCAAGACATAGCTCGAATAAACAGCTCCCAAAACCAATAAAACAAAAACTATGCTTATCAGCAACTCAGACAAAGTGAAGCCTGATGGCGAATTGAAAGAAAATTTTCTCATTTATTAACGACTAAAGTAGTTATGTTTAAATTTACTTCTGGGACCCCAAGCGAAGATCTCCAATATAGAATAACATTTATCTTTTTAATACCGGTCTCCGGGCAGTTAGGGGACAAGGCCGAACCATTAGGATCATAACAGGTCGCCTCTGTTACTCTTTTGTAGCGAGGGAAATCAGAAATAGTGCCATAAGCTTCTGTCTCTTCCCCAATAACGATCTCGCCGTATGGCTTCGAAATAATTTCTTCTATTTTCGCCTGAGCCAGCTGGGAGGCCACAGAAGAAAGTTGGGAAGAGATTCCTATTTTTGTACCCAAAGGGAAAGACGATAAAACGCCGGAAATTGCTACCGTTAAAATAAAAACTGCCACCAGCAACTCTATTAAAGTGAAACCTTCCGTCTTTTTAAACATTGAATTTATTAATTCCCTTTCTTTGTTTTGACAAAGCCTGACGGACTGATCTCTATAACCGAAATTACTCCCTTATTATTTATCAAAGAAATGCTTCCTTCTTCTTCAACCGACCCATAAGGATTATACTTTATCTCGTTATCAGTAAAACCGGATACATCATAGAAGTCCAGTTTTTCTGAAAGCTCTTTTGTCTCAACAATTTCCTCCGGGCTGCTATATTTGACCAATTGGTATTCACGAGTAGTCGTGGAGATACGGATGCCGTATCCAACCTGCTCTGTGACAGACATCTGCTGGGAATATCTTAAGTTCGAAACTAATTCTCTCGCAGCCCCGCTCAGCTCCAGATTGGGAGCAAACGCCCTGAAAGCCGGAATAGAGATAAAAGATAAAACTCCGATAATAAAAATTGAGACAAGAAGCTCTGTTATGGTGAAAGCTCTCATAATTTATTTTATTCCTCCCAGCATGCTGTACATCGGCTGGATCATGGATACCGCAAAAAAACCTACCGCAACTCCTATAATCACCATCAAAACAGGCTCTACGATAGAAGCCATATTCTTAGCTATATTGCTTACCTCATCCTCAAGAAAAACGGCGAGCTTAGCCAGAACAGACGCGGTCTCTCCTGTTTCCTCTCCCACTCCAACCATTTGGATTACGGTGGCTGGGAAAATATTGCTATAAGGGCTCAAGGCTTCAGATAATTTTTCTCCCTTTTTTATTCTTTCCGCCGCTTCAAGAATGGCGTTTTTATAATAAACGTTGCCCAAGGTGTCAGAAACAACTTCTAAAGCTCTTAAAATTGGAACTCCCGCGGCGATCAAGGAGCTTAAGTTCCTCACCATTGCGGCAGAATTAGTTTTTTTAACAATCGGAGAAATAACCGGAATGCTTATCGTAATCTTATCTACTATCCTTTTGCCCAGTTTGGTTTTGACGGCTCTAAAAATAATAAAAACAACTGAAGCCAAAACCAAAAGAAATATATACCATTTCTGACTCAAAAAATCAGCGAAATTGATTATGAACTGAGTTGCGGCCGGCAACTCTATCTCTAATTCTTTAAAAACGCTCGACAACTCCGGGACGACCGTGATCATCATCAGAACGCCAATACCCAGCATCGCGCATAATATCACTGTAGGATATATCATAGCTCCCCTTATTTTCGACTTAAGCTCGTTTTCTTTTTCCATCTGAAGAGCTAGTGTTTTTAAAACCTCATCCAAGGTCCCTGATTCTTCTCCAACCTTAACCATGCTTTGAAATATTTCAGAGAAGATAGAAGGATACTTTGATAAATTTTCAGAAAAAGTTTTCCCTTTGGCTATCTGCTCCCTTATATCCCAAAGAGCTTTTCTGAATATGCTGTTTTTCGTTTGAGAAGCGAGAGTCTCTATTGCTCTTGGCAAAGGAGCGCCGGCATTAATCATTATCTGAAGATTCCTGGTAAAAAACATCTTTTCTGCCAGAGGCACGCCGTTAAAAAATGGAATGGAGATATCTAATTTTATTTTTTCCTTTTTTGATTCCAAGTTCGCCCGAACTAAAATCAGGCCCTCACTCCTTAAGAACCTTGCCAGTTGGTGCATATCTTTTGCTTCCAACTCCCCGGATTTCTCTTCGCCGGCTAAAGATTTAGCCGTGTATGAGTAGCGCGGCATAATTATTCGACTATCACTCGAAGAATTTCCTCTATTGTCGTCAGCCCCTGGGCCGCTTTAACAAAACCATCCTCGATCATCGTCGCCATTCCCTCTTTCTGAGCCTGGTCTTGAATTTGGTCAGAAGTCGCTTGCTTGACGATTAATTCTTTGATTGATTCTGTCACCGGTAAAACCTCATATATCCCGACTCGGCCGCTGTATCCCTCGGGGTTTGCTTTGGTCGGTTTTGGACGACAAAATTCAATATCCTTAAGAGTGCTTTTTGGCTTCACAGCCTTTTCATCCTTTAAAATTTTAAGAATCTTGTCTAAATCACAATACTTAGCCAAATTTTTAAGTTCAGAGTCTTTCAAAAAATACTTTTCTCCCCCTCCACAAAGCTTTCTGACCAGCCTTTGGGCTACAATACAGATTACCGTTGAAGAGATCAGAAATGGCTCGCATTTCATATCAATCAGGCGGGGGATAGAGCCGGCTGCCGAATTAGTATGCAAGGTGGACAAGACCAAATGGCCGGTTAAGGCGGCGTTAATAGCCAAAGAGGCCGTCTCGCTGTCTCTGATTTCCCCTACCATGACAATATCCGGATCCTGCCGGACTAAAGACCTTAAGCCGGCTGCGAAAGTTAACCCTATTTTAGGATTAACCTGAGTCTGGTTGATTCTCGGCATCTGATATTCAATAGGGTCCTCAACGGTTGATATATTGACCCCCGGCGTATTCAGGATTTCCATCATTGAATACAGGGTCGTAGTCTTACCAGATCCTGTAGGCCCTGTGACCAAAATCATTCCTACAGGCTTTCTTAAATTATCCTGGGTTGTCTCAAGGGCCTGGCTTCTCAACCCCAAGCCTTCCAGAGTATAGGCTTTGGCGGTTTCCGACAAAAGCCTCATCACTATTTTCTCGCCGTCAAATACTGGCAGAACAGAGACACGGACAGAATATCTATAATCCTCAGTTTCTATTTTGAAACGGCCGTCCTGCGGCAAGCGCCGTTCATCCAGTTTTAAATTAGAAAGTACTTTTATCCTGGCGACAATGCCGGAAGCTGAAATTTTTGGAAGAGTCATTGCCTCTCTTAAAATACCGTCTATCCTGTATCTGACTGAAACCTCTTTTTCCATAGGTTCGATGTGGACATCGGAGGCTCTCTGCAAAATGGCGTGTTTCAGCAGGGTATCTACTATTTTAATAACCGGGAGATCTTCAGCCGCTTTTTGGAGGTCAACATTTTCTCCTTTTTCTTCCTGCCCCCCTTCGTCTATATTTCTTTTAATACCGCCTGCTTCTTTTTTGATTATCTCCCCAAATTCCACTTCCAAAGTTTTCTGGTACTGTCTCAAAATATTTTTAATACTTTCGGGAGTGGTTAATCTCGGCAGAATTCTCAGAGGAGTCGTTTTCTTAATAAACTCAACAGTCCTGAGATCTTCAGGATCCAGCATAGCCACTTCCAAATCATTCCCGCTTTTCCTGAAAGAGACTATGTTATTGCTTCTGGCAATAGGTTCTGGAATAATTCTCAAAATCTCGGGCAGCACAACCTCCTTATCCAAATTAACGAAAGGAATTCCTAAAATATATGCTTCTAGTTTGATTAATTCTTCCTGCGGGATTAAACCGTCAGAAATCAAAACATCTTCAACCTTCTGGTATGAAGCTTCTGCTTTGGCGAAAGAATCGTCAAACTGCTTTTCGGAGATTAGATTAGCATCAAGCAAAAAAGCTTTTAATCGCTGAGGTTCTACTCTCATAAAATTGTTCTTATATTTTATAACTATTCCGGAAGAACGGCCCTAACTTTCTCAACTATTTCTCCCAAACCATATTGAGCCTTAACCAAATAGCCTTTAGCTCCGAGCTCAATGGCTTTTTCTATCTCTGCCATGCCCTCTAAATTAGTCAAAATAATCACGGGGATATCTTTTGTCTCTTCTGACCCTTTCAGCCCTTTTAAAACTTCTAAGCCATGGAGCTTAGGGAGGATCAAATCTAATAAGATAAGATCCGGTTTTTTCTCCTTAGCCAAGGCTAACCCTATCTCGCCGTCTATCGCGGAAATCACTTCGTAACCAGCCTGGCTCAGAACTTCTCCGAAGGTTTTCTGAAGGGCCGACTCGTCTTCGATAAATAATATTTTTTTCATACTTTTAAAATTATTTCTTATGATTCCCATCTTTGATGGGACCCTGATAAATAATACTATCTACTGATAGGCAGGGTAAACCAAAATGTCGACCCTTTATTTTCCTCTGATTTAAAGCCTATTTTACCCCCTGATTTTTCAACAATGGCTTTTGCGATATACAGCCCCAAACCTGATCCCTGAGTTTGATGCCTTAAAGCATTTTTTGACCTGAAAAACTTCTGAAAAATGAACTTTTGATCGTCTTTAGGTATACCGACGCCATCGTCTTTTATCTCGAAAAGGATAAAATTTTTAACATTGCCTATTTTTATCGAAATAACCCCCTTCCCTTTTACGTATCTAATAGCGTTGCCTAAAAGATTTTCAACCACTAAGTGTATCTGGGAAGGATCGGCGAAAACTTTAGGCAAAGCCTTATTAAGATTAAAAGTCACCTCGATATTCGACGCCATTATGAGGGGACGGAAAAATTTTATCAATTCTTCGGTCAATTCCGCCAAAGAGAATCCGCTGTTTTTTATCGGCAGCTTTGCTGTCTCAATTTTTGAAACAATTAATAAGTCAGAAATGAGTTCTGCCATCCTGTCTGAGTTTTCTTTCAATATTTTATAATATTCCAGCTCCTTTTCCGAAATTGAATTGATTTTACCGGACATTAACAGCTCGATGGACCATTTAAGATTGGAGAGCGGCGACCTTAATTGATGGGAAACAATGCTGACGAATTCTGATTTCATACGGGAAGCCTCAGCCAGCCTTTCAAAACTCTGGGTTATTATGGTTGAGATGATAAACAGGACGACCGCTAGAATAAGGACTAATAAAGCCACCGTATAGGGGTCGTTAATATACTTAGTTCCTATCGTATAAGTGAGCAAGGCCGATATAATTATCACTATTCCCATTACTATAAAAAGAAACTGAGGATGCTGCCAGATAGATATGTCGTATTTCTTGCATTGGCCCCGTATATCAAATTGGCTGAGGATATTCTTAAAATTCATTGTTTAATTATATCGAATTCCGTCCGATATATCAAACTTAAAATTGTTATACCCTACGGGAAGATTGACCAAAAGTGCAAATTTTACTAAAATTAAACCCATCGGGGAGTAGTGTAACGGTAGCACGAGTCCTTTGGGAGGATTTAGTTCGGGTTCAAATCCCGGCTCCCCGACACGCGGGCGTCGTATAGCGGCATTACCCGACTTTTCCAAAGTCGTGATAGGGGTTCGACTCCCCTCGCCCGCTCAAACAGAAAACGGCTTTTTAAGCCGTTTTCTTTTTGATGGTTTACTTTGCGTATTCAATCGATCTCGTTTCCCTGATGACATTAACTTTAATTTCGCCAGGGTACTTCAATTCTTCCTGAATTCTGCTGGCAATTTCTCTGGCTAATTTTTTTGCAGATAAATCATCTATCTCTTCTGGCTTCACAAAAACCCTTATCTCTCTTCCGGCCTGCAAAGCCCAGGCTTTTTCCACGCCAGGGAAAGAAGTGGCAATATTTTCCAAATCTCCCAGCCTTTTCAAATAATTATCCAGGGTATCCTTTCTGGCTCCGGGTCTGGCGCCGGAAATTTGATCGGCAACCTGCACTATAATCGATTCCAAGGTTTCGTAAGGATAATCCTCGTGGTGGGATTTCATCGCCGTGATTACTTCCGGCTCCATCTTAAACTTTTCCAAAACCTTAATACCGATATCTACGTGAGAGCCTTCTACTTGTTGATCAATAGCTTTGCCAATATCGTGGAAAAGTCCGGCTTTTTTACAAACCTGGACATTAGCCCCGATTTCAGAAGCCAAAGCCTGGGACAAAAGAGATACTTCTATCGAATGAAGCAAAACATTCTGGCCATAGCTAGTCCTGAACCTCAATCTACCCAGTAATTGGACTAATTTCTGGTCAAACCCCAAAAGCCCGACGTCATAAATTGCCGCTTCTCCTGCTTCCTTTATCTGCTTTAAAATTTCCTTTTTAGCTTCTTCTACCTTTTCCTCTATTCTTACTGGCTGTATTCTTCCGTCGTGTATTAATTTTTCCAAAGCAAGTTTGGCAATTTGCCTGCGGGTTGGATCAAAACCGGATATAGTCACCGTCTCTGGCGTTTCATCCACTATTACCTCTGTTCCTGTTAACTTTTCCAAAGTTCTGATATTTCTCCCTTCCTTGCCGATAATCCTTCCTTTGATTTCCTCTGTCGGAAGAGAGATTGTGGTAGTGGTAGTTTCCTGCGCTTGATCTATCGCACATTTCTGGATAGCTGTAGATAAAATTTCTTTTGCTTTTTTCTCAAATTGAGAAGCTCCTTCCTTTTCTAGCTTCCTTATCCTTTCCAGGACGTCACTTTGGTATTCTTTCTCCAGATTTTCAAGCAACTCTACTTTTGCCTGTTCTTTAGACAATCCCGAAACTCTTTCCAGGCCATCTATAGCTTCCTGCCTCAATTTCTCTATACTCTCTTTAATCTGTTTTAGTTTTTCCACTTTTTCATTAAAATCTTTCTGGGACACATCGGAATCGGATATTTTTTTATCCAAAATATCCTCTCTCTTAAGCAAAAGCTGCTCGGTCTGAAGCAGGACCCTTTTCCTTTGGTCTTCTTCTTTTTTCGCCGAGTCTAAGACTTGGAGTGATTTTTGTTTGGCCTCAGAAATTATATTTTGCGCATCTTCTTTGGCCTTCTGAATTTTCTTTTGAAGAGTTTGCTCTATAGTTCCGGCTCTCTTTTTGGCAATTGACTGACGAGCGTAGTAACCCAAAACAGAGCCAATTGCAAGGGAAACAAATCCCAATGCTAATAGGATTAATTGATTCATAAATTTGAGTAGCTTGGCTGCGAGAACTTATATCGACGCAACCGCTATAAATTAAGCTGAAATCTTTGTAGTTTAACATATCAAATAAAAAGATAAGTTTATGCTAAAATTCCAAAAATTATAGTTTTGATTATTCTTTAATGTCTAAATTCTATCAAATATTTGCCTAAAAGTCAAACTCCGCCTTTTGGACAGAGTTAAAGAGGAAAACCGATATTTAACTGATTATCCTCCCAGAGACCCTTTGACTATGGCCGGTATTGCCTTGGCTAATAAAATAATAACCAAAGCTACGACGGTCCAAGTTATTATGGTTTTGGCCTTGGCTAACTTATCCGGATTCCCGGCTGAAGTCATCATTATTATAGAAGCATAAATGATCATCAAAGGCCCCAAAACTATACCGAAAATGAAGAAAAAATTGATAAGGTTATTAACTAATTCCCACAAACTTTGGGCTTTCAACGGGGCGATAATGGGCTTCTCTTCTCCTCCGCCACCTGGGGACGGCCCGTCGCTCGGAGGCGGCTCCTGTTCAGTAGTGAAAGAATAAGCAGGAGAGGAATCCAAGAGCATACTATTCTCGTTATAGGCCACTACGTCCCAAGTATAGCTCTCTCCGTATTCCGGTCTGGCGTTCTCTTGTAACTCGGTAAAATACAAATTACATACTCCTGATTGGCAAGCGCTTGTCGGCACATTATCTTGTAAAAGAAAAGACGAACTTATCCTTAAAACATATCTGTCTGCTCCAGCTACCGGCTGCCACTGAAAACTGCCGTTAAGCGGAACTCCCGCAGCCCCGGAAGAGGGAGAAATCAATTGTATGCTGGCAAAACAAAAGCTGGCTATAAAAAGACCTAAGAGAGAAATACCGAGAATTAAAAATTTCTTGAACATTTTTGCTTATTTTCGAGCGTTAGCGAGGGATCAAGGTTCTCGCGAAGCGAGGTTCTTACTACATTATACTATAATTTTTTACTGACCGACAACCACCCAGGCGGTCTGGCATTTTTTCTCCCCGGCAAAACCGTCAGAAACGAAGACCTTCGGCTGGTAAGTTCCTTCCTGTGAATAGTAGTGGTTAGGACTATTTTCGGTTGAAGTCTGGCCGTCCCCGAACTCCCATAGATAAGAAATTCCATCTCCGTCCGGATCACTAGCCTCTGCCTGGAATTCGAATTCTGTTTGAGGAGATCCTTGGATTGGAGTGACCTTGCAGAAACTAATCTCCGGAGAATGATTAGTCACCGTCTTAATTTTGACTTCTTTGCCGGAGCCCAAATTCCTGGCTGCATCGCCACACCCAAATTTCAAATTATATTCTCCTTCTTTGTCAAAAGAAATACTAGTAGAAACGCCGCAAATCTCCTTGTCCTTACAGGGGAAAGGACCAATATCTATTTTCTTATCCTGCAACCTCCCGTCTATATATAACCAACAGCCCGTAATCCTGCTGTTGTCCGAAGTCGTCGCTTCAATAATATAACTTTTATCCAGATCAAAAATATTTTTGCCTCCCGAAACTGCAATCTCTCCGACTTCCGGAGGGACTATATCTATATTAAAAACAAAACCCCTCCATCCGGATTCATTACCTGCTTTATCGTAAGCCTTAACGCTTACCATGCATTTTCCCTGAGAGTTATCATCCTTATCATAGGAAGAAGAACATATTTTATCTTTCCCGACAGGTACCGTTATCTTCACCGACCCGCAATCTCTAAAACTGTTAGCAGACGCCCCAGTCCCCAAATCCTCAACAATATATTTGCAGCCTTTTTCTCCTTTTGTATGGCTGGCCAACCCCGAACCTGCGTCTGAGTCTTCAATTTTGACCTCAAAATCATAGCCATGCCAAGAACCGTCGGCAGGGCCCATAATTGCAGCAAAGGGAGGAATTTTATCCGATTTGATTTCAGGAGATAACTCTCCCTCCAGAATTTGCGAAATGGTATTTTCACCAGACGAAAAATAATAAAAATAAACAAAAAGCCCTGTTGTAATAAGGGCCAACGCCGAAAGCAAAAACAAAAACTTTTTTGAGGCTAAAAATTTTGCCATTTACACGATTAATTCTTGGTTTTTAATACCTCGTCTATGATTCCGTATTTTTTTGCCTCTTCAGCGGAAAGATAAAAATCTCTGTCAGTATCTCTCTCGATTTTATCCAAAGGATTCCCGGTATGTTTAGCCAAAATCTTATTAAGATTCTCCTTTATCTTAATAATCTGCCTGGCGGTGATTTCAACCTCTATCGCTTCTCCGGTAACTCCGCCTGCTACCTGGTGAAGAAGAATTTCTGAATTCGGCAAAGCAAACCTTTTCCCTTTGGCGCCAGCTGCCAATAAAACCGCCCCCATTGAAGCTGCCATACCTACGCAGACAGTTGAAATGGGGCATTTTATATACTGCATAGTGTCGTAAATAGCTAAGCCTGAAGTCACCGAACCGCCTGGCGAATTGATATAAAACTGAATATCTTTTCCCGGATCTATCGATGCTAAATATAAAAGCTGAGCAATAACCGAGTTAGCCACGGAGTCGTTAACCTGAGAGCCCAGGAAAATTATCCTGTTCTTTAAAAGACGGGAATAAATGTCATAAGCCCTCTCCCCATGCTGAGTTTTTTCTATTACAGTAGGGATTAAGTTCATAATTTTAAACGAAGTTCGAAACTATCTATAGAAGTATAATTTGAGTTTTAGCGAAAACTATATAGTCCTTGGATAGGCCAAGGTTTATATAATTGATAGTTCACTATACTAAAAAGCTGACTATCAGTAAAGCAACAATATTTAGGACTTTAATCATCGGATTTATGGCTGGGCCGGCCGTATCTTTATACGGGTCTCCGACCGTGTCTCCGGTTACTGCCGCCTGATGGGCAAAACTTCCTTTCCCCCCCAGATTTCCTTCTTCAATCCACTTCTTGGCGTTGTCCCAGGCAGCTCCTCCCGAAGTCATGGAAATGGCGATGAATATCCCGACAATTATTGAACCGATTAATAATCCACCCAAAACCTCAGGGCCTAAAATCAACCCGACTAAGATAGGGAAGATAACCGGCAAAAGGGCCGGTAAAATCATTTCTTTCAAAGAGGCTTTTGTGACGATATCTACGCACCTTGAATAATCCGGCTTAGCGGTTCCCTCCATCAGACCCTTAATCTCTTTAAATTGTCTTCTTACTTCGTCAACAACCTTTGTAGCAGCCTTGCCAACAGCCTCCATAGATAGAGAAGCAAAGTAGTACGCAACTATTCCCCCCAAGAACAAACCGACAATGACCCTGGGATCTTCCAAAAGAAATTGGACCGCCTTTCCAAGATTAAATAATTCCTGGGTATAGGCAGAGAATAAAACCAAAGCCGCCAAGCCCGCTGAGGCTATGGCATAACTTTTAGTAACAGCCTTGGTGGTATTTCCAACCGCGTCCAAAGCATCGGTATTTTTCCTAACTTCATCTGACAGGCCAGACATCTCGGCAATCCCAGAAGCGTTATCTGTAATGGGACCGTAAGCATCCAAAGCGATAATCAGCCCTGTTAAAGAAAGCATTGAAACAACGGTAATGGCCAGGCCGTACATGCCAGACATCCAAAAGCTGAACAGAATACCAACCGAAATCAGAGCGACAGGGAAAATGGTAGACTTCATGCCAACAGCCAGCCCGGTGATAATATTTGTTCCATGACCGGACTGAGACGAATTAGCTATTGATTGAACAGGCTTATATTTCTTTGAAGTGAAATAATCTGTGATTAAAAACATTCCTCCGGCTATCAAAAGGCCTGTCAAAGCCGGCAAATAAAGCTTGAAGAAATTTAAGCTTAATCCGGGAGCTACCTGAAAAATAATTGGAATAAAGCCTAAGGCAGATATTACTCCGGCTGCAATAATCCCTTTATAGAGAGCAGAAATAATTGATAGTTTCTTGCCAAGTTTTACAAAAAACATCCCCATTATAGAAGAAAGAATGGAAACAGAGCCTAAAATCAAAGGAAGAAATACTGCCTGAAGCTGGTCTTTGAAAATTAATCCTCCCAAAACCATTGCCGCCACCATGGAGACGACATAAGTTTCAAACAAATCAGCTGCCATTCCGGCGCAGTCTCCCACGTTGTCTCCGACCAGATCTGCAATCACTGCCGGATTTCTAGGATCATCCTCGGGGATACCTTTTTCAACCTTGCCGACTAAATCCGCTCCGACATCTGCAGCTTTAGTGAAGATCCCTCCGCCCAACCTGGCAAAAACTGAAATTAAAGAGCCTCCGAATCCCAAAGCGACCAAAGCTTTTAGATCATTGGTTAAAAGATAAAAAAGAGAAACACTAAGCAATCCCAGTCCGGCTACCAGAAAACCAGTTACTGACCCCCCTTTGACAGACAGGTTGAAAGCTGGTTTTAATCCTGACTTCGCAGCTTCAGCAACTTTTAGATTAGCCTGAGTGGAAACCATCATGCCTAAAAATCCTGAAATACCGGAAGCCAAAGCGCCCACTAAAAATCCCAGGGCGATTTTAAATCCTAAAGAAAGCCAAAGAATAAAAAATAAAACTGCAGCTACAACGACTACAGTCTTATACTGTCTTTTCAAAAAAGCTTTCGCCCCCTCTTTAATGGCCTGGGAGATTTCAACCATCTTCCCGGTGCCGGAAGGGGATTTTCTTACTTCTCTGATTAAAAAATAGGCGAAAACTATACTGAAGATTGAGATAGCTATTGGAAAAAGTAACATGTGTTTATTCTTTTGTTTTCTCAGTTTTTGTTTTGGTTTTCGTTTTAATTTTTTTAGCTGGTTTCTTTTTTTCTTCCTCCTTTTCCTCCGGCTCCTCTTCTTTGACCTCTTCTGTTTTACCAGGACCTCTCACGTCTATTTTCCAACCGGTCAATTTAGCAGCCAGTCTGACATTCTGCCCGTCCTTACCGATAGCTAAAGACAGCTGGTCTTCAGGGACTATCACTAAGGCTTTGTTCTTCGGCTCTATTTTGACATCTAAAACTTTAGCCGGAGAAAGAGAATTGGCAAGATATTTTTCAGGATCTTCGGAATATTCAATGATATCTATTTTTTCTCCTCCCAATTCGTTGATGACAGCTCCGACTCTTGTCCCTTTTTGGCCAACGGTGGCTCCAATCGGATCAATCCCGTCCAGTATAGAGGCCACGGCGATTTTTGATCTGGAGCCTGCTTCTCTGGCGATTGACTTTATTTGAACTTGGTTGGCCTGGATTTCGGGAACTTCTAATTCAAAAAGTTTTGATATAAGTTTCGGATAAGCGCGCGATAAAAAGATTATTGGACCTTTCGGAGTCTCTTCCACTTTCAAGATATATATCTTTAATCTCTGGCCCGGTCTGTAAAATTCCCCGGGAACCTGTTCCTCTCTGGTCAAAATGCCCAGGGTTTTGCCAATATCAAAAAAGATATTTCTGCCTTCTACCCTCTGAACGATACCCGAGATTATTTCTCCCTCTTTTGATTTATATTCCCCAAAAATACTTTCTTTTTCAGCCTCTCTTATCTTCTGCAAAATGACCTGTTTAGCGGTTTGAGCCGCAACCCGGCCGTAATCCTCTTTAGCTTCCAGGGCCGTTTCTAATTCTTCTCCGGCCTTAATCTTCGGGTTTATTTCTTTAGCCTCATCCAGCATAATGTGTTTCTCGAGGTTAAAACGAACTTTTCCTTCGCCTGCTTTGGAGAAAGAGGAGTCTTCTTCGGGGATCTTTTCTTTTATTTTCTCTAATTCCTCTTCGGAATAAATCATCGACTTTGTCACAACAGATTTTATCTGCCAAAACTTAACCTGTCCCGATTCCGGATCAAGCTTAGCTTTAATTATCTGGCCCTTTTTGCCGTAGTCTTTTTTATAAGCGGCGGCAATGGCCATTTCAATTGACTCTATTACTTTTTGAGCGGAGATTCCTTTTTCTTCGGCTATCTGAGCGATGGCAGAAGAAAAGCCCCTTAAATCAAAGTTTGCCATAATTTATAACGAAGTTGAAAATTATCCCCAGAGGTATAATTTATAACGAAGTT
>CAZPAG010000011.1:0-6344 GCA_964584545.1 uncultured Candidatus Saccharibacteria bacterium
GCTCAGATTATTTATCTTTTGGAGATCGGAGGACTAAAAGATTTGAAATTCTGCTCATACTATGTTGATAATTCGCCTGAAGGGAAAATGATGCTTCAAATTACTTTATCACAGTCAAAATATTCTTCAGACAAATTGAGTAAGGATGTAAAAAGAGGTTTAGACAAAAAAGCATTGGCTGGTTGGCGTCCTGGCTTTGCTACATTGGGCTATCTTAATAGTAAAACCAATATAAAAGGGACAGAGATAATCTATAACGATCTGGAACGCTTCTGTCTTGTGAAGCAAATGTGGCGAATGATGTTGACCGGAAATTACACCGTATCTAAAATTCTTAAAATTGTGAATGATGAATGGAAATTAAGATTACCGGCAACAAAAAAACGACCAGCTAGAAAATTACGCTTGAGTAAACTTTGTCAGATTTTCACAACTCCGTTTTATTACGGTTGGTATGAGTGGCCAAAAGGAAGTGCTAATTGGATTAAGGGGAATCATGAAGCAATGATCACCGAGGACGAATACGACCAAGTGCAATCCCTATTAGGAAGGAAAGGCAGGCCAAGACCAAAAACTCACAAGTTTGCTTTTACCGGTTTAATGAGGTGTGGCTCTTGCGGTGCGATGATCACTGCAGAGGAAAAATTCAAAAGACAGAAGAATGGTAATCTTCACCATTATATTTATTACCACTGCACAAAAAAAATAAATCCTGATTGTATAGAAAAGAGTATTGAGCTTAAAGAACTTTCGAAGCAGATTGACGAGATTGTTGCCGGTCTTGCTCTTTCAGAACGATTCAAAGGTTGGGCAATAAAATATCTTCATGAAATTAGAAAAGATGAGGCAAAGATTAATGAAGAAACCGTTACCGCAAAACATAAAAGATATGAAAGTATTTTAAAACAAATTGATAATTTACTCTTGAAATATACATCTCCAGAAAACAGCGATAGCCAAATAATGACAACTGAGGAATATGCAAGATTACGAACGGGGTTACTCAAAGAGAAGAATGAGTTAGAAACTAAGTTGAATGCTACAGGAAAAAAAATTGAAGAATGGATGGAATTATCAGAAAGAACTTTTAACTTCGCTCGTTATGCTCGTATATGGTTTACCAAGGGCGATTTAGATACCAAACGAGCTATCTTTGCCTGCTTAGGTTCGAACCTCCTCCTAAAGGATAGAAAATTATCTTTCCAGCTTAAAAAACCCTTCTCTTTCATCTATGAAGGGTTACCTAAAGCTAAGAGAGAATTAATGAGGTTAGAACCTCTCAAATTGGGCTTAAATGAAGCTAATCTGAATGATTTTGCCTCAAAATTTCCTGTCTTGAGCGGGTGAAGGGAGTCGAACCCTCGTCTGATCCTTGGGAAGGATCTATAATGGCCGTTATACGACACCCGCTTATTAAAATTTAAACCTATCCAAAAATTGCTGCCAAAAATTCTTTTCAACAGTAACGTTATTTTCGCTTTCGCTTGGAGGGAGAATAACCACCTGCTCTTCTCCTTCTTTTTTATACCCCTGTTCTCTTATTTTACCTTCCCAGTAGCTTTCTTTGCCCGTATCCAAAATGCCAGCTTCCAACTTCGTCTTTCTCTCTTCGGCTAGCTGGATTTCCTTTCTCAAAAATTCTATCTGGTTTTTTAAAACAGACCTCCTCTGACTTATCTTCCAATTAGAGAATATCAAAAACCCAAACGCCCCTATTAATAATACAACCGCTATCGCAGAAGAAGGAATCTTCATACCCCTTTTCTGTTTTTTAATTTTTGCTATCATAAGAAAAAGACGATGAAAACAAAAAAATTATTCAGAACAATTTGGATTATCTTGATATCCCTGGTGGCCATTAGCACGATAGCCTTGATGGTGGCCCCCATGTTTTAGATAATATACCAGTTTAACCGACGGGGTCAACTTTTAAACATCTCCAGGAAAACCTTGGGAGGAATATGAATTTCTCCTTTTTCTTTTAATTCTTTCTTCCCTTTTTTCTGCTTCTCCAGCAGTTTTCTTTTCCTCGAATAGTCGCCCCCGTAAAGTGGAGCTATAACATCCCTTCTTCTCGCTTTAATAGTCTCCCTGGCTACGATTTTGCCGGAAATGGCAGCCTGTATAGGGACAGAGTACATTTGAGGGGGGATAATCTCTTTTAATTTCTCGACCATTCTTCTTCCTTCTCCAAAGGCTTCTTTTTGGTCAACTATTTTTGCAAAAGCCTCTTCCCTTTCTCCGGCGACCAGAATATCCAGTTTCACCAAATCCCCTGCCCTGTATTCCAAAAGTTCATAGCTCATTGAAGCAAACCCCTGAGTAGCTCCTTTCAAATTCTCATAAAAAACGGAGATCACCTCCCGGAGAGGGGCTTCATAAATTAAAATTGTTTTTTCAGAACCGAAATAATCGCTCTGGATAAAGTTCCCCTTGAGATTTCCCAGTATTTCCATAACCCTGCCCAAATAATTCTGAGGGGTGATAACCTCCATCTTCACCCAAGGCTCCTGAATCTCTTTAATGTCTCCCTGGTTAGGCCAGTCCGAAGTGGAATATATCGTAGTTCTTTTATCGTTTTTGGCGATAATCTGATAAACAACTGAAGGACGGGAAATAACCAAACCCAAGCCGAATTCCCTTTTTATCCTTTCAGTGGTTATTTCAGCGTGAAGAGAACCTAAAAATCCGCACAAAAACCCCCGGCCCAAAGCTTCTTTCATTTCCGGTTCAAAAGTCAGAGCAGCATCGTTAAGTTTCAATTTCCCCAAAGCTTCCTTTAAGATATCGAAGTCGTCAGGATTCTCGGGATATAAGCTGGCAAAAACCATTGGCTTTGATTCCTGGTACCCTGGCAAAGATTCTGTTTCTGATCTTAAACCGGTTATCGTATCTCCTACCCTCACCTTTCCTATTTCTTTAATGCCGGTTGCGATATATCCCACCTCTCCTGATTTCAATTCTTTTTGAGGAGAAAACTCGGGAGTAAAATATCCCAATTCCTTTATTTCTCCTTCGGCTCTGGTTTGGGCCAAACTAATCTTTTCCCCTGATTTTATTATGCCGTCAACAACCCTCACGTATGCCACCACCCCTTTAAAAGAATCGTATCTTGAATCAAAGATAAGAGCTCTGAAAGGTTTTGCAGTATTATCTGCAGGAGCAGGGACATTATTGATCATCTCCTGCAGGAGCTGTTCGCAATTTATCCCCTGCCTGGCTGAAATCTCAAAGATATCCTCTTTTTTAATATTGAACATCTTTGTAACCTCGTCTTTGGTTTCTTCCGTCTTTGCTTGAGCCGAATCAATTTTGTTCACAGCCGGAACAATCACTAAATTCTGTTTTTTAGCCAGCTCCAGATTATATATCGTCTGAGCCTGGACTCCTTTTGTGGCATCAACCAGTAAAATCGCCCCTTCAACTGCGGCCAAAGCCCTGGAAACTTCGTAAGAAAAGTCTGCGTGGCCCGGAGTGTCAATAAGATTCAGGACGTAAGGCTTCCCGTCAAAAACATAGTTCATTCGGCAGGGCTGCATCTTAATAGTGATGCCCTTTTCTCTTTCCAAATCCATCATATCCAGATACTGAGGCCTCATTTTGTCCTGAGGAACAGTCTTGGTCAACTCTAAAAACCTGTCTGCCAAGGTAGACTTTCCGTGATCCACGTGTGAAATGATTACAAAATTCCTGATATTCTGCATTTAATTAATCTTTTTCATTTTTTTACGAAAAAAAACATGAAGCAGAAAGAACTGAAAAATCGCTGATATGGAAAAAGCCAAAGGCAACCCGATGATAGAAATATTATTAGCCGCAGACAGCCCAAAAAAATCTTTAATAGAAAGGACTAATGGCCCCTGCGAGCCTAGCAGTTGGACAAAGGAAAGAGCCAAGACTATATTCAACGTCACTCCGAAAAAAGTGGCCATAGTCGGAGTCTTTGTATCCTGTAGCGAGAAAAAGGCTCGTGACAAAAGAGGAATCAAAGACTGGGCGAATATTGAAACGGAAAATATCCCCAGACAAGCAGCGGTCAGCTTTGTTTCGGTAAGGCCGAACTGGCCGGTTTTTAAGATAAGGCCAATGATCTGCTCTCTGAATAGAATAATCAAGACGGAGATTGGAATTACAAAAACCAAAATCTGGCGGAGAGCCACGGAAAAATTCTTTAAAAACTCGTCTTTTCGGTTTGAGGCCCAGCTTTTAGACAAAGCAGGAAAAATAACAATAGCAAAAGAAGTACCGATAACCCCAATCGGCAGACTTTGGAGATTGTTAGAAAAATTGAAGATGGCTATAGCCCCCACAGACGCCAAAGAGGCTATTGAAGTAATAACAATCAAATTTATCTGCTGGGCGGCGACGCCAAAAACTCTCGGCACCATTAATTTAAAAATCCTGCCTATTGCCGGATATTTAAAATCAAAACTAAAAAAAGGTTTATAGGAAAAACCGCATTTTATGACCCAAGGAATTTGAAAAGCCATATGGCAGAAAGCTCCCAAAACAACTCCCATTCCTACGCCGAAGATTCCGAAACGGGGAGACAAAAACAAAATCCCGAAAATGATTCCCAAGTTATATAAAATAGGAGTCAAGCCATAAACAAAAAATCTGCGGAAATACTGCAAAATGCCAGAAAGCAAGTTAGAGACCCCGAACAGAATAGGGCTCAGAAACAGAAGCCTGACTAAAGGAATAGCTAATTGCACCTCTTCTGCCGAAAATCCCGGGAAGAGCCAATCTATAAGAAGAGGGGCGAAGATAAAAAGAATTACAGAGAGTAGAATAAGGCAGAATAAAAAAGCATTCAAAACGTGACTCGTCATCTCCCAGGCCTCTTTCTCATTCCTGGAAAAATATTCCGCGAACAATGGCAAGAAAGCCACAATCAGTCCTCCCAGAATGACGATGCTATAGACAAAGTCAGGTATCCTGAAGGCGGCAAAATAGATATCCAATTCCCGTCCTGCCCCAAAACGGCCGGCCAAAAGCCGGTCACGGAACAATCCCAAGACCGCTGAAATAAAGTAAAATATGCCCAGAATCAAGGCGCTGGAGGTCATTTTCCTTGTCTGCTGGTCACGGCCAAAAGAGAAATTAAAAATCTTAGACAGCATACAATATATTTTAGTCTATTTTATGACTTAAATCCAGCCTTGACAATGAGCAAACATATTACTAAAATATAGCTGTCCTAGTAAGTCGGGTGATCGCCCCCCACCACTTTATGCGGATTTCCAATTTAGTTATAAATTGCGAATCCAAGATGATTTTGTAAAAATCTCGCCGGAAGCCCGTATAAAGTGATGGGGGGAGGAAAGTCCGAACTTCCTCGAAAAAGCACTTTGTGCATTCGATAAAAAAGTAGTGGGTAACGCCCATCGGCCGTAAGGCTAGAGATGCGATCAGAGACGGCGAAACCGAAAGGTTAAGCGTTCCGTGATATTCTTACGGAATAATCCTGCAGTAATGCAGGGGTGAAACGGCTAAATTCTTACTGGAAGCAAGAGCAAGTCAAAAGTTCGGGCTGGTATTGATATCTTGAACTTTTGTGAAAAAGTGGTTCGCTTGAGCTTGAAAGTAATTTCAGGCCCAGATAGATGGTCACTTAAACAGAATTCGGCTTACGAACTTACTAGGACACCAGACAATCGCCATTTAGGCGATTTTTTGGTAGGACAATAGGACGTTTTATTTATTACTCGTGGTTGAGGTGTGCGAATAAATCATTCTATAGGAAAGCTATAAAAAAATCATAACTTAATAATTATAAAGAAGACTGACCAGTCACAGGAAGATAAAAGCCCGCCTTTGTGGGACGGGCTCTCTATGAAGAAATATTTTAGTAGGTGATAATTGCAGTAATGGTTGTCGCCACATATTGACTACCGATTCCTCCAGCAGCTCCCGCGGAACTTTGTAGCCATTGAGCAGTAGCTCCAGGATGTTCTTCGAGGAACCTGTTGACATCTTTTTCGAGTTCTTCAGGGTGATCAAATGTGCGAGAAACAATCGTGAAAAATATTTTTACCTTCACTTTTAGTTTTCCTCCTTATTTTTGTTCTGTTAACAATTATACATAATATATAACAAATTGTCAAGTATAGAAAACCAAACAAACAGAGGGCTAAATTTCAATCTATAAGACTAGACGAATTAAGCTTTCCAACCAAACAGGTTCTAATATCGTCCCCTAGCCGACCCCCTAAAGTTTACTTTCAAATCTAACCTTAATATTATTGCTCAAATCCATCATAGAAAATAGATTATAGAAGGATTCGCACTTTATGGTTGCTTGTGAGGACACAAAAAAACCCGCGATTTCTCGCAGGTTTTTT
>CAZPAG010000011.1:6444-23504 GCA_964584545.1 uncultured Candidatus Saccharibacteria bacterium
GCTATCCCGATGTACTCCGAATATTCCTTCAAAACTTCCCCTCTTTCGTTATAAAACACAACTCCGATAGCCGAAGGCCCTGGGTTGTTTCTTGAACCGCCGTCTGTATGAATAATAATTTTTTTCACCCCGTTAGAAGTCTGCCCTTATATAACTTGCAGCTAATTTAAGGCAGACATTTATTTTTTTCTTATACCCCGCATTCCTCAGAAGAAAAAATTCTTTTTGAAATTTTTTCTGTCAAGGACTTCTAACGGGGTTTCATACAATTTTTTTATAAATTTTTCCACTAAAAAATTTACAGGGCCCCATCTCAATGGGAATCATAATTCTTTAAAAGACACTGATGAAATTTTTCCAGATTGGCATTCTTTAACCTGAAACCCGAAGCTGGCGGATGGCCGCCGAAAGTCATAAGACAGCTTTTGCATTTTTTCATAAGTTCTACGCTGTTTACACCGGCCGGAGCCCTGACGGTGCCGGAAGTTTCCTTTTCCATTTTTTTATAGATAAAAGTAGGCTTTTTGTATTTGTTGCAAAGCAAGGAAGCGACCAGAGAAATCAAGCTGAAATCCCAATCGGAATCGCCTTGGAATATAATCGGCTCGTCCGAACCCCGAATGACCTTTTCCTCTATTTGTCTGGCCACTTCTTCTATCTTTCCCCTTCTTATCTCTCTCTTTTCCAAAAGGTCTTTTATCAGCTCCTCGCATTCTTTGGGAGAATGAACGGTCAGCAACCTGAAGCTGACCGGCAAATCCCCTTCTGAATCCCTGACGTTAAGAATTGAAATTAATTTATAAATCTTCTGGTCAAGGCTGGTATATTCCTGCTCTGTATCCAAAAAAACCTTAATAGCCGGTCTCCAAGAATTTTCCATTGATTTTAGTCCTTCTTTAATAAAAACTTCGTTCTCTTCCTGTTTCGGCATCATATCGGCAATGGTAGCCAAGGCCGTAAGTTCTAAAAAATTATTCCTAAGATTATCCGCCATTTTGTTCTCTAAAAGAAGCTCTGCCAATTTAAAAACGATGCCGGCTGCCGCAAAAGCCTTGAAAGGATATCTGTCTCCCTTTTGCTTCGGGTCGACAACCACTTCGGCAGAAGGGACTTTATCTAAAACCTCGTGGTGGTCGATTATGACCATCTTAAGACCGAGTTTTTTGGCAAGCTTGGCTTCCTTTAAGTTGCCTATCCCCAAGTCTACGGCAACCAAAAGAGCCGGAGAAAACTTTTTTAACTGTTTTAAAGCGGTTTCATTTACCCCGTAACCGTCCTTTTCCCTGTCCGGGAAATAGATCTTAACCACGTTTCCTCCTAAGTTTTTAAGGGTTTCCCTGAGAATTATGACCGAAGATACTCCGTCCAAATCAGCATCCCCATAAATGATAATCTTTTCATTATCTTCTACTGCCTTTAATATCCTTTTTGCCGCTTGTCTAAGATTTTTAATTTCCATAATTTATAACGAAGTTGAAAATTATCCCTAGAGGTATAATTTATAACGAAGTTGAAAATTATCCCTAGAGGTATAATTTATAACGAAGTTGAAAATTATCCCTAGAGGTATAAACCTATTTTAACGCTTCGATAGAAATCCGCTTTGCGGATTTTAACGCCTCAATGCCAGGCAACTTTTCACCGCTTAAGAAAGCCAGCATTGCTCCTCCCCCTGTCGAAATATGCCCGAATTTAGAAGAAAGGCCAAGTTTGTTTATAAGCTCCACCGCTTCGCCTCCTCCGACAACAGAGAAGGCGCCGCTCTTAGCTATGGCTTTTAAAACTTCCTCTGTGCCTTTGGAAAATCTCTTTTCCTCAATCTTTCCCAAAGTCCCATTAAATAAAATGGTTTTAGCCTTCTTTATCTTATCCTTAAAGATCTTTACCGTTCCAGGACCGATATCATATCTAAAAACTCCTTTAAACGGCTCTGCCTGGCCGACAACCTTTTTAGGATAATCCAATTTTACCTTCTTTTTTTTAATCTCTTTTTTAATCAATCCTCCTATTAAAACAAAATTAGAAATCTTTGAAATCCTATTTATGAATTTAACCTTTGTCTCCACTTTAGCTCCTCCGATTACTGAAACTAAGGGCTTTTTAGGATTTTTAATAATTTTACTCAAAGAATTAATCTCTTTTTCCAGCAAAAACCCTGCCCCGGAAGGCAGACATTTTGGCACCCCTACGATTGAAGCATGAGCCCTGTGGCTCGCCCCAAAAGCATCATTAATATATATCTCTCCCAGTTTTGCCAAAGCCTTAGCGAAACCTGTGTCATTTTTTTCTTCTTCTTTGTGAAATCTTAAATTTTCCAAAAGTAATACCTGCCCGGGTTTAAGATTATAAACCTTCTTTTCAACTTCCCTGCCCAGGCAGTCGTTTGTTTTCAAAACAGATTTTTTTAAATAACGGGATAATCTTTTCTGTACTTTCAAAAGAGAAAACCTTTTCATAATCTTACCGTCCGGCCTTCCCAAATGGCTCATTAAAATAACCTTGGCTTTTTCTTTGATCAAATATTTAATGGTCGGCACGGTCTCTCTTATCCTGAAATCATCTAAAATCAACCCCTCGCTTGAGAGAGGGACATTAAAGTCGCACCGGACCAAAACTCTCTTATTTTTTAAATTAAACTTTTTTAACGTCTTCATTGTTTTTATCAAGAGCTTTATCCAAAATCTTTTTCAATTCATCGATGTCCACTTCCTTTCTTTTAGGCCTTTCCTCTCTAAGTTTTTTTGAAGGAGTAAAGGAAGCCGGCTCTTTTCCCAAAGCCTCTGATAAGGAGATCGTTGGGGCAGAAGGCTGCTGGGGGCTTGCTACCTGGGATGGCTGAGCCTGAACTGGCATTTGAGCTGGAGGTTTTGTTCCTTCTCTCTCTGCTTCCACTTTTTTCAAACAGATCTTGCAATAAACCGGTCTTTTCCCGTCAGGAGGAAAAATAACCTTTGTCCATTTCTTGCACATGGTGCATTGAGCGTCATATAAAACGGATTGGGAAGACGGTCTTTGGGACTGGCCCTGCTGAGGCCTTTGGGACTGGCCCTGTTGCTGCCTTTGGGCCGGGGCAGATTCATCCGGAACGCCTATCCACTTGCTGATTTTATCCTCAATAATCTTCTGAAGAGTGCCGTATCTTTCCCTGGAAACTTTAATAATCTTTTCCCTGTTTGAATCCTCGGGTCTGGGAAAAGGAGGCAAAGTTTGGGCGGAAAAAGGACGACAGGATAATCCGTCAATCATCAGCTTCACATAGATATTGTATTTTGCCAGATTAACAAAATCAGTTGCCACAAACTCAGGCATAAATTCCTTTTCCAAAAATTCAGCGTCTTCAGCCCCTACCCTGAAACAAATCATCGTACCGACGTTGCCAAAAACAGCATCCCTGACCTGCGTGCTTCGGCCCGAAGCCGTCATTTCATCCAGTTGGGCGATATATTGATTGCCCAAGGTTAAATCCAGCCTGTATTTTCTGGCTTCAGATAGAATATTACAAAAAGATTCTGTTGCAAAATTCTGAAATTCATCAACATATAAATAAAAATCTTTCCTCTTTTCTTCGGGAGTGTCCACCCTGGACATGGCAGCCAATTGAAGCTTAGTTATGACCAAAGCTCCCAATAACCTTGAGTTATCCTCCCCTATTCTTCCTTTTGAAATGTTGGCGATTAAAATTTTCCCTCCATCCATTATTTCCCTCATATCAACCGTGGATTTTACCTGGCCGATAATATTTCTGATTAAAGGATTGGATATGAACTGACCGACTTTGTTTTGAATGGCAGCTGTTGCCTCAACCTCCAATCTCTGGGTATATTTAGCAAACTCCTGAGTCCAAAAACTCTTAACTACCGGGTCTGCAACTTTTTCAACCACCTTTCTCCTGAATTCAACGTCAGACAGCATTCTGTTTACTCCCAAAAGAGTGGAGTTGGGATATTCCAAAAGAGCCAGTATGGTATTGTTCAAAATGTATTCCATTCTGGCAGACCAGACATCGGGCCAAATCTTCTTGAAAACACCCATAAGCCCGGCTGCGACCAAATGACGATGCTCCTGATTAACCTGCTCCATCACGTTAAAAGCAACCGGATTCCCGATATCCGCCGGATTGAAATAGACAACATCATTGACCCTGTCAGAAGGTATAAAATCGAGAAGGTTTTCGGCTGCTTCGCCGTGAGGATCTATGAAACCCACTCCGCGGCCCGCCTGGATATCCTGAATAGCCATATTCTCAACCAGATTGGTCTTCCCCATACCGGTCTTCCCGATAACATAAACATGTCGGCGCCTGTCGTCGATCTTAATACCAAATTTCTTCCTTTGGTTGCGGAAGGTTGTTTCAGCAAAAAAATTAATCTCGTTATCTGGCATTTTAAAATATGTTAATCTTCTTCAACTGGTAATCCTATAGGAGGACCTCCTTTCTTAGCTTCCACCCGAGGTACGGAAGGAGTGGGGGCTACGGCTTCTGACGGGAAATGGAACAAAGAAGCCACTTCTTCAACATTCAAAACAAAAGTTCCTCCCGGATTTGGAAAAAACGGAGGATATCTTTCTCTGTACTGCCTGAATATTTTCCTTTTCCTCAAATAGAGACGGCGCTTTATGAAAAAGAAAAAGTTATACCAATCCTGCTTAATCTTGGTTAATGTCGTCCCTAAAGGGATCAAGGCATTACAATTTTGAGAGAAAAAGTAAGCAAAAAAATTAAATCCCAGCCGGAAATTAGGTTTGAAATAAACCTCTTTCTGCCCCAGATAGATAAATCTGATATGGCACATGAAGCAAGGCTTTGCCATTTTTTCTTCAACAGCGGCGACAATTTCTTTTTCCCCCGGGGTAAGTTTCATCTCGGGAGGCATAAACTCTTCCTTTTTTTCTTCTACAGTAGGTTCCCCGGTGATTATGATCTTGGCTGCTTCCTCTATTATCGGTCTCTGGGGCGGAGCTACTGTTCTTTTTGCCAGTTTATCGCGTAGGGCTTTAGCCTGGTCTATAAAAGGCGTCAGTGTATCTTCCCCAATAGAGCAAATCGCTATCTGAATCCAGAGCTGTTCCCCCGGTTTTATCTTTGCCATAGATTCAAGAAGGCCGGCAACAGGATCAACTCTTTTTTCTTCCAACGGTTCTGATTCTGTTTCAAATTTCTTGTAAGTTAGAATCGGATAAGGATCCGGCCTTAACAATTTATAATCCGCGCCCCAAAGATCCCAATCTTTATTGGGAATATCTTGAGGAACATATTTGGTATAATCTTCAGCTATTGAAATTTCAGCTTCAGGATACTGGGAGTAAAAATTAGCTTCTACCGCATCCCTCAACCTCTCTACCGTCCTGATATAGAAGTGAGGTTCTCCTCCCAAAGAAACTATTTCAAGCTGATAGGAAAGAGGTACCTGACCGTCAATCCAGTTTTCATACCAGTTCGGAGGAGCATAAAGTATCTGCCACAAACCGGTCATTACCGTTTCCATGGCTCTTATAGGTTTTAGAACCTCTTTTGGCATCTTTATTTCCAGCAGAATCCTTTTCTGTTTTTTATTCCACTCTTCCCTTTTCCAATAGTGCCAAAGGAAAATAGTCGGCTTAATTAAAAGAAAAGGCAGCGGAAACCACCACCAATAAATAATTATCTTCCACAGATAACCTAAATATAAGGCTACTGTCAGAGGTTCGACCATAAATTATTAAGCTTCTTTTACCTTGTATCTGCCACGGTTATCCTTAAAGAAATATTCCTTATTCCCCAGATTAAGCAAAACCGTATTCTCTTTGACCATCCTCTGTCCCAAAACTCTTTTTAAAATTTCGTCTTTAGTCAGAGGGCCTTCCTCTTTCAAGGTGTTGTATATGACTTCTTTGACTTCGCCAGGAGCATATCCCCATTCTGACAAAGCATAAATGCCCCGACCGACTAAAACGAATCTTGGATCGCGGATAAGTTCGTTGTGGACGGTCTGAACCAGACTGCCCTGAATCATTCCTGCCACTTCCCTGAAATGAAGAGGTTTGTTTGTCTTTCTAAAGGCGAGGTAAGCCCTGTCTTTTACTCCCCTTGGATTTATTTCCGGCCACTCTCTCAAGCCGAAAAATCCTTCATCGTTCTTTTGAATTTTTTTAGAAGCTTCAAGGTAAGACAATAAGGCTTTTTCGTCTATTGAGGAAAAAGATTTAAGATCCTTTGAAGGTAAAGGTTTATTGACCTTCTTTAATTTGCCATAGAAAGAAGCAACAGTTTTCTTTGCGGCAGAAACAGAATTCTTATCAATAAACCATACCGGATAGAATTCTTCAGTCTCTCCCCCTCTTTCAAAATCTTTGCCGATAGTCAAAAGAAAACGAGCCTGGGGTTGATATTCCTTTCCCCCGAGCTCTTCCAATAAAACGGACTCTTTTCTAAGTCCCCCGAATTTCTTGAGATGCTGAGAATATGACTGGAATACTTTTTCATATCTGCCAGTACTCTTCTTTATCCTCCCCAAACCGTCTTCCTCAATTTGTCTTATTCTCTCTCTTGTAACTCCGAAATCTTCTCCTATTGATTCCAGGGTTTCCATATCAGCTGCTTCCTGGCCTCTGGTTAAACCAAAACGCCGAGAAACTACTTCCCTTTGCCTGTCTGGCAGGTTTCTTAAAAGGTCATCGCAAATTTTTTGATAATTTTGCGCCATATTGTCTTATTTAAACATTTTTACTTATTTATGTCAACCCTTCTTCCTCTGTTTAAAATTAAGCCAGGTTACCAGTATAGGGCTGGCTATAAATATGGAAGAATAGGCTCCGCAGGTTATCCCGATGATGAGAATCAAAGAAAAGTACTTAAGACTCAATCCGCCGAAAAAGAAAATAGTGAAAAGGACTATTAAAACGGTTAAAACCGTGTTAATTGAACGGCTAAGGGTCTGGTTTAAGCTCCAGTCAACGGTTTCCTCAAAAGAGGCAGAACCCCTCTTTAAAATATTCTCCCGGATTCTGTCAAAAATAACTATGGTGTCGTGAACCGAATAACCGAGAATGGTCAACAGGGCGGCCACAATGGGAATGGTTATCTCAACGTTGTAAAACTTCCCCAACAGAGAAAAGACTCCCAAAGGAATCAAAATATTATGGAAAAGACCGATAAGGGAAGCTATACCATACTGCCAGGAGCTGACGGGTCTGGACACTTTTCTGAAAGCAAAAGAAATATAAAGGGTGATGGCGATTAGAGCCAATATCACTGCCAACTTCGTCTTCTGTCTAAGCTCGTTGCCTATGGCAGGACCGATAAGTTGAAAACTTTTTTCTTCAAAAGCAGATACGCCCTGTAATTTTGAAACTATTCTTTCGTGAGTCGTTTCGTCAATCGTTTTCATGCGGAAAAGCATTCCTTTCTGGCCGACCGGCTGTAATGTAACTTCCCCCAAATTAAATTCAGAAAGATTATTTTGAATCACCTCTATAGAAGGTCTGTCTCCCGCAAACTCCGCCTCCAATAAGCTGCCTCCGGTAAACTCAATACCGAACTTCAAACCAAAAAGCAACAAAGAAACTACGCTCCCCATGATAAGGATTCCTGAAAAAATGAAATAAACTTTTCTGTATTTTGAAAATCTAAATTGCATAGTTATAAATTCTTTATTACGCTATTATAAATTCTTTATTGCGCTATTATAAATTATTTATTACGCTATTATAAATTCTTTTTTATTTCTTCTACTTTATCCGTTTTCTCCCAGGTAAAATCTGCTTCTTCCCTGCCGAAATGGCCGTAAGCTGCCGTCTTTCTGTATATAGGCCTTCTCAGATCCAACTGGTCAATAATATCTTTTGGTTTAAAACTGAATACTTTTTTTACAATCTCGAGTATCTTTTCCTCAGGAATCTTGTTCGTGCCGAATGTTTCAATAAAAATACTGACAGGCTCTGCAACTCCTATGGAATATGCCACCTGTAATTCACATTTGTCAGCCAAACCTGCTGCCACTATATTTTTAGCAACGTATCTTGCCATATAACTTCCGCTTCTGTCCACCTTGGTAATACATTTTCCGGAAAAACATCCTCCTCCGTGAGCTCCCACTCCGCCATAGGTATCAGTAATTATCTTTCTTCCTGTTAAGCCGGTGTCTGCCGGAGGGCCTCCCATTACAAACCTGCCCGTTGAATTTATGAACATTTTTGTCTTATCATCCAATAAATTTCCCAATACCGGCTTTATAACCCTTTCTTTTATATCCTGCCTCAATCTATTTAAATCAACATCTTCTGAATGATGAGCCGCTATCACAACCGTCTCAACTCTCTTTGGTTTCCCGTCCAGATACTCCACGGTAACCTGGCTTTTCCCGTCCGGCCTCAAATAAGGCAAAATCTTATTCTTCCTGACTTCAGCTAATTTCATCACCAGTCTTTGAGCCAGAGTTATCGGTAAAGGCATCAACTGGGGAGTTTCGTTGCAGGCATAACCGAACATAAGGCCCTGGTCTCCTGCTCCCTGCTCCTTGAATTCGCCTTCTCCTTCCTCGACACCCTGGGCAATATCCGGACTCTGTTCATGAAGCGTGACTATGACTCCTACATCATCGCAACAGAACCCATACTCGGGCTTATCGTAGCCTATTTCTCTTAAGGTCCTTCTCACTACTTCGGGAATCTCCACGTAAGCTTTAGTCTTTGCTTCCCCTCCCACCAAAACTAAGCCTGTAGTGCAGAAACACTCAATACCGGCGTGGGTATCCAGATCTTGCTTCAGCATCTCGTCATAGATAGCGTCTGAAATCTGATCACAGATTTTGTCAGGGATGCCCCTCCGTCACTGACTCTGACGTAAATAGGAACTTTTTTCCTATTTTTGAAGGGGCATCATTATTTAAATTTTTATTTATCTCCATAACCATTTAATTTTTTCAATTTTCGTTCCAATAAAAATTTTAAGCAGGTTCTCGGTGATGAATATTGCAGAGAGCATTGAAATCAAAACACCAATACCCAAGGTCAAAGCAAATCCTTTAATAAAGCTGGTGGCGACACCAAACAGAATGGCGCAGACAATCAAAGAGTTAAAATTACTGTCTCTGATAGACGGCCAGGCCCTCCTGAACCCTTCTTCAACTACGGTCTGAAAATTCTTGCCCTGAGCAAACTCTTCTTTCATTCTGGCAAATATCAAAATATTGGCGTCAACGGCCATACCTATAGACAGTAAAAATCCGGCAATACCTGCCAAAGTAAGAGTGACCGGCACGAATTTGAAAATCGTTAAAACAAAAATAGTGTAGAAAACCAAGGCCAGAGAAGCCAAAAGACCAGGCAAGCGATAAAAGATTATCATAAAGAGAATGACTCCCAGAAAACCGATAATGCCGGCTTTCAAGCTCTGTTCCAAAGAAACTTTACCTAGGGTAGGCCCTATTGTTTGTTGAGATATCAACTCTATTGGAACGGGCAAAGCACCTGCTGTCAGATTTCTGGCCAAATTTCTGGCTTCGTCCACCGTGAATTTTCCTGAAATCTGGGCTTTGCCTCCGGCAATAGCTTCGTTGACCACAGGAATTGAAATAGGCACCCCGTCTATATATATAGCGAGCAATTTACCTACATTTTTCTTGGTTAATCCTTCAAATATCTTGGCCCCTTCACTGTTGAATTGGATGGAGACCAAAGGCTGATATGCGGTCTGGTCAAAGCCAACTTCTGCCTTTTCCAGGTATTCCCCGTTTAACCCCGTTGACTGGAAAGGATCCTCTATCTGGCCCTCTCCCTTTTCCTGTACGGCCTGGTTATTCAGCAAAATCTCATCATAATTTTCTTTCTGCTCTTTAAACTCCAGGAACGGAGTCTGTCCTATCTGCCTTATAGCTTCAGCAGGGTCTATCACGCCGGCCAGTTCAACTATCAATCTTTCTCCCTGAACTTGAATCGTCGGCTCGCTTACTCCAAAAAAATTAACCCTTCTTTCGATAACGTCTCTCAAGCCCTGCATCATCTGACCCCTGTCTTTTTCTGGAATGTTGGAAAGGTTAGCCTGGTAAACCAAATGAGTTCCTCCTTGCAAATCCAGCCCCAACTTAAAAGCAATATCTGGAACCTTAGGTATTTTCAAAAGCTGAGGATAAACCAAGTTGCCTGCTATAAAAACCAGGACAAAAATAATCGCGACTATTATATATGATTTCTTTTGTGACATATGCCGATTAAAAGATATTTTACACCTTAATTATTCAAAAGTAAAGGAGAAATAACTTTAATCCCTTTCCGGTTGATAATTTTCTGTCTTCTTAGAAAATTTTTAAAATCCTCAGATGCGCTACTCAGCCTCCTAATTTCGCCTCTGACTATAAATTCCGGATCAACATATCTGAATTTTTTTCTGATAATTTTGGCCGATCTTGATAATTGCCTTGGCAACTTGTTTCTGGATAATAATTGTAGAATATCCAGAATTTTTCCATCTTCACTCTTGATTAATTTGTTGATTACAAAGTTATCGTCCCGATAGAAATCCCCTATTTTCAAAATTTTTATATCTAAAGCCCTTCTGAGTACAAAAGATAAAAGATTGTAACGGTTAACCGCTTCGTATCCGCCCCAATGTTCTCTCTGGCATTTTGAAAAATTTCTGGCGAACAAGCTAGCAGATTTTAAATCTGCAAAAATAACTCTTCCTTTTAAATTACGCAGGCGTTTTACTACATATCTCGCCGTCTTTCTACTCAAAAAGGCAGGATCTCTTAAAGCGTAATCAAGTCTATCGACGCATATATTCGGGATGTCTCTTTCTAATAAGCCGAATTGCTTCAAATCCGAGATCTCATCCGCTTTAAACCCGTATTTCTTTAGGATCCACGGTATTTCCGTCCTAAAAATTGAATTTTTATGATTTTCGTCCTGATGATCCTCTTTTTTATTACTACCAATCACCCAATCAAAAACATGAGAAAAAGCGGTATGAGAAATATCGTGAAGAAGGCCTGCAATCTGTTCTTCCAAAGGAGCGTTCAGTTTTCTCAATAGAATCAATACACCTATACTGTGGTCAAAACGACTAATGGGAGTTTTAAGATTATAGAATCTGGGAGGTATCCCCATTTGAGCTATCCCTTTTAGCCTTTGGACCGGTTTTGACCTAATCAGTTCAACTAAAACCGGCTCTTCCAAATCGTATTTCCCATAAATTGGATCTCCAATTGTCATTTATCCCTTAAAACGATTCTCTTTTTAATTAATCTCTTAATCCTTTCGCGGTTTTATCGTTTTGAATCTGGTAGAAATAGACTCCTTTTTCCATTAAGGCGAAATCAAGAACTCTGAAACAAGGGATATTCTTCACAAGCTTAGCTACATTTTTAAAAACTCCTACTTTAGCCAATCTTCTGCCAAAATGCTCTACTTCCGCTAAATTGCTCTTTTTAAATTTAATTATCTCTTCCACCGCTCCCTGTCTGTCCAAACGAGAAACGGGACCGGAGCCGATCAATTCCATCAGTATATGATTCTTAAGAATCAGAATATGTCCGGCCGCTATCCTTCCTTTTTTAACAGGCAAATAATCATGTAAAATAACGGCGTATCCTTGTTTGTTTATCTTTTCTATCAGTGGCTTGGCTTTGGGACTCTGGCACATCGGAATATTCGGACAAAATCGGGGATTCCCCTTTTCATCTGACCTGATGCTGACTTCTTTCTTGCCTTTCAAAAATTTATCTATCTCTTTTTCCTGTTTTTTAAAATCAAAAATGAAAATTGTCTCAGGATGAGGCAGGGAATACTTTTTTATTTCCTTAATACTCTCAATTTTGGAAAATTTATCATATTTCATATACAGTCCCCTTTTCCCCGTCTAAAATAATATCCATATTGTTTTTAAACACTTTGGTGGCTTTCTCGGCGCCAGCAATATACGGAATCTTAAATTCCCTGGCTAAAATGGCGGCGTGACACGTAGCTCCGCCTTCATTAGTAACTATTCCTTTTATCTGGCCGTTCTTCTTCAAAAGAGTTATAAAATCAGGGTCCAGAAAAGGCGTAATGATTATTTCTTCTTTTTTGGCGGTCAGGATATCTTTAGGAAATCTTATAAGCCTAACCTTCCCCCGGACTATACCGGGACTAGCTGTAATCCCTTTTAAAACAATTTTTTGTTTTATATTCTTCTTATTTCCCATGACAATGTTTATATTTTATCGGCCGGCCATCAGGATGTTTCTCTCCACAAGGACAAGGATCATTCCTCCCAACCTCTTGATTAGCCTTATTCCTAACGGGCTGCCCCATTGGCTGCTGTGGTGTTTGAGTAAGCCCTACCTTTAAAATAGTGCTGGCAGTCATTGATTCCATAGCCGAAAGCAGATTGCGAAACATCTTATGCCCCTCGTTCTTATATTCCACCAAAGGATCCTGCTGGCCGTAAGCTCTCAATCTGACCGAATCTCTTAAATACTCCATATTCTCCAAATGCTCAATCCAAAGCATATCCAAAGTTCTCAAACTTACCAATTTAACAACAGAATTAAAATGTTCCCCCAATTCTTTTTCTTTATCAGCCAGCGCTTTCTTTTCTTCCCCACTCTTCATCCAGCCTTCAACCTGCTCTTTCCAATTCTCAGTCTTTGTTATCTCCATCCTTTTTTTATAAATAACCCCCCTGTGCTTGTTCAAAACATCGTCATATTCCAGAACGTGCTTTCTTAAATCAAAATTCATTCCTTCAATCTTTGATTGGGCATCCTCAATAACCCTGGAAACCAAACCTGCTTCAATAGGCTGGTCTTCAGGTATCTTCAAAGAATTCATCAACCCCTTAATTCTGTCTCCGCCAAAAATCCTCATCAAATCGTCTTCCAAAGAAACAAAAAAATTAGAAGAACCCGGATCTCCCTGACGTCCGGCCCTACCTCTTAACTGGTTATCAATTCTCCTGGCTTCATGGCGCTCTGTACCGATAATATGCAAACCTCCAAGCTCCCTGACTTTTTGGGAATCCTCTGCATCTAGAGGATTTCCCCCGAGTATAATATCGACTCCTCTACCTGCCATATTCGTGGCAATAGTAACCTGGCCCAATTTGCCTGCCTGAGCGATGATCTCTCCTTCTTTCTCGTGTTGCTTGGCGTTTAGAATGCGATGTTGAACCCCTTCCCTATCCAACAATTTACCCAAGTATTCATTTTTCTCAATTGAAGTCGTCCCAACCAAAACCGGCTGGCCTGTTTTATTCTTTTCTTTTATTTCCCGAACCACGGCCTGAAATTTTCCTTCCAAGGTTTTGTAAATCTTGTCTGACAGGTCTTTCCTTATCTGGGGCTTGTTGGTCGGTATAAGAGCCACTTCCATTCTATAAACCTTATCAAACTCCTCGGCTGAAGTGGAAGCGGTTCCTGTCATGCCTGCCAGTTTTTTATAGAGACGGAAATAATTCTGAAAAGTTATGGAGGCCAAAGTTAAGGACTCAGGCTGAACCTGCACCCCCTCTTTTGCTTCTATCGCCTGGTGAAGGCCCCCCGACCATCGGCGCCCGGGCATCAGCCTTCCCGTGAATTCATCAACTATGATGATCTGGCCGTCTTTTACCACATAATCCTTGTCCCTCTTGAAAAGAGCCTCGGCTTTTAAGGACTGTTCCAGATGATGAAGATACTTTATTCCTTTCTCTTCATATATATTCTTGCTCCCAAGAATCTTCTCTATCTTGTTCACCCCGCTTTCGGTTAAAGTAGAGGCCCGCATCTTTTCATCGATCTCATAATCGGTCTTCGGGTCAAGCTTAGGGATAATTCTGGCAAATTCCTGATACCATTTTGAGCTTTCCGCATCGGGAGCTGAAATAATCAAAGGAGTTCTGGCCTCGTCAATTAAGATAGAGTCAACCTCGTCAACAATGGCATAATGGTAGTCTCTCTGGCTTCTCTGCTCCAAATCATAAACCATATTATCTCTCAAATAATCAAAACCGAATTCATTGTTGGTGCCGTAAACTATATCTGCCAAATATGCCTCTTTTCTTTTGCAAGGTCTCAAGAAGTCTTCAACAACCTTAAAAGAACCTAATTCATCCCTTGTTTTGTCTTCCTCTGCCGTAGGCTTCTTGAAATCAGTATCATATAAAAAAGACTGCTCATGATTCAAGCAGCCGGTTGACAAACCTAATAAATAAAAAATCTGGCCCATCCAAACGCTGTCTCTTCTGGACAAGTAGTCGTTCACCGTGACCAAATGGCATCCTTTGCCTTCCAGAGCATTTAAATAAAGAGGTAAAGTGGCAGCCAGAGTTTTACCTTCTCCAGTCTTCATTTCGGCAACCTTGCCTTGGTGCAAAGAAATACCTCCTATTAACTGGCAATCAAAATGCCTTTGCTTTAAAGTTCTTTTTGCCGCTTCCCGAACTAAAGCAAAAGCCTCAGGAAGAATATCATCCAAACCTTCTTTTTTGCCAAGCCTTTCCTTCAAATCCCCTGTTTTCTCTTTTAACTTATCATCTGAGAGTTTTTCAAATTCAGGCTCAAAAGAATTTATCTTCTCAACAACGGGTCTCAACCCCTTTATATATTTTTCGTTTGCGTCTCCGAAAATCTTATTAATAATTGACATAATACCTTTTCAATTTTGAGCAAAAAATCGCGAAAAATCAAGGTTCTGTCGAGCTTTTAGCTCGACATGGTTCTTAATTTTTTGAGCCGAAAAATCAAGGTTCTGTCGAGCTTTTAGCTCGACATGGTTCTTATTATATAGAATTTTTGGCTTTCGTAAAGGCAAAATAAATGAGGGGGAGCGACATATGCCGCTCCCCCTATGGGAAACATTGATTAGAGATAACAGGGCTCGATCAAGGTCATCCCTTCGCCCTTGATGAGATTTAGCCCCCATTTTTCTTTAGGCGTCTGACCGGGATCATTCACAATCTTGTTATAATCCTCCTCTGTAATTCTCTTGCCGGTAATGGAGTCTGACATCGTCGGATCCCAGCTGGAATTCTTCGGGATTTCCTTACCGAGAGAGATGTAAGGATTAACCTTGCCCATAAAGACCCCTGACAGGTCTGCCCGGAACCAGTATCTAACCACTCCCAACAGAGCAAACTCGGCGCTCTTAAACCATTTGTAGGATAATTCGTAATCTGGCAGAATGCCGGTATTTATCATCACGATCATCCTGGCGGTTTTCAGAAGTTCTTCGTCTACGCCCAGAAGAATAGTCGCGATACCGTAACGGCGGAATTCCTTTTTCACGAAAATATATTCCCCCATGTAGACGCCGTTCGGCCCCTCGACTTTTTTGAATCCAGTCAGGCATCCTACCAACTCGTCTTCGCAGAATGCTAACACAAAGGTCCTGTCTGTCTTTTTGACGATTTTTCTGATTTTTCTCAGATCGTTGCCGTCAAAACTGATTGGGTACCCTTGTCTGAACAAATCCATGACCTGCCCCTGGAGTCTTTTTTCATAACGGACCACATCTATAACCTTGCCTTTACTTACCACTTGTGTTAAATGTTTCATCAATCTCTCCTTATATTAAATTTGCATATTTTGTACCGCCCCTATTTTACCATGCTTTTTCCATTTTGTCAATTATTTATACAAACAAAAAAACGGATCGCAATAGATCCTTTTAAACGAGAACTAAACTTATTTAAAATATTTTATCCGGCCACATAGCCGATAATTTTATAAGCCAGCTTTGCAGCCAAAAAATCAGGCGCGGAAAATCCGGGTATAGGGTCAAGCTCTACCATATCCGCTCCGACTATCTTTCTTTTTTTAGAAACTTCCTTTATTAGCCCGAGGACTTCGTACCACCCTAAACCTCCGGGCTCTGGCGTGCCGGTTGAAGGCATAATTGAAGGATCAAAAATGTCCAGATCGAAAGACAGATATACATTTTTTTTAAGGCTGTTTACAATTTCGTCTATCGGCAAATCAGGGGCATAAAAAATATTACTATTTTTAATTTTCCCTATATATTTTGATTCTTCCTCTGATACGCTCCTGATCCCAACCTGTGTGACGGGAATCTTCAAATCGCGGATTCTTCTCATAACGCAGGCATGGCTGTATTTCGTACCCTCATATTCTCCTCTTAAATCAGCGTGAGCATCAAACTGCAAAACCGACAAATCAGAAAACTTATCCTTAAAACTCATAACCGCTCCCAAAGTTATTGAATGCTCCCCTCCCAGAATAAAAGGGATTTTTTTATTTCTTAAAATCTTGTCTACAATTTTTTTAATACGTAAAATAGTTTCTTTCGGAGAATTTTTTGAAGGTTCCAAAAGATCCAAAGTAAAAATTCCCTTTTTCGAAAAGTCTTTTTTGGCTTCGATATCGTAAAGTTCCAGATGGCGGGAAGCCTCGATTATAGCCTGAGGGCCGTTATTCGTACCTGTCTTCCAAGTGGTCGTCGAACTGTAAGGCACGGGGAGAATAACAGTTTTTGCTTTTTTATAGCTTTGACCTGAAAGCCCCAAGAAATTAAAAGGCTCTAAAGCCGGAAAAGAGAAATTTTTCATTGATAAATATATTTTTACGGAATAAAAACGGCTACCGAAATTACCGAAGTCCAAAGCCCGTTTTTATTTCCTCTAGCCGTCTGAGTTATATTAGATGTATAAACGATTTTCCCGCTCAAACGGAAAGCCTGCCTTCTTGAATCCCAAGCATCCCCAGAATCAAATTTCATACCTAAGGTTGAAGCGAGCATGGAAGCCGCTAAATCTTCAGCATAGTCTCCGGCTTTTTCTTCTGTTTCTCCAAAGTCGTGGTGTTCGGAAAGATAGCCGAAAGCACTGCCGTTGGCAGGGATAGCGCAGCCTACGGAAGCGGAAACCAAACGATTAGATTCGTTTGTCGCATTTCTGGCCATAACCACAAAAACGATTTCTCCGGGACTCAACAACTTCAGCCCTTTTTCTCTTGTCATCCTTTTGCATCCTGGCGGCAAAATGCTGGAAACTGTAACCAAATTGTAGGGAGCTATTCCCGCATCCCTCAGAGCTAACTCAAAAGACCTCAGATGCTCTTTGTCGACACCCACGCCTTTTGTCAAAAAAAATTTAGTTGGAATCATAATTT
>CAZPAG010000012.1:0-1972 GCA_964584545.1 uncultured Candidatus Saccharibacteria bacterium
AGTTGTTTGGCATGGCTTCGTAGATTCTCTTACCCTCTGCGAGAGGTTGAACCTTAATAGAAGCTATCTCCGGCTTTTCGTTTATCCCGATTCTCTCCGAAAAACGGGTTGTGGCCGCCCAGTTCACAATCAGAAACGCAGCAACGGCAAAAACGACCAACACGGATAAGCTCAGCCAAAAAGGCCTGGGCTTTTTCCAAAAATCAAGGCTGGTTGATTGTGGTTTTGAGAGATTATTCATAGTTATTATATTATTATAAATCATTTAAAAGCTATTTCAACCTTAGACTGGCCAGATTCGCTGGTCGCTATAATTTTCAACATATAAATCTGGCAATATGTGTCCAAATTCAACCAAGAGCCCTGCCAAGTGCCGTTTATATCCGTACCGCTAACTAAAGAGAGAGAAAAAGGAAAAGAATTATTGTCCGTAATTGCGGTTCCCGAAACTTCAGTAACCGAATTTTCATTCATATCCTGGATATTTACGCTGACGGTCTGATAGGCGAATTTCTGTACATCAAGAGGATCTATTCTCACCTGCGTTATCTTGGGATTGGTTTTTGTCGTGCCAGTATAAGTTCGGACGCCTGAAGCGACAGGATTACAGACAGCGGGCGGAGGTTCTGGCTCTGGATCGGGTGCAGATGCGGGAGTAGCGCCTTCTCCGAATCCTCCGCCTGCCGTAACAATCTCTGTGGTTGTGGCTTCTGAACCAGCTGCAACTCCTTCGGTAGATGAAGCCTCTCCGGCGATTGTTTCAGCGGAAGTAGTCGTAGCGTCGGTTGTGGTAGCTGTTGTCGTAGCCGATTCCTCAGCAACTTTAAAAGGATAAAGGCCCTTTAAAATTATGTCAGGTATTGTCTGGTGCAGAGTTAAGCCATACATCCTTACCTTTTCCATAAGGCTTTCCTTTTCCGCTATCTCTTTTTTAAGATCCTTTATCTCTATCAATATCTTTATCTCTTCTATCTGACTTCTTATCTTTGTAATCTGTTCCTGGAATTGCGCCAATTTTACTCCGGAAATGGTTGCAGCGAGAGAGACCTGACTTTTGGCGAAAAATGAAACTGAAAACAGGATAAGAATGATTGAAATAACTAAAACTGAGTAGGATTTCTTCTTCATTATAACTATTTTAAAGATTTTCTGTTATTTGAGCAATAGCCAGACTGACGGACATTGATAATGCTATCTGTTTTGATAACGTTGAAGTAATCGCACCCCTCGAGTAATCGGAGGGACATTTTTATTCCCCCTGGCACGACCCTTTCACCTTCACCCACTCTCCCTGTTCAATCCAAGTGCAATATAATTCGCCGGTAGCCTGGTCGCGAAGTTGCATCTTACCTCCAATTTCAATATTGTCTGTTTTAATAACGCCGGAAACCAGTTCTTTAACTTTAATAATCCCTTCCTTAAAAACCGAACCGGCATCCGATAAAAATTCCCCTGCTTTTTGGAAAAATCCTTGTTCGGAGGCCAAAACATACTTGTCGTTTACAGCTTCCCCGACTTCAAAGCCAACTGCTCCGTCTTCAGAAACGTTTAGCCAGTCCTGCCAATCAAATCTGGGAGCAGATAAACGGTAGGAGACAGAATTCTCTCCGTGAAGAACGAGCTGATTTTCAGACGGGTTCTTTTCATACCATACCTTTCCGTCTCCTTCTCCCGACAGAAGGACGGCTAATTTATCCCAACCCTCCCCGAAATCAGTAACATTGTAAAAGACCCAGAGATCAGAACCCATTTCTAAATCGTCAAAGTCAATGACGTATTCCCCGTCAGCCAACGAAACGACTCCTGTTGTCTCTTCTTTGACTCCGGTCATACCGGACATATATGTAGCGTATTTCCCGCCTCCGATGCTGTAAACAGGGTCAATAGTTCCTACTGTAAGTTTGCCTGACCCGCCGCTACCCACCGTCAAATCTCCGGTAATGCCAACCTTGCCGCTGAAATATCCTGCATA
>CAZPAG010000012.1:2072-18894 GCA_964584545.1 uncultured Candidatus Saccharibacteria bacterium
CCGGTAATGCCAACCTTGCCGCTGAAATATCCTGCATACCCCGAACCTGACTGTTCGGCATACAAGGCAGAGTTTTCTGAGTTGGCATAAGCTGCGACAGCGTCTCCTGGGCTACCAGGCCCTCCCACTCCCAACTTGGCGTCAGGAGCTGTAGTCCCGATGCCTACCCTGCCTGTTGCAGGATTGATACAAAAATCAGTATCACATTCCAGCTCAGCAGAGGAATGGCCAGGATTGGGTTTGGCCTGAACCATCAGAGAAAAGGCAATCCCGACAAATAATACTGAGACTAATAAATGAATTTTTTTCATATTTTTAAGAATATGGATGTTTTCGCTCGCACGAATCATCCGGCTATTTATATTAATTATAACATTTTTACGACTTTTTTATTTTATATTAATTAGGGAGATATATAATCGTAGGGTCAAGGAATCATGGACAAACATTGGCACAACAGACTTTCGTTGAATAAATACTGCCGCCGCACTCTCCGATATGAGCATTAGTATCTCCAGAAATTGAAGCCAGGCAGGTGTACAGAGATCCCAAGGAAGAGCAATCACTGGCATAACTGCATTTTATCGTGCTGGAGTACGGAGTTTCGGTTCCATAAGTTGTTGACAGACAGGCGGAATTGGCATAGTTTCCCTCTGTATCCTTCTCAACGTGGGCATTAGTCTGTTCAGACAATTTTAAGAAAATGTCGTACTTGCCCTGGCAAGTGTTTCCGAGATTGTTTCCGCTACAGCAGATATAATAATCGTAAAAAGTCTGACCCGGCAATTCGGCGTGGGCATTGTCCGTGTCTGATATTTTCAAGACAACGGTTTCTCCGGAAAGACAACTTTCCCTGGCAGAACAACTCAAGGCAGTTCCTCCCGGGTCGCTGCCAGACCCTTTGCCCTGACAAAGACCCGGCAGAGTAGTAAAGGCACGTTCGTCTCCGTAAGTAGGACCCGCAAAGTTATAAGCGTAAGCACGGACATGATAGTCGGTTCCAGGAGAAAGACCTGTCATGTGGCTTGCAAAAGAGCCAGCTCCTGTCCCGTCAGAAGTACAATGGTCAACCCCGTATACCGGAGTTCCCGAAGTATTCCAGCAAACTCCTCTGGCCGTAATAGGAGGGTTGCGGTCATCGCTGACTACGCTTCCTCCCGAATCCGCAGAGCTGTAGCCTATATTTGAAACCTCGTCAGTAGTAACGATAATCTGGCTGTTATAGGTGACAAAACTTTTCTGGTCTCCGCAGTAAGTCCCTGCAGAGTTATTGGCGCAAGCCCTGAAATAGTAAGTTTGTTCAAAATCCAAATCAGTAAGGTTAAAAGAGAAAACGCCAAAGCCTCCCACCCCGAGGTTTATATCTTCGTTCTCGTAAGCTCCTGTTTTGCCCCATTCAAAGTATCTAGTCGGCTCTGCCACGCCTATACAGGTAATCTCTCCACGAATGGTGGCAGTATTGCTATTGACGTTAATGGCAGCCCGAGTTTTTGCCGTAGGTTTCATGGCTTGGAGGAGAAATTCTTTTTCTTGGCCATAACCCACTCCGACATCATTCCTGGCATAAGCTCTGAGAAAATAGGTGACCCCTCCTTTCAGATTAGTTGCATTGCTGATAAAAACGCCTGTTCCCGAACCGTCAACAGTCCTGTTGTCTAAAATGGTGGGGGCAGAAGAAGTGGCCCAGACCACGCCTCTTTCAAAAACAGTTGAACCTCCGTCTGACGTAACCTCTCCTCCTGATTCTGCCGAATCGCAAGTACTATTAATCTCTTCTGCGGTATCCACAGTGGGAATATACAGGATGCCGTATTCTTTAGGCCCGGCAGAAAGCTCCTTTTCCCCCTGTACGTATATCAAAGTCACATTTTTTGAATAAGGGTTTTGCCATATCTGATATTTGGTATCCTCTGCGCTCCCTTCTGCAGGATCGAAAAGCTCAGAATTCAAATAAGTGGGGACCAGACATTTATAAAGATCGTAAAAGCCGGGGTCGTCTTTTGTCCCTATGGTTTTAAAAAGAGGATTTTCGTTTTCGTCCATTTCCTCGGGAATATCTTCGCAGGGGGCGGGCCATCCTTTTTCCACGGTCTTTCTCATTTCTATTGCCGAGAGTATGCTCTGCAAGTGTATCTCCCTCTGCATATCTCTTGCCTGCTCAAATCTTTTGGCGGGATTTACGACAATGATAACGGCGCTTGCCAAAATTGCAATCATCGCCGTCACTATCAATACCTCGACAAAAGTAAAACCCTTTTTGCCCCTCATCATATTTATTCTACTAAAATACGGGGAATTAAACTACTTCTTAACCTCAATAAAAATATTAATATTATTTAAGCTCGGATATAATTCAGGCCCGCCCGAGAAAAAAGCTTTTGTCTGTATGCGGGCTATATTCAAATCAGTGCCTTGAGCCAGCCCCGGAATTTCCCTTCCGTTCGTGGCTTCTTGCCAGTCGCTCCATATCTCACCGTTATAGAACCTCGTTTCAATAACTATTGAAGCGTCCGAACGCGTATTCGCCTGCCAGAAAATCTGGGAATCTTTGACTTTTCCAGAACCCGACAGGTCCAACTCTGAAGAAATGCGATATCCTTCCGTCTCTACCGGAGCCACTTCTCTTTCTGTCACAGCCTCTGTCAGACTATGGAGACCGGGAGTGAAACCTATGTCATTCGTTTTTAATTCCTGTTTCACCCAAAGCCAGCGATTTGTCAGATCTGAGGATTCTTCCACGCCAGGGATCGGCCCTCCGTTTACGGCTATCTGCCAGGATTCTGGCGGCTCAACCGGAGCTTCTTCGCTTTCCACTACTTCGGTATATATGTTTATTTCCGTGTCTGTGGCAATGGTTTCTGACCACTCTATTTTACTACTACCTGAATGTTTTACGTCATTTAAAGAAAGAGGGCCGGATATGCGGTAGCCGTAATCCAATCCTTCTTCCAAAATCAAATCATCCCCGTCGGCTCTTAACCCCGTCATATAGTTTCCGGCCAGCCACTCTGTCTCAATATCCGTCGTTCTTGCTACAGCTTCTGTTTCTTCTCCTTCTGACAGTTTCTCAAGCAAGGTCAGAGAATCTCCTACAACCCCGAGATTTTCTACGAAACAGCTCTCGCACATCCAGTCGCCGGCAGTTGATTCCACGGCATATCTTACTTCCTCTTCCGCCCTCTTGATGTAGGAAGGTGAGCCGACCCTGGCAAGAGTTGATATTTTTCTGGTGTGATCATTCGGGTCTTCTACGGGATTTATGGAACAGCTCATTCCGCTTACATCAACCGACTCGTCTCCGGTATAAGAGATATTTACTTTTAATTTTAAAAACGCCTCCCTTAAGCAGGTTTCCGCCAAAGAAGAAGCCTCCGCTCCGCTGTCATAAGAAGCGCTCATTGACTGGTCCGATAAAGAAGCGTGGAACATGCTTATGCCCAAAACTAAAATCAAGGCATTAATTATTAAAACGGACGTAATCGCAATGAAGCCTTCTTGTTTTTTTATTCTTCTCCTCATTATTTTTTAACAACCGGCAATGTATAATAATTTACGTCTCCCAAATACAATGAAATTATTTCGTTTTCTGACAAGGCGCTGTTGTAAATCCTGACATCATCAATAAGCCCCTTATATTTATCTTCGCCTCCCGGCTTCTGCCCTATATAAAGATTTGAGTCTGTTCCGCTGTCAGCCAGAGTGGAAAAGATGACATCGTTGATCCTGTTGTTATCCACGTAAAGACCTCTATTCACCCCGTTAAAGACAGCCGTAATGTATTGCCACTCTCCGGCTATTGCGGTATTTGTCGACTTTATATAGTCCAAAGACTCAAGTCTTCCTTGGGAAATCGCCCAGCCATAGCCCTCGTCCTCCTTGTCAAACAAAAGGATAAACGAATAGTCCTCTGTATCTTCTGCCCGTCTGTACAATATCACCCCGCTGCTGTCGGGAAGGGGGTCAGGAAGCTTTACCCAAGCAGATACGGAAATCTCATCTTCAATTCGCAGAGAAGAACTGTCGGGGATAACAACAAAGTCATTCATCCCGTCAAATTCCAACGCCCTGGCCTGCTTTCCGTATCTGTCCTCTGCAAAGGCAGGCGAAATTGAGTCACAGTCGGGCCCCAGCTTGCCGTGATTATTATTCCCGCTGTTGTCATTGACAATGCATCTTTCTCCCTCGTTAAAATTCCAGTATCCCATAAGCCCCTCTGCAGGATCTTTAATTTTCAGGTATCTGTCGTATTTGTCGCTGTAAACGCCGGAAAGTCCCGAAATTTCATTTGAGCTCAAGGCCCTGTTGTAAATCCTGACGTCGGAAATAGATCCCTCCCAAAAGTTTTTTTTGCTGGCATCCGTCCCGATGAAGAAATCAATATCAGGCACCGTGTTGATGGAAGAAACATTCACGGTAGTGGATGCTTTCAATTCTCCGTTGACATATAAATCAAGCGAAGGTTTGCCGGGATCATAAACGCCTGCGACGTGTTCCCAGGGGAGATTGTCGCCTGTCGCAGATACACTGGCTTCTCCTTCTATCCCGGCCATCTGAAAATTATAATAAGAGTCTGTTTTAAAAAGGAGGTAGGCCCCTCTTGCTTCATCAGTGTTGTATCTCCCGGCTATGTATCTCTGGCCTTGGCCTGTCCCTAAAACCCAGGCAGAAATGGTGAGGGGCCCCGTTATCTGGAGAGAAAAAGCATACTCCGTCTTCATATAGCTGGTGGTTCCGTTAAACCTGCCTGCGTTGTATTTTTGGTTTTTCCTGTCGATACCGAAACTCAGGTCGTTTGTGATTCCGTTGTTTCCGTAGCCGCTCAGGTCAGAAGCGTCGTTTGACAGCAGAAAGTGCCCTGCCAACCCCGCCCTCGGAATTAAAACCCACTGGTTGTTTCTGTTAACTCCCACATCGTATTCTCCCGGAGTCAAATCATCCTTGTCGGAGCTGGCAATGGAATTTGCCGCTTCCAACGCTTTGACTGAAGAAAAAAAAGCATTGGTCCTGTCCAAGCTGAAAGTTGCCCCTTTGGTGGCGTTAACGAACAAGGCGAAAATCGTCATTGCTCCCACTGCAAAAATGGCCATGGCGGCAAGAAGTTCCACCAAAATAAACCCTCTGCTGTTTTTCATATTATTTTACCTGTTGAGGTCGATCCTCAACGGCTAGTCAATTGTGTCTATCCTTCCTTGAGAATTAATAGTTATATATCTTCTGTTTTCCCCGAACTTTAAACCGATTGACACATCGTCTTTTCTGGCAAGATAGTCGGTTTTTACGTCTTCTCCGGAAAAAGCGTAGTTATAAAGACGGACATCGTCTATTTTTCCGGACAATCCTTGTCCGAGAATCAAATTATCCTCTGAAGATCCTATGGAGCCGCCGAAAGACTTTGTTTCCGGCTGAAGCTCCCCGTTGATATACTGTTTTAAGGTCTGGCCGTCCCAGACTGCAGCAAGGTGAGTCCACTCCCCCAATAATTCCGGACCGTAATTGTTTCTTACGACTTCAGCTGAAGATCCGTTGCCGAGAGAAAAGACAACAGACCCGTCTTCAGAAATAGAAAGGCCGTATCCCGTGCCTTGTCCAAGGTCGCCTTTGCCGATAATTTTTATCAGGCCCACCGAAGAAATGTTCAGCCATACGGATATTGTAATCTCTCCCTCAGGATTTAAATTCTGGGAGTTTAATACGTTTACGTAGGTATCCCCGCTGAATTCCAAAGAAAGGCCGTCTTTGCCTTCTGTTCTGGCGCATGTGCCCAAAACCGTTCCGTTATTCCGATCGAAAGGACGGGAAGAGTCATAGACGATGTCTCCCGCTTCCTCATTAAACTCCCAATGGCCAATCATGCCGGAAAAAACGGGCAGTCCCGTCATTTTTTGGAAAGAAACTTCTCTCGCCCCGGAAACTAAAACCGCGACAGGAAAAAAGAGAGTCATATCTTTTTCCTCTCTCCTGCTTTCATAAGACTCTCCCTCAAAGACAGTATAGCTTGCCCGGGAAAATCTTATTCCGGAGCTGTTGTCGCCTTTGCCGGTAATGGCGGATGATTGGGAGTTTCTGAGAGAACTCTCTATATTTCTGGCCTGGTCTCTTGTCGCTGATTCCCTGAAAAAATTATAGGTTATGGGAATAGCAAGGCTTGAGGATATCAAGATTAAAACAATAACAACCATTAACTCAATGAATGTAAAACCCTTTTTCATTGTGCCTTTTAATCAGATTAATTTTAGTTTATTATATTATAATCGAATCAAACGGATATTGCCAGTAAGTTTGGGCAATCAGTTTTTTAAATTTAGCTTTATATATGGTATACTTAAGAATATTAAACGATTTAATGCCGTATTTTGATTTATTCGCAGGAATAGACGGCTAAACAACGCGAGTCCGAAGCAATAAATTATTTTATGACCGAAGAAAATAGAATTAAACAGGGAGGAGAAAAAGAGGCTGCCCAAACGGAAGAAAAGGAAAAAATTCCCGAGAAAAAAGAGCCTAAAGAGGCTTTTGCGGGAAAAACCGAAAAGCGAAAGCTGGCTGATATTGATAAAAAAATCAGGAATATTGACAGGAAAATAAAATTGAAGGGCAAAGAAAAAAAACAATTTCTAAAAAAAATCAAAAGCTTTAAAATTAAACTGGCCTCTATTCTGAAAAAAGAAGTTGCCATTGAAAGTAAAATCGAGGAAGCTGAAAAGTTAGAAAAAACCGTCTCTCCCGAAAGGAAAAACCGAATAGAAAAAAAGAGGTGGAAAATGGACGCCAAGAGAAAAAAAATTGAAAAAACAAAATGGTTGATTAGGGGTAAAATCAAAAAAGGAGAAGAAAAGATAAAGGATATTGATAAAAAAGGGCCTGGGCTTTCGGCAAAAAGGGGCAAATTGATGAAAGAAAGGGATGGCATTGTTCAAATAAAAAAGGAGGAGAACGAAAAAAGGCCGGAAGAGAATGAAAAACGTAAAGAAGAGGAGATAAAGAAGCAAAACGAGGATAAGGAAAGATTGGAAAAAGAGAAAAAAGAGAAAGAGGAGCGAGAACGAAAGCTGGAAGAAGAGACAAAAAAGGCGGAAGAGCTGAAAACGAAGCAAGAGAAAGAGAAACGCCAGCTTCTTTTGCCTCCGGCAGTCAAGCCCCCCGGCGAAATGAAAATAGAAAAGATTAAAGAGCCCGTCCAAGAGCCTAAAATCCAAACCATCGGGCCGGAGAAAAAACAAGCGCCTCCGGAGGAACTTCTGGATATAATCCCGCCCCAAGCTAAAGAAGAGAAACAAAAAATCGTTGCAGAGAAGAAGGCTGAAGTTATAGAAGAGGCTGAAAGAACTCAAAAGCAGGGGGAAGAGCTGAAAAAGAGGTACGAAGAGGAACTAAAAAGAAAAAAGGAAGAAAAACTTTCTTACCTTTTTGACATAGCCTTTGACCATTACAAAAAAGGCGATTTTTCTATTGCCATAAATCTCCTTAAAGACCTCCTGGAAGAAACCAAGAAAGAAGAATTGAAAAAAACAATCGGTTTCTTTGAAAGAATAAGAAAGATTTCTCCCCTGTCCCGAAAAGCCAAAAGGCTTTTACGCAAGGTCAGGGAAGAAGAGGCGAAGAAAAAGGCTGAAAAAGGGGCTGAAGAGGAAAAATTAAATAAGCTGAAGGAAGAAGTGGCGAAACAATACGAGGAAGAACCGATAAAGCGGAATGAAGAAGAGATAAAGATAATAAAAGAAAAGTACATACCGTATATGCCAGAAGAAATGGTGAAGCAGCTCGGCAAAGACGAGGAGGAATTAAGGCAGCGGCACAAAAAAGAGTTGGAAAGGCAAGCAGAAGAGATAAGAATAAAACAAGAAGAAGAGATGAAAAAGCAAGAAGAAAAATGGAAAGCGGGACAGGAAGGCCTGAAGAAACAAAGGGAGGAGCTGCTGAAACGTCGCAAAGAAGAGCTGGAGCGCAAGGAAACACAAGAAAAAAGCCAGGAGGTAAAGATAATAAAAGAAAAATATATCCCCTATATACCCGAAGGAATAACAAGACGGCAGGGAGCCGCAAGGCAGCTTGGCGGAGAAGAGATGAAAATAACCGGATACGGAGAGCCGATAAAGAGAACTCCCGAAAGAAGTAAAACTTTTGGAGAAGAGAAAATAGTGTTGACAAAAGAACAGGAACAAAAAAAACAGAAAGAACTTGAAGTGAGGAGAAAAGAGATAGAAGAAAGAATAAAAAAAATAGAAGAGGAAGATTCAAGAAGACAGAAATTGGAAAAAATAAAACAGGATGAGAGGACGAGAAGGGAAAGAGAAGAGGCCGAAAAGAAAGGGAGGGCAGACAAGCCGACAACGGGAATAAAGGAAAGCGAAACAGCAAGATATTCGGGGGAAGAATCAACAAAAAGAAAACCCATGGATGAGAAAGAGATCAGAGAAAGAGAGCGGAAAGAGAAAGAGCTCCTGCCTATTTTTAATCTGGCCGTAGGATATTACAAGAAAAAAGAATTTGATAAAGCCAGCGAGCTATTTGCCAAAGTAAAAAATCAGGCCTTGGAGCCGGAAAAAGAGCCGGGATTTATAGCTAAACTTTTTAACAAACTGCCTCTCTACATTAAAACCGAGAATTATCTTAAGATGATAGAGAGACAAAAGGCCGCAAAAGAGAAAAAAACCGTCAAAACAATAAGGGGTAAAGCCGAAAAAGAATCTAAAGAAAAGAAAGAAGAAGATAAGAGCCATAAGGAAGAGGGACAAAAGCAACCTTTCAGCCACAGAATTTTTGATTTCTTCAGAATAAAAACCATATTTTACCGCCCGATCATCGGTATTGATATAAGCGACCATTCAATCGAAATATTGTATTTGAGCAAACAAAGATCAATCCTGGCTTACAGCCGGACAACAATCGAGGAAGGAATTGTCCGGGAGGGAGAGATAATAAACCAAAAAGCTCTTACTCAGGCTCTTAGGCTTACTTCTCAAAGGGCAGGATTCCAGCCTTTTGACCCGAGAAAAGGAGCCCTAATCAGGGCGATTGTCAGCCTCCCCGAATCTAAAACCTATGTTCAAGTATTCGCCTTTGATTCCAGAATAAACCTTCTCGAAAAGATAAAAGAAAAAATAGTGAATACCATGCCTTTCCCGATTGACGACCTTTATTGGAGCTATGTTGAGTCTCTGGACGAAAATCAAAATCCAGGCAAAATCAAAGTGCTCTGCGCAGCCGTGCTAAAAGACATAGTGAACGGACAAATCCACTTTTTGAAAGCTTCCGGAATCAGCCCCATTGTTTTTGATATTGAAGCGACATCCGTAGGAAGGGCATTAATCCCCGAGCAAGAATCAAAACCAAAAGGGGGCACAATGATTATAGATATCGGAGCCCACACAACCAACTTTAATATCTTTGATAAAAACGGATTCATCAGCCTTTCAGCCACAATCCGCTATGCCGGACTTGATTTTGCGGATAAAATAGCTGACCGCCTTGGAGTCTCAAAAGAAAAGGCCGAAACAATGATGGGAGAGAAAGGATTTAAGAAAGATGATAACCCTCTGCTGCCTATCCTGGAGGAGGAAGCGGAAAAAATACTGGGAAAGGTGCGCCAATCCATAGATTATTATCAAGGGACATCCGGAGAAAAGATAGAAAAGATAATTTTAGCCGGCGGGTCGTCTCTTACCCCTGAAATAGCTGACTTTTTCCAAAAAAACTTTGAAGGAGTAAAGATAGAAATAGGAGACCCTCTTTTAAAAATCAAAAGAAAAGGAGGGATGAAAGAAGAGAGAGCCATTCTTTATTCCAATGTGATAGGGCTTGCCTTGAGAAGTATTTCCAAAAATCCCGTTAAAGACGGAATTAATCTGTTGCCCGAATAAAGAGAGAATATGATAAAATAGCTATGCTGAGGAAAGCGGCAGTTAGACAATCTTTTTGGTATTATGCTATAATTAATAATCCGTTAATTTTAACCAATTTTAAAAAGGTCGACGACTTATTATTAAAGTATTAAATTATCAATCCAAAAAACTTATGAATAAAAAAAGAAAAGGGTTCACCCTGATGGAGCTGATTATCGTTGTTGCCATTATCGCCATACTTGCCTCGGCAGCAATAATTGCCATCAATCCGGCGAAAAACCTAAGACAGGCAAGAAATTCAACGAGATGGAGCCAAATGAATTCCATCGCCAACGGAATCTATGCGTATGTAGTTGACCAAAAAGGAAGTTACCCAAGCTGTCTTTCTACTACTACCGGCCGCATCATATACGATCCGGACGCCTCCTCCACCGACTGGAACCTGGCCAGTATTTCAGAATGCGAGGGAGAACTGGTTCCTGTTTATTTGCCCAAGCTTCCGGAAGAGCCGCAAGGAAAAGACTATGTGGTCGGCTATATGTCAGAAGCTACCACTTCGGATAGAATTATTATAAGATGCACGGCTCAGGAGGCTATTGACGAAAACCTGCTGGTTGTCCAATAGTTTTGCCCGAGTTGGAGGAAAATGATAGAGAGATCCAAAATCAAGCTAATCACCATGGCTGTCATTGGCGGCGTTGTTCTTATCATTATTTTAGGAATTGTTTTAGCGGTAAAACCCAGAGTATTGCTGCAAAAGGCGAGAGAAACGACAAGGACCAGCCACATGGAAACGATTCTGAACGCAGTATACGTATATACAATCGATAACCAAGGTTTCTTTCCTCCGTGCATTCCAGACCCCGGGCAGGGAGCTGTTGATGTCACCTCTTGCACGGAACTTCTCCCTTATTTATATAGAAGCCAATTCCCGGTAGATCCAGACACCAATGCAAAATACATGATTGAACATCTGGCCGGGACTGAGAATAAAATTAAAATTTCCTCTACCGCTCCCGAATCGAAAGGAGCGGAAGTAATACGTTAATACTAAGAGAGGCCTATTTACCCTCAACGGTAAAAGCGCCCACAAAGAAATTCTCGAAGTCGTATTCGGGAAGTTCTTTTTGGTTATTGAAAGAAATATCCATTTCTATCTCAACAGAATCAAGTCCGGACAGAGATACCCTGCTGAATTTTAAACTTTTAACATCAACTTCAGAGGAAGTCAAGCCAACATACCCTTTGTTTCCCTCCTTTATCCTTAAAACCGACTCTGAAACGTCAAAAATGGTCGGGTTTTTATCAGCTTCCGCGAATTCAAGGGTAAGAACTCCTCCTTCTGTTTCGGGCGACAGAACAGCAGAAGCTGATTTGACGGCCTGACCTATTCTTTGCATAGCGAACCTGCCGTTATGAGCCACCTCCTGGATGGCATCTGTTCTTGCTCCCACCTTGAACACGTTTAAAGCTACTCCTCCCATTGCGTTAACGGCTATCGCCAAGATAGAGATATAGACCAAAAATTCAATAATGGTAAAACCATTGTTTATCGATTTTTTCATCTGAAAGAATTTTTTAGTAAAACCCTTGAGTCACCTGATATATGGGCAGAATAATGGCGCTGGCGATAAAAGCGACAAAAGCCCCGATGGCTATAAGAATCACTGGCTCCAATATCACCGGGAGCTGCTTATTCTTTTCCGAAAGTTTCGCAGAGAAAAAATCCGCCAAATAAGCAAAGGACTCCGTAAAAGACCCCGTTGCTTCTCCGGTAGTAAGAATATTTAGGTATATGTCGGGATAAAGGTCGGGGAAATCATTTATGGCCGAGGAAAAAGTATCCCCCCTTATTATCCTTTTTTTGATATGTTCAAGCGATTTCTTGTAAGAGTAGTTGGAGGTAGATTCTGCGGCAATATCCAGAATTTTAGTTATTACCAAGCCGCTACTAAAGAGAACCGAAATAAGCTGGGAGATGATCGTTAACTGATGGAGTTTCACGAACTCTCCCGCTATCGGTATTCTCAAAACTATCTTGTCAAAAAGTATTCTCACCGCTTTTATCCTGCTTAGCATATAAAAAAAGGCGGCAACTGCAACAATCCCCAGGAAAAGAACCAACCCGTGCTCTTGCACAAAATTGGAAGAAGAGAGAAGAATCCTCGAAGTGAGAGGAAGATTGGTATTTAAAGCTTCAAAAATCAGGGTCAGTTTGGGCAAGACGAAAAATGCCAGGCCTCCGCTAAGAAATATGGCGAAGATAAGCACGATCTTCGGGTAAAGGGTGGCCGAACTTATTTCTCTTTCCAGGTTGTGCTTTCTTTCAAGCCATTCGACCAGGAATTTCAAGCTCTGGTCTAAGGTTCCTGATTCTTCTCCCGCTCTTATAAAGCTGGAAAATGCCATTTCAAAATTAGGGTCATCTTCAAAGACCTGATAAATCGGAGTCCCTTTTTCCGTCCTTTCCTTCGCTTTTTTAAAAACCTTCTTTAACGCCGGGGATCTCGTTTGTTTGGACAGAAGATCAAAAGCCTCGTTAATCGGAATGCCACTTTTAATAAGAAGCATTAAAGCTCCGACGAAATCTTTCTTTTCTGAGGTGCTTATTTTTTTAAATAAAGACATAAAATTAATTACATTTTTGCTGCTCTTTTCACCTCTTCAATGGTGGTGATCCCCATCAAAACTTTGGTTATCCCGTCGTAGACCATGGTTGTCATTCCCTGCTCTACGGCTTTTTTTCTGACAGCGTCCATGGAAGCTTCGTCGGTCACCAAGCCACGAAGCTCTTCTGTCAGCTCCAATACTTCAAAGATGGCTGTCCTGTCTCCGTATCCGGTATTGTCGCAGAATTTACAGCCCTGTCCCCGGTAGAACTTGACCGCAGAAAGCTTATTTTTTCCGGAGATTTCCTTGATATAGTTGGCCAACAGCGGTTCCTCTCCCAAAGTAGCTATCTCTTCTTCGGAGAGGAAATATCCCTTTTTGCATTCTTTACAGATTGTTTGAACCAATCTCTGGGCGATAACCGTATTGACAGATGAAGCTACGAGATAGGGCTTAGCTCCCATTTCTGAAAATCTGGAAAAGGCAGTGGGGGCATCGTTGGCATGCATGGTGGAAAGGACCAAGTGCCCGGTCAAAGCAGAGTTAATGGCAGTATCAATCGTTTCTTTATCTCGCATCTCTCCAACCATGATAACGTCCGGATCCTGACGCACTATAGACCTGAGGCCATGAGCAAAAGTGATGCCTTTTGCCGGGTTAACCTGTATCTGCCGCACCCTCTCAATGTTATATTCAACCGGGTCTTCAATAGTCATGATATTAACCTCGGGCTTGTTGATAGTTTGAAGTATCGCATATAAGGTGGTGGTTTTTCCGCAGCCGGTAGGGCCTACCACGATAATCATACCGTACGGCTTTTCAGTATCGGCTTTCAGCTTTTTGAGATCAGACTCTAAAAGCCCGAGCTCTGTCATTTCAAATCTTCTGCCTCTCTGCATCAAAAGCCTCATCACCACGTTTTCGCCTTGGGTGGTGGGCATGACAGAAACGCGGAAATCGATTGTTGCTCCCCGTATTTTGTATTCAAATCCGCCGTCCTGAGGAGCCACCCTTTCATCAATCCTTAACCTGGCCAGAATTTTAATTCTGGAAACGATTCTTATATGGAATTCTTTGGGGTATTCAATAACTTTATGTAATATTCCGTCAATCCTATATCTTATTATGGTGGACTTAACCAAGGGTTCTATATGAATATCCGAAGCAAGATTAATGTAGGAGTACTCCAAAATTAAATCCACTAATTTCACTATATTTTCTTCGCTCTTTTTGGGATTCTGTTTCAGCTCTTCTATCAGTCTGTTGGCTTCCGTCCTGACGTCTCCCTTATATTTTTTTAAAGCCTGTTCTAAATTAAAAGGGGTCCCGTAAAAAGTTTTTATCTTCTTTCCCGTTTTTTTCTCCAATATATTAAAAAACCCGTAATTATTCGGATTAGTGGTGATAACCTTGAGAAAATCTCCTTCTCTTTCAAAAACAATCGCCTCTTGGGAAAAGGCAACCGCCTCCGGTATATAATTTAGGAGTTCGGGAGTAATTTCTTCGATATTGGCTTTCTTCAAATTGATAAAAGGAAAACCCGTGGCATCGGCGATCAGCTCTCCTATAACCTCGTCATTAATCAAACCTTTTTCAACAAGTATTCTATCCAGGGATATTCCTTCTTCGGCGGCTAATTTTTTAGCCGTGTCAAAATCTGTCTTTACAATATGTCCCGGCTCTACCAATATTTTCTCCAATTTTTCTTCGGAAATAAACATAATTAAATCCTACTGTTTTTAATCATAAGTTAAATTTGGACAATTTAAAAGGGGGCGTGTTTTACCTGTTTGATTAACTGCCGTTCAGTGCTTCTCCGCTATTTGAAGTACGTATTTAATCCTGCGTTGTAGTCCTGCTTGATTTGCTCGGTGGTGTGCCCGTTAGAAATCTTTAAGGTAAAATTTCAATCTATTCTTTATATATCTTTTTGTTTCTATTGAGGTCGATTCTCAACGGGCTACTGCTTGACATTGCTCCTATATTTGCTATCATTATAGTATAATACTGTGCAACAGATCCCCAAAAGGCGTCTGTTGTTTTTTTTATTTCTCGTTAAATTGCAACAGTATCTTTAGTCTTGATATGTCCGTAAATTCTCCGCCGAAAAGCTGCTTTAATTCTTGAGCAGTATTTTTCGAATGAGCCATCAGTTTGATATCTTTCCCCTTCTCTAATAAATATTCAATCAACCAATAATAATCTCCATCGCCGGTAAGAAAAATCGCCTTATTATAATCATTAAAATATTTCATTGCTTCAAATGTTAATCTTGCATCCACGTCCCCTTTTCTCTTTCCATCTTTAAATCTCTTAACTGGCACTAACTTTATTTCGTAACCGAATTTTTGCAATAACTCATAAAATAATATTTGTTTTTTATTCTCAGAATCAAGCCCGGCATAATATAAAATATTAGTAGCCCCAAAACGAGTTCTAAAATATTTTATAAGTTTTTCAAAGTCCATTTTCCATCCCGCTTTTCCGCATCCATAAATAATATTAGCCGCGTCTATAAAAATAAACGTCGATTCTCTTTCTGGGTCATAATTATTTGCTGAGTGTGAACGGGGGGGCTAATTGATTCATTGTAAGCTATTTACGTTCCTGTTGAGGTCGATCCTCAACAGACTACTACCGAAAATTAATTATTTACTTAAAATACGTACCCAACCCAGCATTGTAATCTTGAAGAATCTCTAACGGGGTGCGGGCGTAGTTATATATACGGACATCGTCAATGAGACCTTGGAAATAAGAGGAAGCTCCAGCTTTTCCGATTTGAACCGTGGTTCCTGAAAAATATATAGGGTATGGACTGGGAGCAGAAGCGCTTTTAATTCCGTTTACATAATATGTTCCATTGCTATTGGCTACGTGTCGCCAAACCCCGCCACTTTGCATCCAAAAAGAAACAGTGGTTGTACCTTGGGAAACGGCTGCTTGGACATAATCATCCACTCCGTCGAAACTGAGAGCAGAACCGTATTTTCCAGAAGCCCAAGTAGGATCGTCTGTGCTTGTGGCTGTTGTCGCTCCAAGAGTGCCATCATTATTATTTTGGGTGAAATCATACACTGTCTGGCCAGAGCCCTCGTCAAACTTCCATTGAGCAACAGGGCCGCCACGGTTATAGTGATATCTTACTTCTTCGGCAGACAGGACTCGGTTGTATACGCGGACTTCATCGATAATTGCTTTTGAATAACGGCCTGCTACTCCTCCGCCAACGCGAACTGGGTTACTGAGAAATAAAGCGTTATTATTATCTGAAATAACCACCCCAGTTCCCTTTGACACGCCATTAATAAATAGCTGTGCCTTCATATCTGCGTTGAGCATGCCTACAACATGATACCAAGTATTATAAGCAGGTATTACATAATTAACAACAGAATCAACATTTAAACTATCTCTCCAGTAAAGGTATATATAATTAGGGGACGCGGTGTATCTGATCGTCAACCCGGTATTCCAAGCAGAAGATTTTGTAAAAATATTGTGGTAGGCTATAGCACTCCTGACTTCCGCAAGAGGATTAACCCAGCACTCAAAAGTCCTTATCGTGTCCAAAGAGTCAGTATCAGGCACATTCACGTAATCATCCACTCCGTCAAATTGTAGAGCTCCGCCAGATGCTTGCCCTGAGCCTGCCGAAAGGTGCCCTTGCTGAGCCCAGGTCGGGTCATCATCCCCTGTTGAAGTTGAAGCGCCGAGAGTACCCGTATTACTATTCCCCGAACTGTCATAAGCTACCTGGCCAGATCCCTCATCCATAGACCAGTAGCCTAATAAGCCCTTTGTCATGCAGGAAGCCGGGTCTTCAGAGCAACTTTTGTTTGTAGGGCCAAATCTAGCGGAATATCCCGCGTTGTAATCTAAACGGATCTCTTCGGGAGAACGGGCGTAGTTGTAGATACGGACGTCGTCAATGAGACCTTGGAAATAACCTGAAGCTCCAGTTTTTCCGATTTGAACCGTGGTTCCTGAAAAATATATAGGGTATGGACTGGGAGCAGAAGCGCTTTTAATTCCGTTTACATAATATGTTCCATTGCTATTGGCTACGTGTCGCCAAACCCCGCCACTTTGCATCCAAAAAGAGACTGTAGTAGTGCCTTGGGAAACTGTGGCATTCACATAATCATCAACTCCGTCAAAAGCCAGGGCTGTGCCGTATTTGCCTGATTTCCAACCAGAGCCAGACGAAGTTGAAGTTGCCATTCCCCCATATAAAGTTCCGTTATTGTGATTATCTGTAGAGTCATAAGCTGTCTGGCCGGAACCCTCGTCAAACTTCCAATAGCCAACCGGCCCTCCCTTATCATAGTGATACCTCACTTCTTCGGCAGACAAGGCACGGTTATATA
>CAZPAG010000013.1:0-17507 GCA_964584545.1 uncultured Candidatus Saccharibacteria bacterium
GCCATATTCGACTCCTAATTTGCCATCTGTTTCAACGGAAACTTTGCCAAAAATACCTTCTTCAACCAAGGGCTGGATAAAAGTATCGTATGCCGGCATACCGACGTTTCCCAAATCCCAGGGGCCTTCTCCTTCTCCGATTACCGGATCGGGATACTTTTCCTTTCTGTCGAAATACATTTCTAAGCCCTTCTGAATCTGTTTCATGTCAGATATCCTCATGATATCTCTGGCTTTCACTATTTGACCATGAGTATAGACTAAAACGGCTGAAGAAATCAGCCCGATTATGGCGATAACAACCAGCAGCTCGATAATAGTAAAAGATTTTTTATCATTTCTCATTATCCTGAATCTTCTCTCAAAGCCCCTATTAAATTCTTAATTTTTATCCTCTCTTGCTTCATCGTGTCGCGGTCTCTCAAGGTCACATCATCCTTCTCCAATGTTTCAAAATCAACCGTTATGCAATAAGGGGTGCCAATTTCATCCTGTCTGCGGTAACGCTTCCCGATGGAGCCAGTCTCGTCATATTGGCAGACAAAATACGGCTTAAGCAGACGATATAATTCCTTCGCTTTTTTAACCAATTCTGACTTATTTTTCATAAGCGGGAAAACAGCAACTTTTATCGGAGATATTTTTTTATCAAGCCTTAAAACAAGTTCCACTTCTTTCACGGAATCCGTTGTTTCCGTTCTGCCTCCTTTGACTTCCTGGTAAGCCTCAACCAACAAAGCCAGTAAAAGCCTGTCTATTCCCAAACTCGGTTCAATGACATAGGGAACATATTTTTTCTTGGTTTCTTCGTCAAAATAGCTCAATTCCTTTCCTGAGAACTTGGAGTGCTGGGATAAGTCGTAATCAGCTCTGTTGGCGATCCCCGTCAATTCAGACCAGCCGAAAGGATATTTGTACTCAATATCTATCGTTCTTTTTGAATAATGGGATAAATCTTCTTTTTTATGCTCTTTCCTCCTCAGGTTTTCCTTTTTAATGCCGAGGCTGATTATGAACTTTTCCCATTCGTCCACCCATTCTTCATACGCCTTTTCGTCCTCGCCCGGTTTAACAAAATACTCTATCTCGGCCTGCTCAAATTCTCTTGACCTGAAAGTGAAGTTGCCGGTTGTAATTTCGTTCCTGAAAGAACGGCCGATTTGAGCAACGCCAAAAGGAATTTTCAGCCTCATCGTTTCCTGAATTAAAGCAAAATCAGTAAACATTGACTGGGCGGTCTCCGGCCTCAAATAGGCAACATTTGATTCGTCTTCAACCGGCCCTAAAAAAGTTTTGAACATCAGATTAAAATTTCTGGCCTCTGTAAATTCTTTGCCCCCGCACTGAGTGCACTGATTCTTGCCCTTAGCTTTTCCTTTACCGACAAATCCGCCCTCTTTCATATGGTCAGCCCTAAAACGGGCATGACATTCTTTACATTCCACAAGAGGATCTGTAAAATTCTTAAGATGGCCTGACGCCTCCCAGGTTTTAGGATGCATTATGATAGGCGTATCAATCAAAACAATATCATCTCTGGACTGGACGAACCTCTTCAGCCACTCCTGTTTGATGTTATTTTTCAATAAAGACCCCAAAGGACCGTAATCCCATAAAGCCTCTACCCCGCCGTAAATCTCCGAGGATTGAAAAATGAATCCTCTCCTTTTGCAGAGCGAAACTATTTTTTCCATTAAATGTAGATCCGGCATATCTTTATTGCACTATTCCTTTCCCGCCAGAAACCGTATCATCAGGCATGTTCGTGCTCAAAGGAGAAGTGGTGGACTGCAAAATATTATCTGTCCAGCTGTCTTCTCCGGTGATAACAACTTCGTTAATTATATTAGGAGCCTGACCTCTTTGAGACTCTGTAGGGGTAAAAGAAATTTGGAAAGCGATGTTGCGCCCGGAAGCCAAAACTCCCTCTCCCTTGACTATATCGCCCACCGACCAGACAATTTCCCGCGACTGGGAATCAAAAGCAAACTTGGAAGAAGAATCTTCGGGGAAAATCTTCCCGGTCAGTTCAGCTCCTTCTGGCAGAACTGCCTTTACCTTAACGTCTCTGACATCCGAATAATAATTCTTCACATACCACATAACAGTATACGTCGTCGGTTCTCCGACCGCAGGAGGAACGGGCCCTGAATTCCCGAAGACTTCATCCTGATAATACCCTTTTTGGACTAATTCCATTTTTGAACTCACTTTAGTCACGAATTCCTGTTCAATCTGGGAGATGAAAACCTTATCCCTCAAAGAAGGATTTTTCACGCTTCCCAAATCATCTTTCACTTTTACCCAGAAATCAACCATACCTTCGTCGGTCGGAGCCAGATATTGAAGCTTTGAAATCTTTCTCCAGTCAAATATCACCGAGTTGTCTCCCGGCTGACAATTCCCCACATCCGATTTTATCGTTTGCAGATCAAAAGCGTCTCCGGTAAGTTTTGTGACCATAAATAGATTGTTCAGAGAATCGTCTCCGATATTTTTAAAATAAATTTCATAATGGAGCCACTCGCCGGGAAGGGCAGAATACTGCGGATTCTTATTAATTTCCTGCCTTAAATAAATCGTAGGGTTAACAACCTCCACTCCTTTTTCAGCCTCTTTCAGCAATATGAATTCTCCGTCTTTCCAGATACCCATTTTCGCCCTAAATATCTTCACCTCTCCGGCATCAGCCGAAACTTTTCCTGCCACCTCAACCCTTCCTCCCTGACCCTTGTTTAAAAGAGAAACGTCCCAATCCGTCTTTTCCAAAGATTTAGGAACAGATTCAATAAATTCAAAACCAGAAGGATAATCAATCTGAATCCTTATATCGCTTAATGGATATTCTAAGTTTGAAAAATAGTTCAACCTGAATCTGAATTCCTCCCCGGAATTAATCTTTGTGGGTAAATCAAACTCAAAAGTCAGGGGAGCTGATTTAATGGTAGTAGTAAAAGTCGTCGAAGATTCGTATTTCGCCTTCAAATCCTTAGGCTGATAGCTTAAAGTGGCTTTGGCTAATTTTGATTCCCCTTCCTTGCCCAATAATCTGACCTTAAAAGAAATATTTTTCTCCTCGCCGGGATAAATAGCTTCTCCCAAGGTCTCTGCCCCCAAAACCTGATTTCTGAATATTTCTTCGTCTTTCATAGAAAGAGAAGGCGGTTCAAAAATAAGCTGAGGGTTCTCCAGCCGGAAGTTTCCGTTATTCTTATACTTAACAATGTATTCCACTTCCTGGCCTAAATCCGCCTCGGTAGGACCCAAAATCTCCAATTTCAAAACCTCCTTTGAGTAAGTCCCCGCCCGCCAGGCCCAAAAACCTATAACTCCTATAACCACGAACAAGACGACTAAAAAAAGAATTGTTTTTCTACGCATTTTTTTATTCTAACAAATTATTTAGCTGACTCCAAAACCGACCTTAAATAGTTTTGCGAGACTAATTTCAACGATTTTTCCTGTTCACTGTTAATCTTTAACTTTAGCAGCATTTGCCACCTCTTATCAAGAATGATCCTCAAAATTTTAATGATTCCTTGGTCTATCCTTCTCCCCAGTTTTGTCTTTATAAAGCAGACTTGGCAGGTTACTCCGCCCTCCTTGGAATTAAAATATAATTTATCAGGGAGCAATTTCTTCTGGCAAAGGGAACAATTATATAGATGAGGTTTATATCCCAGAACGGAAAACAAATTCCACAAAAAATAGTAATATACTAATAAAAAACGGCTGGCTGGCAGATTGGGGCTTTTTAATTTACGGAACGCATCTATTAATAGAATCCAGACTTTTTCTTCGGCCTCCTGCCCTTTTATCAAATTATCTAAAGCTCCTGAAATCTTATGAGCGATTTTCAATCTTTTTAAATCCTTCCTAATATCCTTAAATTTATCTATTAAAATTGCATCAGTCAGGGTTTTATAAGTTTTAGCCTGAATAAATTCAATCTCCGACAGATAAAAAATCTCAGCCCCTGATTTTAATTTTGATGAAATCTTCCTAATCGCTTTGCCTAAAATCTCCACCTTTCCGTAAGCCTGGGTAAAAACCGTAAACAGTTGGTCGGTTTCCCCCCGATTTTCTTTTTTAATAAAAAATCCTCTGGTACGGTGATGAATAAACATTCTGTCTTTAATATTTACCCCTGAAACCAGACTTCTCGAAATAGCCTTTCTCCCTGTTTATTTTTTTCAAAGACTCCCCAGGAATAGATTTGGACGCTTTTCCCCTAAAACCTCTTAATAGGTTTTTATACTCATATAAATCGACATGAGTTCCAACTTTTTTATTAGAGAACGTGCTATCGAACATTTTATCAAACTGCTCTTTAGAATATCTAGCGCCTCCTGCGTTAGGGATAACAAGATCTTTTTTCATTATCTGCTTTAATTCTTTTACAGATATTTTCCCCTTTTGCAAATTATCGTAAATAGTCTTTGGTTTTTCAGGAGTCGGTGGGGTTTTCGCTACCGTTTTTACCGAAGCGTTTTTTTGTCCTCTGCTGGCGCTCCCTCCGCCCATTTGTTGTTTTATGCCTGAAAGAGACATATAATTAAATTTTTTTAATTGCTAACCATAATTGATTATTATCGACCTTTACTTCTTCTGAAATATCACATCCAAATCCCTGCCTGTCGGCAGGCAGGCCTTTCTCAGTTCTCTCTCCGGATTTAAAATCTTTTATTTTGCCTTCTCTCAAGATATTATCCTTATTCCTTTCTAAAACCTCCCTCAGATCGGGACCGCTGGAATATCTGACTAAAATCTTATCCTGAGGTTTAAGTTTTGACTTCTTCCTCATCTCCTGGATATAACGGATAACCTCTCTTATTGTTCCTTCTTCTTTGAGCTCTGGAGTTATCTTGATATCTAATTCCACTTCTCTCTTGATGCCGGAATCAAAGACTATCTCTTTCACGTTTATTTCATCCTTTATTAAAGACAATAATTCCTTGTCGTTCTTTAATTTATTTCCCCTAATCTTAAGATTTGACAGAGGTTGTCTTACTTTTATTCCGGCTTTTGCCCTCTCTGCCAGGGCCATTACGACAATTCTTCTGATTTCCTCCATTTTTTCTTCCAGCTCTTTATCCATAAACTTCTTATCTGCCTCCGGCCAATCAGACAAATGGACAGAGTCTGTTTTCTTCCTGATCTTCCTGTAAATCTCTTCAGAGATAAAAGGAATAAAAGGAGCTATTAATTTGCTCAGAGTTAAAATGACGAATTGAAAAATAACTGAAGCTTCTTTAAGCTCTTGCTTTGTTTTCGGCTTTTGGAATCTCGGCCTTGATCTGCGGACATACCATTGAGACAAATCGTTAACCGTAAAATTCTCAATTAAACGGGCAGAACTCGTAATATCGTACTCATCTAATTTATTAGAAACGGCTATAACCAAATTATTTAACTTTGAGATGACCCATCTGTCTAAAACATTCTTAGGATTAACAATTAGGTTTTTAGCTTTATGATTCTCTCCATAAGTTTCAAAAAAGACCACGCAATTCCAAAATATCATTATAAACCTCTTCAAACAGCCGTCTACATCTCTTTCGGTAAACAATTTTGAATCTCCGGGCTGATTAATGGTATAAAAATACCACCTGGCTGCATCTGCTCCATATTTTTCAACGATATACCAAGGATCGACAATATTGCCCTTAGATTTTGACATTTTCTCCCCTTTTTCATCTAAAACATGCCCCAAGGAAATAACATTTTTATAGGCCGGACTGTTTTTTATAAAAGCAGATATGGCATGCAAAGTGTAAAACCAGCCTCTTGTCTGGTCTATCGCTTCAGAGATGTAATCTGCCGGAAATTGCTTATTCTTGTCAATTAAATCCTTATTTTCAAAAGGATAGTGATATTGAGCGAAAGGCATGGAGCCTGAATCAAACCAGCAATCAATAACCTCTTTAGTTCTTTCCATATAGCTACCGCATTTTGAACAGAGAAATTTTACCCCGTCTATATAGGGACGGTGAAGGTCAAGCTCCATTTTCTTATCATAAGGAAGTTTTGTAAATTTTAAACTTCTTATTTCTCCATTTTTTATTTCTTTTTTCTCAATAATGATTTTTACTAATTCTTTCATCTCTTGCCCGCAGACTATTTTCTCCAATAAGGTTATTGGTCGCTGATGGCCGATGATTAAAATATTTTTGTTCTTATATTTTTTGTCCGTCTCCGCCAAAAACCCGTACATCCTTTTTTCTATATCAACGTAATTTTCTCCGTTTTTCGGAATAATTTCAAACCTTTTTTGGTAATATTCTACAGGAGAAAGTTCGGCCTTGGTGTCCCAGAACATTCCAGCTTTTTCTATCGGTTTTCCGTTTAAAATGCCGACGTCAACTTCTCTCAGTCTTTTATCAAATATGGGCTCTAGCCCCAACTCTTTTCCGATAATCGCTGCTGTTTGTTTCATCCTTAATAAATCAGAAGAAAATATTAAATCGATTTTTTTGTTCTTTAATTTCAGGGCGACTTCTCTAATTTGTTCTTCTCCTTTTTCGGTTAACGGATTTTTGAATTTTTCCGGATAGCAGGCGCAAACTTTTTTTATATTGCTTAAAGCCTGCCCATGTCTGACGATAAAATAGTTGTTCTGGCTGAACTTCTGAGAGATTAAATCTTTTTTCGAACCAATAATTTCCTGCTTTCCGCAATTTCTGCACTGCCAAACGGGTAAAGGCGTCCCCCAGTATCTTTCTCTGGAAAGAGCCCAGTCTTTTATCTCCCTCAGCCATTCTCCAAATCTCCCCTCTTTGAGATTGGCCGGAATCCAGTTTATTTTTTTATTATTCTCAATCAAATCTTTCTTAACTTTTGTCGTCTCGATAAACCAGGACTTCTTGGCGTAATAAAGTAAAGGAGAGCCGCATCTCCAACAGAAAGGATAATCGTGTTCATATAACTCGTCCTTGAATAAAATATTCCTCTCCTTTAAGTCTTCTATTATCAACGGATCTGCTGTTTTCACGAAAAGACCGGCCCATTTTTTAACGTCAGAGGTAAAGTTTCCTTCCTCGTCTACAGTTAACAAAATCGGGAACTCAGGCTCGTTTTTCGCCTTTAGCTCTTTATTCTGTCTTTTAATAACTTCCATATCCTCTTCTCCAAAAGCAGGAGCAATATGGACTAAACCGGTTCCTTCTTCCAAAGAAACGAAGTCTCCAGGAATCACCTTATATGCCGCCTTTAAATGGTCTTCTTCCAAAAGATATAAAGGCTCGTATTTTAAACCGACCAAATCTTTTCCTTTAAAATCTTTAATAACTTCCCCTTCCAAATTCAACGCCTGTATTCTCTCTTTAGCTAAAATAAAATACTCTTCTCCGTTTTTAATTTGAGAATAGGTGAACTCCGGATTTATTGCTACGGCAACGTTTCCCGGCAGCGTCCAGGGGGTTGTTGTCCAGACCAAAAGCGAAGTATCTTCATGCTCAGAGTTTAATATTTTGAATTTAACGTAAACCGCGTTCTCTTTTGTCTTTTTATATCCTAAAGCAACTTCGTGGGAAGAGAGAGATGTTCCGCAACGAGGACAATAGGGAACCACCTTATATCCCTGGTACAATAATCCTTTATTCCAGATATTTTTTAAAATCCACCAGACAGTTTCGATATATCCGTTTTCATAAGTAATATATGGATTATCCATATCTACCCAGTAGCCGATTCTTTCGGTAAGTTCCTCCCAGTTCTTTTTATATTCCCAAACCGATTCCTTGCACTTTTTGTTAAATTCTTCTATGCCGTATTTCTCTATCTCCTTTTTATTTTTCAAACCAAGTTTCTTTTCAACTTCCAACTCAACCGGCAAACCATGGGTATCCCAACCGGCCTTTCTTTCGACTCTGAAACCCCGCATTGTCTTATAGCGACACACTATATCTTTAAACGTCCTGGCTAAAACATGGTGAATCCCGGGCTTTCCATTAGCTGTCGGAGGTCCTTCGTAAAATACAAAATCACAATAAGGCGCTTTTTTGCGCAGTTTTATTGATTTCTCAAACGTTCCGTCCTCCTTCCAAAATTCAAGGATCTTCTTTTCTAATTGAGGGAAGTTTATTTCCATATAGATTCGATTGTACTACATCTTTTCGGGAGCTGAAACCCCTATTAAGCCTAAAGTGTTTTTCAAAACTATCTTCGCCGCCAAAACCAAGTTTAGGCGAGTCAGGGTTAATTCCTTATCTTCTGAAATAACCCGACAATCGTGGTAAAACTGATGAAAAGCAGCTGCCAGCTCCATAGCGTACTGAGGCAATTTTTGAATCTGATAATCTTGGGCGACATCCTCGATAATCTCCGGGAACTGAATGAGCTTCTTTATGAGTCCCAACTCACTTTGGTGAACCAATAAATTCAATCCGTCTGGTTTTAGATTTTTAATCTCTGATTTCCTTAATATGCTGCATATCCTTGCGTATGCATATTGGACGTAATAAACGGGGTTCTTGTCTGACTGCTCTTTAGCCAAATCCAGATTGAAATCAATATGAGTATCAATAGACTTCATTAAAAAGAAAAATCTGGCTACGTCTACTCCCACTTCGCCGACTAATTCTTCTAAAGTTACGAAAGTTCCGCCTCTCTTGCTCATTTTTACTTCTTGGCCATTTTCAACTAAACGGACGAACTGACCGATAATAATCTTTAACTTTTTATCAAAGCCAAAGACTTTTGCCGCCGCCATGAGCCGAGAAACATATCCCCAATGGTCTGATCCCCAGCCGTCTATCATCAAATCGTATTTACGAGAAACCTTATTGATATGGTAAGCGATATCTGAAGCAAGATAAGTTGGCTCGCCGTTTGCTTTAATCAACACCCTGTCTTTATCATCACCAAATTTCGTTGTGGCAAACCATAAAGCATCCTCTGACTTATATGTAAATCCTTTTTTCTCTAATAATTCTACGGCCTTTTTAACTAAGTTTTTTTCATATAAAATTTTCTCTGAAAACCATACGTCATATTTAACCCCTGCCTTACTCAGCAAATTTTTGGCATTATCCAACATTTTCTCAAGACCATTCTGTTTAAAAATTTCTACCCGTTCAATTTCGGGCAAGTTTAAATATTTGTTTCCGTCTTTTTTTATAATCTCATTCGCTATTTCTTTTATGTAATCTCCCGAATAAAAATCTTCTCTAATTTCAACTTTCTGACCCAAAGCTTCACGATAACGGGCATCTATTGATTGACTCAATAATGAAATCTGCTTCCCATAATTATTAATAAAATATTCTCTCGTCACGTTATATCCTGCCTTACTGAAAACATTAGATAAAACATCTCCCCAGAAAGCCCCTCTTCCGTGCCCCAAATGAAGGGGTCCAGTCGGGTTTGCTGAACAAAATTCAATGTTCACTTTTTCTCCTTTTCCCATCTTTAAATCTCCATATTTATTTTTTTGTTTTAAAATTTCTCCAACCTGTTTTTGCAGATACTCTTTGGAAATAAAAAAATTAATAAAACCGTTTTTTACTTCTGTTTTCTCTAGAATATCTGACTTAATTGAATCTGCGATTTCCTGAGGATTATTTTTTAATGCCATCGCTACATTCGTAGAATAATCTCCATAAGCAACTTCTACTGGCCTATCAATCCTAATTTCGACCTCTTTTTTATATAGAAATATTATCGCTTTTCGAACTAAAATTTTGATCTCTTCTCTTATCATTTTTCTTCATTTTATCTCAATTTTTGCTAAAATACCAATAGGGTGTATTTTTCGTTAATACTCAAATTATGAAAAAGATGACGGCTTTATCTGAGAACCCCGCACCAGAAACTTCGTTTCGGTACGGGGCAAGTAAAAAAGCTAAGTAAACTTATGGCAACCCTTGCTGAAAACAAGAAAGCTTACTATGACTATGAAATCCTGGAGAAATTTGAAGCAGGGATTTCTTTGATTGGGCAGGAAGTAAAATCAATAAAAACCGGCCATGTCAGCATAAAAGGGTCTTACGTTGTTATTGATAAAAATAACGAAGTTTTCCTGATCGGAGCTAATATCCCCCCTTACCAGCCAAAAAACTCTCCCAAAGATTATAACCCGGAACGGTCGAGAAAACTGCTTTTGAAGAAAAAAGAAATTAACTATTTAATAGGAAAAGCTCAGCAGAAAGGCTTGACTTTGATACCGTTGAAAGTGTATACTAACAGAGGCAAAATAAAGCTTGAATTCGGAATCGGGAAAGGGGAAAAAAGATTCGATAAAAGGGAAAATATAAAAAGAAGGGAGGCAAACAAAGAGATAGAAAGAGCTTTAAAGCGGGGGCGCACTGATTTGACGGAAATTTAACCAAGATAGGCAGGCCGAGTATTCTCAAATCTCGCTAAACTTTGAGAAAAAGTAATAAGTGCCAACTTATTCCAAAAACAACCCGCTTTAGTGTACGCATAAGCGTTTCCTAAAACGGCATCCTCTCTGCTGATTCTCGATAGGTAAAAGGGGGTGTTATATCATCGAGATAGATAGTCCTTTGTTTGGCTTAAAGGCTATTAAACTAAAAAGGCCAAAGACAGAAAAGTCTTTTTTCTTAATTTAAGCTTTCTGCCAAAGAAAATTAGGATAAGCCTGTAGATATACCTTTGGTAAAAATATCCGGACGGGAGTTCACCCTCCTCGCCTCCACCCCGTTAGAAGTTTTGTGATGAAAGTTTCAATACCTCTTTCAGAGACGCAAGTCGGCTTCGCCTTTGAAAAACTATATTATTACGTACATAGCTGAACTTCTAACGGGGTCCACAAAAATATCTTAGACTTTTGAATAAACCATTTATAAACAACCAAATAAGGGCCAGGGAAGTAAGACTGATTGACGAAACCGGGAAACAGCTGGGAGTTATAAGCACGATTGAAGCGCTCCGAATTGCCCAGGAGCGCAATTTAGATTTAATACAGGTTACAGAGAAAGTTGAACCGCCAGTTTGCAAAATAGGAGATTACGGAAAATATCTTTACTGGCTGGAGAAGAAAGATAAAGGCGCAAAGCACGGAGGAGAGATTAAAGGAATCAGATTAACCTTTAATATCTCCACTCATGATTTAGAAACGAGAGCGGCTGCGGCTGAGAAGTTTTTAAAGAAAGGAGACAAAGTAAGGGTAGAAATGGTATTGAGAGGGAGAGAAAAGGGTCTTTCAGATGTGGCCAGAGGCAAAGTCAGCCAGTTCATAGAAATATTAAGCAAACTAATACCGATAAAAATAGAGAGAGAATTAAAAAAAGACCTTAGAGGATTCACGATGATAATTTCTAAAGGATAATAATATGCATCCCGCGCGATTAATGTATTGTATGCGCGGGAGCCCTGTCAATTTGCTTTTTTACTACGTTACAAATTATACCCCTATGGATAATTTCTAACTTCGTTACAAATTATAAAGACACGCAAATCAATTGCACCCCTACGGGTAATTGAATATATAAAATTATGAAAACAAGGAAGTCAATTAAAAAAAGATTCAAAATAACAAAAACCGGCAAAATCTTGAGAAGACCGAGCGGTCTTGACCATAACCGGGCGAAAAAGACGGGTAAAAGAGTAAGAAACAGCCGAAAATGGGTCTTAGTCCCAAGATGTGAAGCTAAAAAAATTAAAAAACTAATTTCTAACTGACATGGTACGAGTAAAACGAGGAAAATCTTCGCATAAAAGAAGAAAGAATGTTTTAAAATACACCAAAGGATTCCGATGGGGAAGGAAATCAAAATTCAGAGCAGCTAAAACGGCTCTTCTTCACGCTTGGGAATACGCTTATCGGGACAGAAAGAGAAAAAAAGGAGACTTCAGAAAATTATGGCAAATACAGATTAACGCTGCCTGCCGAGAATCAGGATTGTCCTATTCAAAATTCATTGCTGGCTTAAAGAAAAACAAAATCGGACTTGATAGGAAAATCTTATCGAATTTAGCCCAGAATCATCCTGAAATCTTTAAAAAGATGCTGGAAGAAGCTGAGAAATAATTATATAGAAATAAAAAATCCTGTCCATTAATAATGGGCAGGTTTTATTTTCCAAGGATTTTTATTCTTGTTATAAAGAGCCTCCACTAGGACGGCAGGCAAACTGTCCCAGTTAGTGAAAATAACAGAAATATTTATTTTGCTATCCAGCTTCCAAAGCCTGATAAGAGATCTAACATGCGCAATCTCTTCCAGTGTTATTTCCCCCTTTTCCGTATTTTTCCCTTTGCACTTAAGGCAGACTTCCTCTTTTTGGGGGAAACAAATTGCTCCGCACTCTAAACATATATCCCATTTTTCCGTTTCCGTCACCGATATCTCCTTTTAAAATTACTAATGGCCCTCCTCTTTTTAATTACCATACCTTCTCTTCTAAGTAAATAAGCCTTCTTGCTGTTTCACATACCTTTTCCCGAAAGGAACTCCTCCGCCTTTCTAATAATTTCCTTTGCATTTTTAAAAGTTGATTGTTCTACGGCCTCTTTATACGGTAGCCACTGATATCCAATATGCTCGGAAGAAATTTTAACTTCTTTTTCTTCAGTTTCACCTAAATAATAAACTACCATTTTGAAAATAGTTTCTCCCTCCCATTTAAAAAAATACTTAATTACTTCCCTAAATTTCGGAACCAATTCCAGATATTTAATCCCGGTTTCTTCAAAAACTTCCCTCCTCATTGCTTTTCCTTCTGTTTCTCCTTTTTCAATGTGGCCTTTTGGGAAGTCCCAGTAAGGGGACTGTCTCCTCACGCCTCTCTGATAATGTAAAAGAAGGTAAAATCTTTTACCTCCTTCCTGCCTAAAAATGATGGCTCCGGCTGATCTTTCTGTGGGCATATTAAATCTCTAAAATTAATGGTGTTTCGTTGCAATTAGAGGGGAATCTTGGGCAATTCACGCACTCCTGCCAAATTTTCTGAGGCAAACCTGATTTTCTGATAGTCCTGAATCCCAGCCTTTTAAAGAAGCTTATATTTTCCTCAAGCGTAAGGGTGAATACTTTATTTATCCCCATTTCCCCAGCCTCTTTAATACATCCTTTCACTAGTTTTGTCCCTATTCCCCGTTTTTGAAATTTTTTGACTACAACCAAAGACCTGGTCTCGGCCAAAATACGCCCGCTGTTGCCGGGTTTATATTCCTTGCCTAAAATATGTAAAGCGCAGCAGCCGATAACCTTTTTATTGCATTCCGCCACAAAATAGTCCCTAATCCCGCTGTAAATTTCATATATGGGACGAAAAAGCATGGTCCCCCTCCTGGCATAAAAATCAGTCAGTTTCTTTATGTCCTCAGCATCGCTGATTTTAGCCTTTCTGAAAGTTAATTTATTTCTCATTATTTTTTAAAAAATTTTATCGCTTTCTATAAATTACTTGCGAATAAAATGAGAAAGTAATTTATCCAACGGCTGGGTATTTATGATATCTTCTTTCTCGGCCCAGCCTCTTCTGGCCTGACCCACTCCGAACTCAATCAATCCCAACTGATTCCTGCGGTGGCTGTCGGTATTAATTATCATTCTTACACCAAAATTCTTTGCTCGTCTAATGTTATTATCGTTTAAGTCCAGCCTTTCGGGAAAAGAATTTATTTCCAGTATCACCTTAAATTCCTTTGCCGCTCTCAAAATCCTGTCGAAATCAATTTGATACTCGTCCCTTTTTTTCAATATTCTGCCTGTCGGATGGGAGATAATATTAACATTGGGATTCTTCATCGCTTTTATTATCCTCTCTGTCATTTTTCCTTTCTCCATTTTCATGCTGGAGTGGACTCCCGCTATGACAAAATCCAATTTCTTTAATGCTTCATCTTCAATATCAATTGAGCCGTCAGGCAAGATATTGGCTTCGCACCCCTGCAAAATCCTGAAATTCTTAAGCTTTTTATTCAGGGTGTCTATTTCCTTTCTCTGTCGGGATAATTTTTTTTCATCCAATCCGTGTTCTATTCTTAAAAACTTGGTATGGTCAGCAATGCCCAAATATTCATAACCCATCTTTTGACCGGCTGCTGCCATTTCTGAAATTTTATTTAACCCTCCATCCCAAGAAGAGTGACAATGCAAATCACCCTTTATGTCCTCCTGACCAATAATCTTGGGCAAACCATGTTTTAAAGCCGCTTCAATTTCTCCTGAATTTTCTCTTAGCTCCGGCTCAATCCAATCCATCCCTAAAAAGTTATAAATTCCTTCTTCTGTTTCGCTGGCAACCATTTTAGAACCCCTAAACAGACCATACTCCGAAAGCTTTAGCCCTTTATCCATGGCTATTTTTCTAAGAGAAATATTGTGTTCTTTCGAGCCGGTAAAATATTGCAAAGCAGCTCCATAAGACCTTTCTGATACCACTCTGACATCCATATCAAACCCATCTTTCATCCTGACTGAAGCCTTGGTGCTGCCTTTGCCCCAAACTTTGACTACGCCCGGTAAAGAAGTGAAAAAATCCATTACTTTTGCCGGTTTTTTTGAAATAACCAGGAAATCAACATCCCCGATAGTTTCTTTCATTCTCCTGATTGAGCCGCAGGTAGAAACAGTCTTTACTTCTTTTAAAGATTTCAGCTTCTCATAAATCTCTTCAACTCTTGGCGAAATATCTCCCAATAAAAATCTTCCCCTGCTTCTTTTCAAAAAGGCTATACCTTCTAAAATATTCTTTTCAGTTTTCTCTCCAAAACCGAATAAAGGAGCGATTTTATGAGATTTAGCGGCTTTAGCTAAGTCTTTTAAGTTTCTAATTCCTATCTTCTGGTAAAGTATTTTAGCTTTTCTCGGCCCTACCCCCTCAATGCCAATTATCTCTTCCAGGTCCAAAGGAAACCGTTTTTTAAAACGTTCGTAAACTTCTACCTTTCCGGTTTTTAAATATTCCTCAATGCTCTGAGCAATGCTTTTGCCTACGGCAGGAAGGTTTTCAAGGGCCTTTATGCCTCCTTTTTTGTAGCGGCCTCCAGCCGATATATCGACTTTACCGTTATAAACATCCTCAATATCTTCTTCCAATGTTTCCAGAGTTAAAGCCGCTTTCTCGTAAGCCTGGGGTTTGAAAGCCACTTCGTCCATTGCGAGATAGTTGGCTATCCCATAAAATATTTTAGCTATCTCCTGATTTTTCATGCTATTAATATTAGACTTCGTAATCGTCGGCAAAACTATCTATCTTCTTAAAAAGCATGTTTTTTATTAAAATAACTCCCAGCCGGAATAAAGTCACTATCCCGACCAAAGAAATAACCATCTCCGCCGCTCTTATAATCATAGTAAAGACCGTTGCGAAAGAAGGAAGCAGTCCCAAAGAACTGAAAGCAAAAGTCTGAATCGCCTCGTGGCTGCCCAGAGCGGTCGGGATGGGAATCATTGACGCTAAATAATTGAATCCTAATATGGAAAGAGAGGGTAGGGCTCCAATATTTTTGCCAAGGAAAAAAATCAAAATCCAAACCCTGAGATACATAAAACCAGCCCTCAAAAAAGAAAGGGTGAATCCCTTCCATAAAGCAATATTTTTCGGTTGAAAAAAATTAAAAATCTCCTTTTCTGCATCCAGGGGCTGTTTTTTGTCCCCTCTTATAAAAAATCTGACAATGCTCTCGCTTCTCAAGCATTTAAAGTAAAAAAATGATACTCCGGCAAGAAAAACAAGGAAAGCTCCTCCGAAAATCAGTCCTAAGCTAGAAGGAGGAGTGCCTATTCTAAAGACAAAAAATAAAGTACCAAAAAAAATAACCACCAAATTAGCGGTCCACTCCAAAATCCTGTCTATTACCACCGAAGCCATTCCTTTTGGCCAAGGAACCTTACATCTTTCTTTTAACACGTAACTACGGAAAACTTCTCCCCCCCAAATTAAAATTGGAGCCAAAAACATTATGGCAAAACCGGAAAGATAAGGGCTGAGAAGGTTTTTAAAAGGAACATTTACATTCTCTCCCTTTAGAATCTCCTTCCATTTCCACGTACCGACTAGGGCCATAAAAACGGTCAAAATTAAAATAACTATTCCCTGCCAGCCGGTAAAAGCTAAGAAAGCGTTTCCTATCTCCTGCCATCCGACTATCCTACCTATCCAAAGAAACAAGGCAACACCGATTAAAAAAGATAATAGAAGCAGAATAATTTTTTTCATATAAAATTGACCCTACTTCAATTTTCTTTCTAAAAAATAAACGACTTCCGGCTGGACTTCAGGCCAAGAGTATTGATGGCCTGGCATATAAAAGAATTGAGAAAGGCTAATACTTCCCCCGGAAATTTTCGCCAAAGACCACCCAGACATGCCTTTAAATAAAGTGGAAAATAGAGTTTTTGCTTCTCCTCTGGACAGCGGATCCTCCTCTCTATCGTTCACTATCAAAATATTATCCGAATTTGATGTTTTTTCCCAGAAAGGAACTCCTACTTCAACCGCATAAACCCGGTTTCTTATACCGTTTGGAATATTTTTCATAACTCTGTTGGTAAAAATGCCTCCATTGCACAGGCCAGCAACAATTATCCTCTTGGTAGGGTTTCTCTTCAAAAAACCTTCTATATCCCGAGAAAAACCTTCTGCCTGCTTTTTAAACAGTTGAAACGTTTCTTTAGCTCCGCTTATCTTCCCCAAAAAGCTGTTCTCGGTCCTTTCATAAGGAACGACTATTGAGCTGTACCCCCACTGGCTAACGGTATCCTGAATGCCCTGTATAATGGGAGCGAAATCTTGAGCCTCATTCAAAGGAGTGTTTCCCCAACCTCCGGAATTAAAAATAACTATAATGTCATCTTCAGGGGACGAATTAAAAACTTCCTTTAGATGGACATTACCAGGCAAAGCCTCCGGGATTAAAAGGAAGAACAATCCTCCTAAAAAAACTAAAGAGTAGATTAGATCTTTAATCTTGCCCATTTTAGTAGAATTTTTTCTCTATTGCCTGGATCAGGTCAATCAAAGCGGGGTCGTCTATTATCTCCTTTATCCACCTGTTCCAGAGTTTATGTTGTATTTTCCCGTGTTTTTTCCAATATTCTATACCTTGCAGAAAATTCACTGCCTTATCCGCCTGCCTGACGAATCTCGCCTCTTTACTCAGTCCTTTGGAAAAGTCCAGCCAAATAGACTTTATTTCTGATTTTAAGCTGGGCGGGAGATTGGCCACAAGTTTATTTACGGCCTTGTTTTCCATCTCGTTCTTCTTCTTATCTTTTTTTATCCTTAACGAATTGGTAAATTTAGGCCATTTTTTTAAAACCTCTGCTATTTTTTTCTTGTCTTTTGGCAAGAGAGGGTCATATGGGGTTAGGTCCGGAGCATAGACCTCGCATAAATCGTGGACTAAGGCCAGCTTTAATACTCTTTCTATATTAAGCTTCTTCGTTTTCCCAATAACCCAAGCCATAATAGTCAAATAAAAAATGTGCTCAGCCGTAGTTTCTGAGTTTTTAATCCCATGCATCACCCAGCCTCTCCTTTCTTTTCCTTTTAATTTCCCCGTTTCAACTAAAAAATTAAGTATATTTTTCATAA
>CAZPAG010000014.1:0-17462 GCA_964584545.1 uncultured Candidatus Saccharibacteria bacterium
GCTGCGTTAATAGCTATTAATTCCAAAGCAGTTCTTTCAATCTTGACTTTTTCCTTGCCGCAAAGAATCTCCAATCTTTTTATTATCTCCGGCACGGTCAATCTCCTGAAATCAAACCTTTGGCATCTTGAGATTATGGTAGGTATCATTTTATGAATCTCAGTAGTAGCCAGAATAAATATGGCATGGCTTGGGGGTTCTTCAAGGGTTTTTAACAAAGCGTTGGCCGCTTCTTTGGTCAATTGATGACTTTCGTCAATAATAAACACCTTGTACTTGGATTTTACCGGGGAAAACTTAATCCCCTCTTTCAATTCCCTGATTTCATCTATCCCCCGGTGGGAAGCGGCATCAATCTCAATCAGATCCATTGAACGGTTATCCGTAATCTCCAAACAGGAAGAACATTTATTACAGGGTTCAAACTGCCCTTCCTTTCTGTTCTCGCAGTTTGTCGCTTTAGCCAAAAGCCTGGCAATGGTTGTTTTTCCCGAACCCCTGGGCCCGGAAAACAAATAAGCATGGGAAATCATTCCCGTTGAAATAGCATTAGTCAAAGTCTGGACAACGTGCTCTTGGCCGATAACATCGGCAAAGGTTTGGGGTCTGTATTTTCGATATAAAACTAATGACATGTTAAACTTTAAAAACTATGAATTTATATCCGATGAAGTTCCAGGCTGAAGCGACAATAATCCCTCCTATCTTGCCCACATTAGCCCATATCAGAGAAGAAGCTCCAAGCTGGGGACCCAAAGTATTTACTATCAAAGAAGCAATTCCTGTTTGGATAACCCCGCTTATTAAAGTAATAACGAAAAATTTACCGAATTCTGTTCCCATCTTTTCCTTACCGGTTTTTTCAAAGGCCCAGTACTTGTCTCCTACGTATTTAACAGAAGTGACGATAACAAAGGAAGTTGCCACAAAAGCCGAATAAGCCATTCCTGAGGTTATCTTAAATATATTCAAAAGGATATCCAGAATTCCCAAATCTATCAAAGCAAAGAATATGCCTATTAAAAGGAACTTCCCCAGCTGGAAGACAAATAAATATTTCTTCCCTATCAGATAGCACAGCCAGATGGCAAAAACAGCAAAAAGAGGCAAAAGCAAGAGTAAAGCCCATTTTAAAATGCCTAATTGTATTCCAAACCCTCCCAGTAACCAGGGAAGCAAAACGGCTAAGCCCAAGCCCGAAACTATAGCTAAAATGATATCTATTTTTTTCATATTTTTGTTAATTATTTCTTAACCCTATCATAAATTTTCAAAATAATCAAAATAAAAAAGGCAGCACGGGGGCTGCCGAGGAGAAATTAGTCTCCTGTATTGTCTGTATTATCCCTGGCCTGGCGTACCTCATAGATGCCGGGTGGAAGTGTAAGTATGAGATGAGGAGTTTCGCTGTCATGCCGAACGTCATGGACTACCGGAGTGTCTTCAAAAGCCCTGATTATTGCCACGGGCATGTCGGACCCTCCATTGCTAAGTCTTTCAGCTTCTGCCGTGGGTTCGAAAACCTCAACTCCCGCTATCCGATGAAGATGCAGGCCGCTCTCTCCCATAATCTCCAGAGGTCCCTCGTTTTTAGCAAAACCTTTCGGGATCTCCGAGATTCGGAAAAAAGCAATGTCTCCCTGTCGATAAGATTCCATAGCATACCTCCTTTTACTCATAGTTTTATACTTCTTTATCAAACCCTTTCCATTTTTGGGGATTTTGTCTAAACATCCAGGCTCTGGCTTCATGAACGGTATTTATTCCCATAGGGGCAACTTCGTGCGCATATCCCTGGGTTTGACCGGAAACGTCGGGCAACAGTATAACCTTTGCATAGCGATGTAAGTCTTCACGATAAAGCAAGATGCCGTCTTTGTTTTGGTCTAATATCTCCCACTTACCGGAATTTGCAAAGAGTGGCACTCGCCTCCTTCTTATTAGTCCTCTTGATCCGGTTTCTGAAGAAGCCAGCCATAAAGGGAGGAAGCTATCAAGAGTTTCCTTCACTTTTTGGGTAGCGGCGAAATTCTGATGATTCAGTTTGTAAAATTTCTCCTTCATATCAGCAGGGAGATTCGGAATAAACCATATTTTCGCCGTCCAGGTTGTTAAACTGTCTTCCGGATGTTCCAGAAATTGCTTCTCTAAAATTCTGTCCACCCCTTTTCTTATCACTTCTTCGGGTAGGTTGGGCATCCCCATAAGAACCTCATATATCCAGGCCCGCTTATTGTTTCTGTGCCGGCCTGATGCAGTTCTTCTGTATTCGCCATAGATAGTTTCAAATACCAGTCGACCTATAAGTTGTTCTACCGTTGTTTCGGGCGGGGCAGATAAAAGAAGCTCTATGATCTCTCTTAACGCCGTAACGTGGCTGTGATTCATTTCTGTAAATTTCATATCTCCACATCCTATATGTATATTTAATTGGAGTGTACCAGATGCTATACCATATCATAAATTCCCATAGAAATCAAAAGGTGATAATATAATGTAATGGCTTTGAAAATATATAACACCCTAACTAGAAAAAAAGAAAAATTTAAGCCCATAAAAGATAAACAGGTCGGACTATATACCTGCGGACCGACTGTTTATTGGTTTAGCCACATAGGAAACCTGAGAACATATATCTTTGAAGATATTCTAAAAAAAGTTTTAAAATATGACGGATACAAAGTAAAGCACGTGATGAATATAACAGACGTAGGACATTTGACTTCTGACGCGGACACGGGGGAAGACAAAATGGAAAAAGGAGCAAAGAGAGAGGGAAAGACCGCCTGGCAGATAGCAAAATTTTATACGGATTTTTTTAAGAAAGACATAAAAAATTTAAACATTAAGTCCCCTACTCTTTGGACAAAAGCCACAGACTATATCAAAGAACAAGTTGATTTAATTAAAAAGCTGGAAAAAAAAGGCTTCACTTACAAAACCCAAGACGGAATATATTTTAACACTTCAAAGATAAAAGATTACGGAAAACTGTCAGGCGCAAAGAAAAGAAAATTAAAAGCCGGAGCCAGAGTAAAAATGATAGCCGGGAAGAAAAGCCCGACTGATTTTGCCTTATGGAAATTCACTCAAAAAGGAATAAAAAGGCAGATGGAATGGGACTCTCCCTGGGGAAAAGGCTTTCCCGGCTGGCACACAGAGTGCGTGGTCATGTCAGCTAAACATTTAGGAGTTCCTTTTGATATCCATTGCGGCGGAATAGACCATATACCCATTCACCACACAAATGAGATAGCTCAGGCAGAAGCAGTTTTTAACAAAAATCTGGCTAAATACTGGCTTCACGGAGAGTTTTTAACCCTAAAAGGAGGTAAAATGGCTAAATCCGAAGGGAATATTATAACCGTAGAAAGTCTGATAAAAAAAGGTTTTAATCCCCTTTCTTACAGATATTTATGCTTATCGGGACACTATAGGTCAAAGATAAGCTTTTCCTGGGAAGCTTTGAAATCAGCTCAAAACGCATTAGATAATCTTTATGAAAAGATCCGTGAATTAAAACTTTTCAAAAGCAAAAAGAACGTATCTCAGAGAAATTACCGAAAGAAGTTTTCAGAATACATTAACGACGACTTAAACACTCCAAAAGCCATAGCCCTGATGTGGGAGGTAATAAAATCAAAAGAATTATCTGACGAGGAGAAATATAAAACAATAATTGATTTCGACAAGGTCTTAGGACTGGGATTATCTAAAGTAAAGAAATCAGAAATTCCACAAGAGGTTAAAAAGCTTGTTAAAGAAAGAGAAAAATACCGAAAAGAAAAAAATTGGCAGAAATCAGACGAGCTGAGAGAAAAAATCAAATCTTTAGGATTCACAGTAGAAGATACATCAGAAGGATCTAAAATTAAAAAGATTTAATATGTAATAAAAAAGAGCTCCCTGCTAACAGGAAGCTACAGCTTCTTTGCCTAATATTATCTCCAGGGCCTCTCTGGCTATTTTTTTGTCTGCATCATCAATTAAAGACCTTTTGTAGATTTTGCCTTCTTCAAAGGCGAGTTTCAGTTGCGGCGCAGTAGATGCGTGAGTAGTCGCTTTTATATCACTAAGTAGATCCCTCCCATCCCTAAAAGCCTTTTCGCTGAATCCGTCTCTTGATGCGTATGCGAGACAGAATGCGATTGCCAAAAGAGACTCCCCGTCTTTGGCTCCATAGGTTTCATTAATGAGCCTTTCAAAATCATACATACCCACTTCGAGTGTTATGACTTTATTTATGAGTCTTTCCCTGTAACCTTCAAGGGTTATTTTCAGCTGGTCGACTTCGTCCATGTCGCCTCCTTATTCAAAATAGAAAGTTCAAGATCCACTGGATAATATCCGTAACTTCTCTTCCGGTATAATCATGGTGGCCGCAATTCAGACATATGAAAGAGGTGACTAGAAAAGTCCCTTCATATGCCGGAACCCACTCCTTCCCCGAAGCTTCCTTGATAAGTTCGTTGCCGCATTTCGGACATCGCTTAAAAAACTTTAAATTAATTCTCAATTTACCCTCCTTACATTGGAATTACTTTCTTATACCACTTCTCTAATAATTTATCAACGGCTTCATTCTTTTCTACGAGTTTGTCGCCTCTTTTATCCAGGCATAGCTTGTAGAAATCAAAAACCTGCTTGCTGATTATGGGCCAGGAATATTTCTGGACTTCTTTTTGCCCCCATTCCCCCATCTCTTTCCTTAAAAGAGGTTTTTTAATCAGTAACCCAATTTTTTCAGCTAATCCTCTGAAGTTCTTGGGCCTTACCAAAAATTTGGCTCCCCTTCCCTTTAAAACCGCTTTATAGCCTTGGTTGGCAAAAGCCACTACCGGTTTTCCCAAGGCCATGGCTTCCAATAACACTATTCCGAAGCTTTCCCCGAATATGGCCGGACTGACGTAAATATCACAGGTTTTGTAATATGAAGGTATTTGTTCCTCCCTTGCTTCCCCTTCAAAAACAACGTCCTTCAAACCGTTTTCTTTTGTCCAAAGCTCCAGTTCTTCTTTAAGAGGACCTTTGCCTACGACAATTAACCTGAGATTTGAGAACTTTTTCTCCAAAATCTTGTAAGCCCTTAGAAGATAAATAAGGCCTTTCCTTTCCTCGATACGCCCCAGGAACAGGATATTTATCTTTCCATCCAGGTATTTTTTGATCGGAGGAACATCAGGGTTGAATCTTTCCAGATCGATGCCGTTTGGGATAACAATCTTGGGCCCTTTGTATTTTCTGAAAGTCTTCAGGCATAAAGGAGAAACACCGATTATCCCGTCTATCTTCCATTGAGCTATCTTATTAAAGAGGTACAAAAGAGTAGGCAGGTTTTTCAAAAAATTACTGCCTTTCATATCAGAGTGCAAAGTTAGAATATTCAAAGTTTTGGAAGCAGACGGGCTGGTTAAAATCTGCAAGGCCGAAGGAAAGCCGAAATTATGCAAATGGAGAACGTCAAAGCCCTCTTCTTTAATGACTCCTTCAATGGCCAAAGGATTAAAGTTAATATCCAGGTCTGCTTGGCTGCCGTTAAAGTTCACAGGTATTGAAGTCCCTAACAAAATAACGTCTTCCCCGTAGTTCTCGGGTATCTTTCTCCTGGGAGCGATAATCTTTGATTTAACGCCAATTTTCAGAAATTCGTCATGCAAACCGAAAATATGCCTTTTGACTCCGCCAGGCCTGGAAAAAGAGTGGAAAGAGATTAAGCCTATTCTCATAGTATATCGGTAGTTCCCATTTTAACAGAAATTTTTCGAACTTGCCAACTTCCTTTAGCCGTGATAAATTGTAGTATTATGCCCGAGCAATTACCGGACAAACTACCTCCGCAATCAATAGAAGCCGAGCAATCGCTCTTAGGCAGTTTGTTTATTGATAAAAACGCCATTACCAAGGTGGCTGATTTTTTGACCCCCAGAGATTTTTACAGGGCCGCTCACCAGGAGATTTACCAGGTCTGCCAGGAGCTTTTTGAAAAAGGAGAACCGATAGATCTTTTGTCTGTTTCAAACAGATTAAAAGACAAAGGGAAATTAGATGAAGCCGGCGGAAGCGGCTATCTGACGGAGTTGGTTAACTCTGTGCCCACGGCCAGCCACGTTGCAACTTACGCAAAAATTGTTCAGAGAAAAAGAATTTTAAGAGATTTAATTGACGCCAGCCATGAGATAGGAATTTTGGGATACAACGAAACAGAAGACACAGATATCTTACTCGACCAGGCCGAGAAAAGAATTTTCAGCATCGCCCAAAAATCCCTTAGCCAGAATTTCACTCTGGTAAAAAATACATTAGAAGAAGCTTTTGAAAGAATTGAGAAATTATCCAAACACGAGGGAGGGTTCAGAGGATTGCCGACCGGATTCAGCGACTTAGATAATATGCTGGCCGGGCTTCAAAGGTCAGATTTAATAATCTTGGCTTCCCGTCCTTCAATGGGTAAAAGCGCTTTGTCTCTGAACATGGCTTTGAATATTGCCGTTGCCGAAAAAGTGCCGGTAGGAATATTCTCTCTGGAAATGTCCAAAGATCAGGTGGTAGACAGATTAATATCCGCCATTTCAGGCGTTGACTTATGGAGACTGAGAACGGGCCGTTTATCTGCGGAAGGAGACGACAATGATTTCGCCAGAATCCAGAACGCCATGGCTATTTTAGCCGAAATCCCTATTTACATTGATGACGCCGCTTTAACGAATATCCTTCAAATGAGGGCTATGGCCAGGCGTCTTCAAGCAGAAAAAGGCTTAGGATTGCTCATTGTCGACTACTTGCAGCTAATGGACCCGAGAAACCCCATGGACCCCACAGTCAGGCAGATAAGCGAGATATCCAGGTCTTTAAAGGGGCTGGCCCGAGAGCTTAATATCCCGATTTTAGCCTTATCCCAGTTATCAAGGGCGGTTGAACAAAGAACTCCCCAAATACCAAGGTTAGCCGATCTTCGCGAATCAGGCGGGTTGGAGCAGGATGCGGACGTAGTTCTGTTCATTTACCGTGAAGACAGGTACAGGCCAGAGAGCGCCAGGAAGAATATAGCGGACATTATAGTGGCCAAACACAGAAACGGCCCTGTAGGAAAAGTTGAATTATACTTTGACGAAGGCCGCGTTTCCTTCCGCAATCTGGAAAAAGGATATTTTGAAGAATAATGTATCCCCCTACTATAAAAAAATTAATAGATATATTTTCTAAATTTCCAACTGTCGGGCCGAGGACTGCCGCCCGATTTGTTTTTTATCTGATACAAAAACCCAAAGAAGAAATACAAGAGTTGATGGACGCAATATCTCAAATTAAAAAGAATGTAAAAAACTGCTCCCTGTGTTTTAATGCTTTTGAATCCGAAGGGAATCTGTGCCCAATCTGTTCAAATAATTCAAGAGATAAAAAATTGTTTTGCGTTGTCGCCAGCGAAACGGATTTGTTAGCCATTGAAAAAATAAGAAAGTACAACGGCCTGTATTTCATATTCGGAGGTACGGTCTCAGCCTTAAAGAAAGCTGATGTTGAAAAGCTGAGAGTTAAAGAGTTGGAAGCAAGGGTAAAAAAACATCCTGAAATCCAGGAAATCATTTTAGCTATTAGCTCTACCGCTGAAGGCGAAGCTACAACCTTGTATCTGGAAAGATTGCTGAAGCCTTACAATATAAAAATGACCCGTTTGGGGCGGGGACTTCCTGTCGGCGGAGAATTGGAATATGCCGACGAGGAAACGCTGTCTTCGGCCTTAGAAAGCCGAAAGGTAGCTTAATTTTCAATAGTTTTTATCTCAACTTCCGTAAAGGCCTGACGATGGCCTTTTTTTACTCTTCTTCTGGTTTTAGCTTTGAATTTAAAAACTATAAGCTTATCAGCTCTGCCCTGGGATAATACTTTCCCAACCACTTTTGCTCCTTTAACTAAGGGATCCCCTATCTCTAGCTTCTTTTGTTTTTCCAAAAGCAAAACTTCAGAAAAGTTAACCTCATCCCCTACTTCTTTTTCAAGCTTCTCAATCTTAAGTTTTTGACCGGGTGAAACCAAATATTGTTTTCCGCCGGTTTTTATTACTGCTAACATATCCTTCAATATACAAAATAATTAAAATAAAATCAAGAGTTAATCGGTGTTATTCCCCTTTTTCAGCTTTTTTGCCTCCCCTATCTCCACCAGCTTTTCTACCTTATCGTCCAGCAGCTTAAGGCGATCTTCCGAGTCAGAATAGGCAGAGGAAGCGTTCTTTAAGTGGCTACCGAGCTTTCTGAAGTCATCTGTAAGCTTTAAAGCGTCCTGATGAACCTTGCCCAGCTTCTTCAAAATTTCCTGGGTTTGTTTTGAAATCTGAGTATCCCTGAACCAGTGTTCGACAGTCCTTAATGTCAGATATATGGTGTTTGGCGAGGTTAAGATAATCTTTTTCGACCAGGCATAGGCGGCTATATCCACTTCCCTGCCGATACTATTAATAATTTCGTAATAAATAGCTTCGGCCGGGATATATATCAGGGCAAAGTCAGTCGTCCCTTCTGAAGGCAGAACGTATTTGGTGGCGATTTCATTAATCCGGTTTTTAACGTCATCCAAAAAGCTTTTCTTGAAAAAATTCTTTTCGGTTTCAGACCCGGCTTTTACCATTTTATCAAAGTTTTCCGAAGGAAATTTAGAATCTATGGGTAAAACCTTGCCGTTTGGCAGTTTCAAAACCGCATCAACTTGCTCCCCTGAAGAAAATAAATACTGTATTTTATAAAGTTCCTTTGGAAAATGCTGGGATAGAATATGCTCCAAAGAGGCTTCTCCCCACTGGCCGCGAAGCTTGGGAGATTTGAATATCTCCTGAAAAGAAGAAACATCTTTAACTATATCTTCTATTTGTTTCAGGTTTTCTCTCATCTCAGTCGTTTCCTTGGTAAAAGACTTAACCTGATCATTAAGCTGTTTTGAAGTGCCGTCAACACTGCCCCGTATTTCCTTCAGCTGGCTTATCATTAAATCGGTTATCCGCCTTTCCAAATCCCTTATAGCGTCAGATTGTCTTTCGTCAATTTTTGATTTCCTGATAAAAAAGATAACCAATCCGGCTCCCCCGACCAAGATAAAGAATATCAATAGTATGTAAATAAGATTATTCATTGGCCTATATTAACGTACCTTATGAAGATTTCTGCCAGAAGATAAATAACATATACCCCTATCAGAAAGATACCTTCTTTCTTCGTAATCTTCTGCCCGGTCCTTATCGATACCAGGAAAAATAGAATTGAAACTATCATAAAGATTCTAGCCGCGGCAAAAGGTGAAAAATCAGAAATCTGGATAGGATGGATTAAGGCGACTATTCCCAAAACCAAAGTAGCTCCCATAATTACGCTTCCCATCAGGTTGCCTAATACCATCCAATTCTCTTCTTTGGTAGCTGCTTTAAGAGAAAATACGGCTTCAGGCAGGCAGTTGCCCAAACCCACAATCAGAAGCCCGACTAATGCTATAGGAAGACTAAAAGTCAAAGAGAAGAAAGAAGCTGCTTTTACCACCCCTTCGGCGCTGAGTAGCAGAGCGACAAGACCTAAAAATAATAGGAACAGATCTTTAAAAAAGTCTTTTACGGATAAAGTTTCTCCCATGTCTTCGTAAGTTTTCGTGAATCTCTCCTTTTTTGAGAAAAGCCAGGCACTGTAAACTATGAAGCTCAAGAGAAGAACTATCCCGTCACCCCTCGACAAGTCTCCGTCAAAAATCAGAGCCAAGGGAAGAATTGCGATAAATATGGTATAAATGGAGCTGTTCTGGACAGTACGGCTTTTAGAAGAAATCCCTTTTTTTGAGATTAAAGCGGCTAGTCCCAGTACCAGAGATAAATCAACGATATTGCCTCCGATTATGTCTCCGAAAGAAAGCTGGGGTATATTTTTAACTGCAGAGAGCACCCCGACGGCAAGATTAGGGAGGGTTGTGGCAAAAGCCATTACAAAACAAGCGACAACGAATTCTTTGATTCTCAGGAACAGGGCTATGCGGGATAGGGCCCCCACCAGCCATTTGCTTGAAAATCCAAGCAGAAAAACAGAAGCGATGAATATTAAAATATTAAAAAATATAAGCATATCTTTTTATGACGGGCCGTGCCCGACATATCACCTTCCAGGTGTTATTACGGGCTGTGCCGATATATCACCTTCCAGGTGTTATAAAATATATTATTTCGTAAATAATGCCGCCAAGCAATACCAGAGCCAAAGGTAAAACTAAAAATTTCCTCCGGCTTATTTTATTATACATCAATAAAATCAAAATCCCGTCTATGCCGATGGTTATTCCTCCGACAAAAGATATAACTGGTATAAAACTTTTAATGCCTATCAAAAAAAGAATTAAGGGCACAAAGCAGGTTATTGCCAGAGAAACATGATTGTTTACCTTTAAGTCATATGAAAAGACTTTTTTTAGGGTTAATCCCAAAGAGATGAAAGACGTAAAAGTAGCCAGCAATCCGAGAACAATGCCCAAAGAGAACAGCCCCGGCCCGAGGAAGTCTTTGAGGCCGGTTAAAGCTGATTCGGTCGTTGAAGCTCCCGTTATCCCTAATATTAAAATAATAAAAAGAGAGTAGATTAAGATTAGAATTAAAACGGAAACAGGGATTATCTTTTTTAAAAGTTCTTTCTTCTCCCCCAGCATTTCTTCAACTTCTGGTATTATTGAAGCTCCCCATAAAGAAAAAAGAATTGGGCCGTAAGGCAGGAAAAACAAAGAAATGTTTGATTTAAAAAAAAGGTTTTCTATTTTGATATGAGGGAACCCATTAAAAAATATAATAGCCAGCACTATGAAAAACAGAGCCATCCCCCAAAATTCTATTTTAGAGACAATTTTTATGCCAAAGAAAATAATAAGAAATCCGGCCATGAAATATATGAGGGAATAAAAAAGATTTCCACCCCCAAAAACAGGGCCTAAAAGACTCTCTAAAAACTCTCCTCCGACGATAAGATAAGCCAAGAGAGCTCCTAAAATACCTACAATTGCCGAGAGTAAAGAGACTCTTTTGCCCCATTTACCTAAATGAAACCGGGCATAACCCGGCAAGCGCAAGAAGTCAGGAGTTGCTACTGCCACTTTTCCGAAGAGATAGTGTATTAAAGCCACTAAGCCTCCCAAAACAATAAGATAAGCCAACATCACCCAAATACCCACTTTTAAAGTTATATAGGGTAAGGAAAAGAAGCCAACGCCTATTATAGTGCCTGACAAAACGGCAATTGGACAAATAAATCTTTTAAACATATTGCCCTATTATACCTCAAAATATTATTTAACGGAATAAAAAATGAGGCGTTCGCATGGACGCCTCTTTGACGGCTAACCTGAAATATGATTATGATAGCCTGATTAGCTTATCGTCTCTTTTTCTTTCTCTGTTTTTCCCCTGCAGAGTTGCACAGCTTCCTTTAAAAACGCCAAGTTTTCCTTCCTTTCAGTTTCTTTCTTGAATTCATATTTTTCCGGTCTTTCTTGGTTGTATAAGTTGTAAAGGACTTTTTCGATAAGGGTCAGAAATTGCCAATCTTCCACTTTGATGGCGCAGCGGACAGATCGCCTAATGTCAACCATTACATCATAAGTGATAATGGAGTGGGGTTGGTATGCTTCTACCAGGAATGATTCCAGAAACAGCTTTAAAGACGGAGTTCCCATATTCCAGTAGATCTCCGGATCCTTGTCCAATTTACCTGCTATGATTTTGAGAATGTCCGAGCGGTAAAAAGATCTTGGTAAGCTGCCTAAGGAATCCTCCTTTTTTGTGAGTCCTATGGCAAATTCTATTGCTCGAAAAACTAACTCATCATGGGAGGAAAAAATATAGCAACTTAAGAGTTCTTTCCAGAAACCGGAATGCGTTTCAATTTCTTCTTCGCCCAAATCACATATCCGTGCCTCTATCCAATCGGCCTGATAGTAATACAATCTAAAGCTATACGCTGACCAACGTCTTAAGATTGCTTCTCTGACTGAGAAATCGGGATACTCGTCGAAAAGCGGCGCAAGATTATAGTCGTTGCAGCGGTCCGAGTCGATTCTTTGTATCACGATCTTCGGATTTTTCGTTCTCCTGAACTCTGGAATTTTCTCTTTGGCTTCTGCCATTTTGCCCTTCCTTTTGACCCTGTCGGGTCTTTTTTTAATTTCCGCCTGTTGGCGGATATTTCACCCTAACTCTCTCATTAATCTATGTCAAATCAAAAATCGCCTTTTAGGCGAGTTTTTAAACTGTTGAGATTAATCCTCAACTATGCGGCCCCAACCAGATTTGAACTGGTGTTACATGGATGAGAACCATGCGTCCTGAACCAGGCTAGACGATGGGGCCAGAACGATATTATTGTAAAATAAATTTAAGGTTTTGTAAAATAAAAGGCCGCTCCAGACTAATACTGGGCGGTGATGATAGATTGATAATTATGCTATGAACCTAATTTTATTTTCGTCTCCTACTACGAATCCAATAGGATTTCCGCAGTGATTGCAATACGTTGTTCTTCTGTAGGAGCTGTCTGCCCCGTTTTTGCACCCGATTTTTATTTCAACTTTTTTACTGCAATTACGGTGAGGGAAGGTTACTCTCTTTGCCGATTCTCCGGCAGAATGGCTCCCTGAGGATTTTTTGAGACACTCTATGCCTCCATATATTGAATACATTATGAACCATATTCAGTCACCCTAATAGTAAAAAACGCTTGGCAAGTCAAGAGGCCTTATTGGTAATCGGGCGGTATCTGCCAGTAATCTATGATATATTTTGCCAAATCATGGAAGATGGGAACTGCCGAATACTCTGCAGTTTTGGTGTCAGGGTTATCCAGTTTGACCAGAATAATAAACCGCGGGTTAAAAGCCGGAGCAAACCCCATAAAGCTTTGCCAGGTTTTATCAGAGTAGCCTGATTTGTCTATGCCTATGCTGGCAAAAGGCACCTGGGCCGTACCTGTTTTGCCTGCCACATAGTAGCCTGGAATTCTGGCGGACTTAGCATAGCCGTTCTCAACCACGCTAATTAGCATGGCTGCCAACTGGGAAGAGGTTTTCTGGGAGAAAATGGGTTCAGACAGCTGGGGCTGGATAATAGTTGTTTTTTCGCTGTTCGTTGTCTTTTCCACCAGATAAGGTTTCACCAGCGTTCCTCCGTTAACTAAAGCGCAGTAAGCCTTGATCAGCTGTATGGGAGTCATCATTATGCCTTGGCCAAAGGAAGCGGTAGCGAAGTTTATATCCCTGCCGTTTTTAACCTCTTTATTATCGGAATAGGACTCGGGCAAATCAATACCTGTAAGGCTGAATATGCCGAGCTTATCAAGATATTCAAGAAAGGTTTCCCCTCCCACCTGCCTCTGGGCAAAAACAGCCCCGGTATTTATTGATTTCTCAAGGACTCCGGTCATTGTCATTTCTCCGTATGTCCTGTTGTCATAGTTTCTTATCGGCCAGCCGTCTATTTTTAATATTCCTTCGTCAATATAAGTGGTTTGAGGGGTGATTTTCTCCTCATTCAGGGCGGCTGCCATGGTTACGGGCTTGAAAACAGAACCAGGCTCAAAGAATTTCTGGGTGGCTGCATTTTGAAAAATATCCAGATATCCCTTCTCAGCATATTCTTCGTACTGATTGGGGTCAAAGCTGGGAAAGCTGGCCAGAGCAACAATTTTCCCCGTACTGGGCTCCATAACAATAATCTGACCGCTCTCAATCTTCAGATTCTCTTTGGCGGCTTTCAATAATTTTTCAGATTCAAACTGAATATTGTAATCTATGGTTAATACCAGATCTGTCCCCATTTCCCCTGCCCTTAGGGTGCTGTCATAATATTCTTCCAAGCCATACTGCCCCTCTCCCTCCGCGCTGAGAAAACCCACCACCTGGGAAGCTAAGTCTTCCTTCGGATAATATCTGCCCCGCTCTTCATTAAGATAAACCCCTGGCAGGTTGACCTTCTCTATATTATTAACCTCTTCGCCTGTCAGTTTGTCTTTTAGAGGCACAAACAAATTATCCTGCTGAATGGTTTCTATAATCAGCTCTTTATCCAAATTAAGAATCCCGCTCAAGGTTTCAGCGGTTTTTTCGAAATCTTCAATCTTCAAAGGAGACACGAAAACATAGGGGAAATTCTTGTTTATAGCCAGAGACTCGTCATTCTTTAAAAAAATCTCCCCTCGAGGAGCTTGGTATTCGCTATTAACGTTATGCAGGCCCTGGGCCCAGGCTTTGTAATAGTCTCCATGTGCTATCTGAACATAAGCTAAGCGGCCGATAAGAATCGCCGCAAATAAGATAAAGCAGCCAAAGATAAGGTTTGCTCGCCAGTTTTTCATTTTGCCACTACAGTGCTTTCTAATAATTGAATAAACTTGGTCTGGCCGGTCTTTTGAAAGTTGTTTCCCTGCAAATAACCGTCAATCTTAGCCAAAGAATCCTGCTCAGAAAAGCTTATTTCCAAAGACTCTGTTTCCTGGCTTATCTGGCTCAATTGAGTTTCATAGTTCTGAACCGTGTAGGTTTCCCTGGCAAAGTAGTTTATCTGCAGGACGTAGAATATCAAAAGGGATATTGTCGCAAGAAAGACCAGGGTCATCAAGGCCTTTAAGGTTTTGCCTAGACTGACCGGGAAAACCGTTGAAAATGGTTGCCTTAAGACGAGAGTATTGTTTTTCATGATATTTTTATCGCCGCCCTCAGTTTTGCTGACCTTGAACGAGGATTGATTTTAACCTCTTCTTGAGTTGGTATTATTGGTTTTTTAGTTGCGACTTTTAATAAATTTTTATTATCCCTTATAAAGTTTTTGGCTATTCTGTCCTCAAGGGAGTGAAAGGATATTATCACCAGCCTTCCATCCTTTTTGAGAAGTCCCAGAGCCTGGGGTAAGGCTTTTATGAAATTGTTAAGTTCGTCGTTCACAGCTATTCTCAAGGCCTGGAAGGTTTTGGCGGCAAAATGCGTTCTTTGTCTCTGATACCAGGAAGGAGTAGCTCTCTTGAGAAGCTCCACCAGCTGAAAGGTTTTTTCTATCGGCTTTACTTTCCTGAGCTTTATTATATTTTCTGCTATCTTGTCAGAGAACCTTTCTTCCCCGTACTCCCTTAATATTTTTTCTATTTCCCAGCTTGCCCAGTAGTTGACTATTTTCTCGGCTGTCAGAGGGTTTTTAGTGTTATACCTCATATCCAGGGGTTCGTTTTTTAAAAAGGTGAATCCCCTGCCCGATTCCTCCAAATGCCAGCTTGAGAATCCTAGGTCAAACAGTACCCCCGATACTTTGTTGAATCCCTGTTGTTTCGCTGTTTCTTTTAAGTTTGAAAAGTTGTCGCAGACAGGAATCAATCTTTTAATCGTTTTAAGGTTCCTGATTATTTCCGGGTCACGGTCTATCCCCAGCACCTTTCCTTTGGGTTCGGTTTTCTCTAAAATGGCTTTTGTGTGCCCGCCGTATCCCAGAGTGCAGTCAATAAAATTCTCATTGGGCTTTGGGTCTAAGTATTCTATTGCTTCCTTTTGGAGAACGGGTATGTGCATAATTTTATGAAATAAAATTGACAGGGCTCCTGCGCATATATCACATTGGTCGCGCGGGATGCATAAGTTATACGCCCAGTTCCTTTAAACGTTCGGCCATATCCCCTACCTCTTTCTCTGTTTTTTGTTTATATTCTTTCCAGCTTTCCTCATCCCATATTTCTATCCTGTTAAAAACTCCGGCTACCACCACTTTCTTTTTCAGTTGGGCATAATCTTTCAAATAGTCAGGTATTAATATTCTGCCCAGATTGTCAAAGCTTACTTCCATGGCTCCGGTAAGCATTACTCTGGCAAATCCCCTGGCATCGCTCTGTCCTAAAGGAAGCTGACTTAATTTCTTGGCGAGTATCTCCCACTCTTTTGACGATAATAAGAACAAGCATTGATCTAATCCTATTGTGATTACCGCTTTTTCGCCCAAAAGCTTCCTGAACTTGGGAGGAATAGCTAATCTTTTCTTTTCATCTATTGAATATGGGTATTGGCCTATAAACATAGTTATCCACCGTTTGAAGGGGTTATCCCATAGTTATCCACAATCCCCCACACATATTCACTTTAGCTCACCATATAGGGTATAGTCAACCACAAATATCCACCTCTAAAAATGAACCTAAAATGGCTATTTTTCCACAGGAAATCCACAGGGCACCAAAACAAAGCACGGTACCCTGCAAGGCAAGGCGCCACAAACAAAAAGAACGGGCTTTAAAACCCGCTCTCTTTGGTTAATCGTTAGACTGACTTTACTTGAAGATCAAAGACCTTATCTTATAAAACCGGCTAAGGAATTTTCTGGCTGATGGATTTTGAGATTTCTCCAGATTAGTCCAGAAAAAGTAGAATACCAGAGCCATCAATAAAGCGACAATCAAAGAGATAAAAAGAGGATTAATGCCGGTTACCACGGTTGTGATCCCTGCTACCGCACCTCTGGTAACGCTGATTTTTGCAACTCCTCCGGTAAAGGTGGAATTGTTAACTTGAGCAGTATTTGTCAGTTCGGTTGCGCCGAAAACAAATTGATCGGCATTAGCCACAATAGCTCTGAAGGTAATTGTCCTTGTCTGGTTGGCTGACATATAACCGATGTTCAACCCGTTTATTATGTCTCCTGCAGTAGGAACATTATCCAGTCTCAAATCTCCACCGTAGTTTATCTTGGTAGGCAAGACATCTTTTATAACAACGTCCGTAGAATTGTTTACTGCTGTTACCTGAATAGAGAAATACAACACTTCTCCCGGGTCGGCAGAAACAGTTGTTTGCCATCCTGTTCCGTCAGAAAGATTCTTAACCAGTTTGGTAACCGTGAAGCTTCCTGTCTGAGAAGATCCGCCGACGTAAACCGGGGCTGTTGCAGAATTAGTCATGCCTCCTCTGGTAACTTCTACTCTGGCAGTGTAGTTTCCGTTTGAGCAATAATTGCAAAGACTATAGGCAGTATTACTGTTTGAATTAGCCGTGGTTATTCTCTCCCAAGAACCGTCGTTAGTACAGTCGTATTTGTAGGTAGCATCTCCTGTAGCAGAGCCTGATAAATAAGCTGTTAAACTTACGTTGTTTAAAGGCGCATTTCCAGAAGAAGGATTAGGCGTGAGAGAAACGTAGAAGTTGCCGCTAGACTGTTCTCTGACATAAACCACCATACTGTCTGAACCTGTTAATCCTTCGTCATCCCTGACAGTCAAAGTGCAAGTGTAGTAAGTGTTATATGAAACAGAAGGGGCAGTATATGTAGGCTGGGCATAGCTGTAGCTGGATAAACTTCCCGATGTGCAACTCCAGGAATAAGTCAGAGGATCTCCATCCTGGTCATACCCCGACCCTCCCAAAGTCACAGATTGATTTTCATAAACATCTTTGTCAGGTCCGGCGTTAGCTGTCGGAGCATGGTTTGT
>CAZPAG010000015.1:0-14399 GCA_964584545.1 uncultured Candidatus Saccharibacteria bacterium
CCCTTTGTTAAGCTTTTAGATAATCCTAAGAAGTTTACGCCTTTTGCTTTGAATATAGGAATTAAAAATTCAAAAGGGGAGGTTATTATCAGGATGGATTCCCACGCTAGTTATGAAAGAGATTATATCTCAAAGTGCGTAAAATATCTTAAGGAATATAATGCTGATAATGTCGGAGGGGTGATTAAAACTAAGCCGGCAGTAAATACCAGCATAGCAAAGGCAATTGCCTTTTGTGTGTCTTCATTTTTTGGAGCGGGAGGGTCTCATTTTAGAACCGGATCGAAAAACCCTCGCTGGGTGGATACGGTTTTCGGAGGATGCTATAAGAAAGAGGTTTTTGATAAAATAGGCCTTTTTAACGAGAAATTGATAAGGAGCCAGGATTTTGAATTTAACTTAAGACTGAAAAAAGCTGGAGGCAAGATATTATTGGTTCCCGATATAGTGGCCTATTATTATCCGCAACCCACCCTCGAAGGATTTTTCAAACACAACTTTGAAGATGGCGTCTGGGCGATTTTACCGTTAAAATTTGTTAAAGTTCCGTTTAATTTACGTCATTATATCCCGCTTCTGTTCGTCTCAGGCTTTATCCTGACTTTTATCTTTGGTATTTTCTTCTTTCCAGCCAGGGTTTTATTCGACCTTGTTTTCGGGAGCTATCTTCTGTTAAATTTGTTTTTTTCTTTCGGAATCGCTTTAAGGCGTGGATTTAAGTATTTGTTTATAATGCCGATTGTTTTTACATATCGCCATTTCGGATATGGCTTAGGCTCAATTTTTGGTTTAATTAAAAAAATATAATGGAAGAAAGAAAACAAAAGGAAATTAAATACTATGATACAAAAGCCGAGAGCCAGATAAAAGGGGCCCCAGAGAAAAGACAGGAGGGTGATTTCGAAAGCTTTAAGCCTCTTGATTTGGCAAGCTTCAGGGTTTTTTATAAATTCCTATCCGAACGTTACTGGGATAAAATAGTTTTGGATTATGGTTGTGGTAATGGTATTCACTCTTTTTTCCCTATAGAAGTCGGGGCTGAAAAAGTGGTAGGGGTTGATTTATCGGAAAAATCTTTAGATATCGCTAGAAAAAAAGCCAAGGAGAAAGGAGTAGAAGATAAGATAGAGTTCTTGGTAATGGATTGTGAGAAGATGGAATTCACGGATAATTATTTTGACATTATCCTTGATGGCGGAACTTTCTCATCTTTGGATTTAAATAAAGCTCTCCCAGAGTTAGCAAGAGTTTTAAAGCCAAGAGGATATCTAATCGGAATTGAAACATTTGGGCACAATCCTATAGCTAATTTGAAAAGAAAGGTGAATAAGATGATTGGCAGAAGAACGGGCTGGGCCGAAAGTCATATTTTTCAGCAGAAGGATTTAAAGCTGGTGAAAAATTATTTTAGTAAAATAGAAATTCACTATTTCCACATAATTTCTTTTCTGGCCTTTCCTTTTTTGAGCTTGCCCGGCGGCAGGCTTTTGTTAAAATTACTAGAGAAGGTTGATAGCTTTTTGTTCTTAGTTCCGTTTTTAAGGAAATACGCGTTTAAGGTGGTTTTTGTCTTTTCTCAACCTATTAAGACAAAAACCTAACACGGGACGAATTTATATTGCATAGTTTTTAATTATTTCGCATAGATATTGACATCTTTGCATAGATTTTATACAATATCTATACAATGAAAAAAGATAAAAATCTTTTGTCCATAAATGAAGCGTCTAAATTTTTAGAAGTTTCAATAGATACTTTAAGGCGTTGGGATTCAAAGGGGAAATTAAAGGCAGTTAGAAGTTCTGGCGGCCATCGTTATTATTCCAAAGAGCAGTTGGAAAGTTTTGTGTCTGACCTTAGGGCGATCGCCCGTGTTTGGGCTGAAAGTCAGACGGCTCCAGAGCTGTTACCAGACTACTATTGTTATACTCAAGATATTTTTAGGGCGCGGCTTGATAGAATGGCTTTTGAACTTGATCGTGATTTCTCCACTAAAACCTTGGCGTCGTTGATTGTTGCGGTTGTGGGCGAGATTGGCAATAATTCATTCGACCACAATTTTGGCAATTGGCCCGACGTCCCCGGCGTTTTTTTTGCTTACGATATAAACAAGCATATTATTATTCTCGCCGATCGAGGCGTGGGAGTTCGTACGACTCTTTTGCGAGTGAAGCCTGATTTGAAAGATGACATAATGGCTTTGTCGGTGGCTTTTACTGAACGTGTTTCCGGACGTTTTCCGGAACAGAGAGGGAACGGATTAAAATTTGTTAACAATATTGCGACTAAAAATCCGATAGGCATTTCTTTGCAATCGGGCTCTGCTGTAGCGGAAATCGCTAAGCAAAACGGCGTTTTAAAGGTTGGTTTAGCAGATAGATATATGAGAGGCACACTGACCGTTATAATATATTAATTATTATGAGAATAGAGCTTAAAAAATTTGGTAAGGTATTAACTTCGCGTCCCGCGGGCAAAGAGGCTTTTGCGGCAATTCGTCCGACTCTTGATCCAGATGCCGATATAGTGGAGATTGATTTTTTCGGAATTATTTCGCTTGCGCCTTCTTGGGCGGATGAGTTTTTTACTGCGGTTGGAAATATGTATAAAGAACGGGTGAGATATTTGCCTACGGACAACCAGTCGGCGATAGAAACGTTAAAAATTCTGAGCGAAGATGATAAAGAGAAACAGGTGTAAAATAATGATAAAAAGATTATTTGATATTATATTTTCTTTTTTTGGGTTAATTATAGTTTTTCCTATTTTTTTGATTGTTTCCATTCTTATCAAGCTCAGTTCGTCTGGGCCGGTTTTTTATCGGGGAGAAAGAATAGGTTATAGAGGGAAACCTTTCAGAATTTTTAAATTCAGAACAATGGTCAAAAATGCTGAAAATCTCGGCGGACCCTCAACGGCAGGAGACGACCCTCGTTTGTTGAAAATCGGGCCTTTTCTAAAAAAATACCAGCTTGATGAATTGCCACAATTAATCAATGTTTTAAAAGGAGAAATGAGTTTGGTGGGTCCCAGGCCGGAAGTAAAAACGTATGTTGATATGCTTTCTAAAGAAGAGAAAGAAGCCATTCTCTCGGTTCCTCCCGGCATGACAGATCTGGCATCTTTATCTAATTTTCACGAAGGAGAGGTCCTGAAAGGGAGTCTGGATCCTGAGAAAACTTATATGGAGAAGATAAGACCTATAAAGGTTAAATTACAGATGAAATATGTCAAAAGTCATTCTTTTTGGCTTGATTTAAAAATAATTCTTAAAACTGTTTTTAAGATATTTCAGTAAAAAATATGCTGGCAAAGAAAGTTGGCAATTTTTTGGAGAGATTTCCGGTGCAGAAGGCTGCACCTTTTCAATTGATTTTTTAGTAAAAAACGTTTAAAATAACCCATATGGTCAATAAGAGAGTTTCTCATAATTCTAAGAACGCTTTAAGCGCTCTCGCTAAAAAAATAAGGAAAAACATACTTAAAGCCAGCCTTGAAGCCAATGCCTGCCATGTTGGTTCGGCTTTGTCTTGCGTCGAAATACTCGTAGCTCTGTATTTCAGAATCCTAAAAAGGGGAGATATTTTTATTTTTTCCAAGGCCAGCGGAGCCAGCGCCCTTTATGCCATTTTGGCGGAAAAGGGGATTATCAGCCGCCAGAAGGTCGCTTATTATCTTAAAAAATATCCTTTGGCCGAAAAAGAAGTTCCAGGAGTTATTTGGTCAACAGGTAGCTTGGGCCATGGTTTACCGGTGGCCGTAGGAATGGCTCTGGCTGACAGAAAAAGAAAAATTTATTGCCTGGTTTCTGACGGCGAACTGGAGGAAGGGACAACCTGGGAAAGCGCTCTTTTTGCCAATCGTCACAAGCTGGATAATTTAACGGTTATTGTTGATAGGAATTATCTTCAGGCCTGCGGCAAAACAGAGGAAATCTTAAAATTGGAACCGCTTAAAGATAAATGGGAAAGTTTTGGCTGGCAGGTTAAAAGAATTAACGGCCACAGTTTTTCTGAATTAGAAAGCTCTTTGAAAGCGAAACATAAAAAACCGCTGGTAATAATCGCAGACACCATAAAAGGAAAAGGGATATCATTTTGCGAAAACGAATACTCTTGGCAGTATCGCAATCTTAATGACGAATTATTAAAACAGGCCTTAAAGGAATTAGAATAATATGCCATCAAGAAAAATTAAATTACAACCGCAAAAAGGGACAGGGATAAGAAAAGAGTTTTTCAAAATATTGTGCGAATTGGCAAAAAAAGACAAGAATATAATTTTTCTTACCGGGGATTTGGGCTATTCATTTTTTGAAGAGTTCCAAGAGAAATTCCCCAAACAATTTATAAACTGCGGCGTGATAGAACAATCAATGGTAGGAATCGCGGCCGGTTTGGCTTTATCAGGAAAGAAACCTTATTGTTATTCAACGGCGCCTTTTTTGCTTTATCGCGCATTGGAGCAAATCAGGAGTGATGTCTGCTACCAGAATCTGAATGTGAAATTTGTTGGCGTATCAATAAGCGGCTTCGTGGGTTTTAGCCATAATTTAGGAGGAAAAGAGAACGTGGAAGATTTGTTAAAAAATCTTCCCAACATAAAAAGGCATTATCCCAAAACAGAAAAAGAGTTAAAAAGCGTCTTGTTAAAAATGTATAAATCAAATAATCCGGCCTATATAAGCTTATAGCTTTCGGGATGTTGTGCATCCCTTAGATATTTTTCGTTAACGTTCAAAATATAAAAATATGAAATATAAAGTAGATTTTATCAACTCAGGATATCGCAGGTATTACAAAGCGCATAGAAAAGAGATATTAAGGGCGATTGATAAATGTTTTTCTTTGGGCAATTTTGTCTTAAGGAAAGATGTGCTGGAATTTGAAGGGAAATTGGCGAAATTCGTTGGCACAAAGTATGCCGTCGGAGTTAACTCCGGAACGGATGCTTTAAAACTTTCTTATAAGGTTTTGGGTTGCGGACCAGGAGACGAGGTTATAACTGTTGGCCATACTTTTATCTCTTCTATCGAGGAAATAGTCCATCTGGGAGCTAAACCTGTTTTGATTGACACCAAAGAGGACGGCTTGATGGATGTCTCTAAAATTAAAAAAGCAATTACTAAAAAAACAGTAGGAATCGTTCCGGTTCATTTATCGGGAAAGGTTTGCGATATGGATGAAATTATGAGGATAGCCAAAAAACATAAGTTGTGGGTCGCAGAAGACGCTTGCCAGGCCCTGGGAGCGTATTGGGGCATAAAGAAGGCAGGGAGCATAGGGGATACAGGATGTTTCAGCTTCATATCTCCCAAGACTTTGGGAGGAGCGGGGGACGCCGGCGGAATAGTTACTGATAGTAAAAAGTTGTATGAAAAGCTTTTATTAATGAGGAATCATTGGAATATCACCCAGGGAGCATTGCACGGATTCCAGCCAAAAGCGCCCAAGATAATGGAGTGGGGATATAACAGCAGGCTTGATAATATTCAAGCTGCGATTTTAAATATAAAGTTTAAATATTATCCTTCAATGCTTAAGAGACGGAGGGAGATAGGAATGATGTATAATAAGGGCCTAAAGGGTTTACCTTGCGTTTTACCGATTCAACAGCCAAAGCAGATTTATCAGGAATATATCATAAAGGTAAAGAATATGTGGAAATTCAAGAAATATATGGACAAAAAAGGAGTGGAGCTTTTGATTAGGGATACAATTCCAAATCATAAACTAAAGGGGTTAGGTATGGAAAAATTTAAGCTACCCGTTACCGAAAGAATAGCGGCGGAATCTGTAAGGCTGCCGACTTATCCCGAATTAACTGACAAGGAAATGAAATACGTTATAAGCTGTGTCCGCAGTTTTTACAAAAAATAAAGATATACATGAGCGCTTTTTTGAGGAAAATTTTTTTGGAGAGAAGGGCGATTTTAAGATTTGCTGCTTTTCTGGTAGCAGATGTTTTTTTAATATCTTTTTCGGTTATCCTGTCTTTTATGGTCAGATTTGAAGGTTCGATACCGGAAAGATATTCTTTAAACGTCTTCAGCCTTATTGTTTCAGCTTTGTTTTTTTCCATTCCAACTTTTTACTTTTTCAAGCTTTATTCCTTCTCCTGGAATTACGTCAGCACACAGGAACTGATATCTTTGATAAAAGCCACCGGCTTCAGTTTTTTATTTCTAACAGCATCATTTTTTGTTTTAAAGGACCACGCCGTGTTCAGCGGCTTCCCGAGGTCTACTCTTTTTATCAGCTATTTTTTCATTTTCGTATTCTGCGGAGGTATTCGTTTTGCCAAAAGAATTTATTCGCAGATGTTTTCCGGAGGGAAATCCGGCGAAAAGGAAAGAACCTTGATCATAGGGGCAGGGGAGGCCGGTGAGCAGATTTTAAGGAGTATTTTAAATAAAAAAGACAGTGTTTACCTGCCGGTTGGTTTTGTTGACGATAGTCCCGCGAAACAGAAAATAATGATTCATGGTCTCAAGGTTTTCGGTAAAATTCAGGATTTGCCGGAGATAATTTTAAAAGAAAAAGCAGAGGGTCTGATTATAGCTTTGCCTTCGGCCGGAACAGACGTGATAAAAAAAGCCGTAGGCATGGGGAGAAAGGGCGGAATCAGAAAGATTAAAACGATTCCTTCTCTGTCGGAAATTATGGGAGGAAAAGTCTCGATAGGTTCTCTAAAGGAAGTCCAGGCGGAAGACCTGTTGGGCAGGGAGCCGGTTATATTGGATCAAAATTTGGTTGAAGGGTTTATTAAGGGCAGGAAGGTTTTAATAACCGGAGCGGCGGGCTCCATTGGGTCTGAGCTTTGTCGTCAGGTAGTTAAATTTGGCCCATTACAGTTGGTTTTAATAGACCAGGATGAAACAGGTATTTTTAATATTGCAGAGGAATTAAGAAATTTTTTTCCAAAATTGAATACATTTTCTCTAAGTATAGTTTTTCTAGTTATGGATATTACAGATGAAGAAAAGGTCAATCAAACTTTTAATTTATACCAACCCGATTTGGTTTTTCACGCCGCAGCTTATAAACATGTTCCTTTAATGGAAGCAGAGGCTGATGAGGCGGCCAAGAATAATATATTCGGAACAAAGACAGTCGCTGAGGCTGCAGAAAAGCATGGCGCAGATAAGTTTATTTTTATCTCTACTGACAAGGCGATAAACCCGACTTCGGTGATGGGGGCTACAAAGAGGGTTGGAGAAATGATTTGTCAAAGTTCAAGCAACAAAACCAAGTTCATTTCTGTGAGGTTCGGGAATGTCCTAGATAGCCGTGGGAGCGTAATACCTATTTTTAGGGACAGGATTAAAAAGAGAGAGCCTTTGGAGGTTACTCATCCTGAAATGAAAAGATATTTTATGAGTATATCCGAAGCCTGTCTCCTTGTTTTGCAAGCAGGAGCTATGGGACAGGGAGGGGAGGTTTTCGTTCTCGACATGGGAAAACCGATTAAAATATTGGATTTGGCTAAAGAAATGATTCGTCTTTCCGGGTTTGAACCCGATAAAGATATACCCATAGTTTTTACCGAACCGAGACCCGGAGAAAAACTTTTTGAAGAGATATTGAATAAAGAGGAGGGAGTGATAGCTACGAAAAATAAAAAGATATTCATATCGCGTCTTTCTAAAGTGGATAAAACAAAATTAGTCAGCGAGCTGGAAGATTTGGAGAAAGCCGGGAAAAACGGGGACAAGAGCACGGTGATTAAAATTTTGAAAAAAATCGTTCCAAACTACAAAGAAGCTAAAAATAATAATTAATAAAATCAAATCATGGGTAAAAGATCAAGAGAAAAACAGGAGGGGAAAGAGGTGAACCAATATAAGGAGAAAGAGAAACCCAGTCGTCGTTCTTTCCTGGAGAAAATTTATTTGTTGATTATAGAGTGGGGGACTTATGTAGCTTTGTTAACCCCCTTTATTCTTATAAAATCTTATTTTTTCCCTTACGTTTCCCCGAAAACTGTTTTTTTCAGGATAATAGTTGATATTATTTTTATTGCCTACATATTGTTGCTTGTTTCCAATCCAAAGTATAGGCCCAGGAGTAACGCTTTAACCTGGTCCATTGTTGCGTTTTTAGGAATAGTAATCGTTTCTTCCATTTTCGGAGTTAACTTTGCAAAGAGCTTCTGGAGCGTATTTGAAAGAATGACAGGAATCCTGACCTTTTTGCACCTTTTCGGATTTTACATTGTTTTGACCGGTGTTTTTAAAGAAAAAAAATATTGGGACAGGATTTTGACCGTTGCGATTATGGTGGGCGTTTTGATTTGTATATATACCTTTAATGCTACCGATGCTTCGACAAAAGGAGGGGGGACTTTGGGCAACACTTCCTTTTTGGCGGCCTGCCTGCTTTTTTACATCTTTTTTGCCGCTATCCTGTTTTTTACGAGATCGGGATGGTGGAAGATTCTTTACGGCTCCTGTTTGCTGGTTTTATTAGCGGGGTTGTTCATCTCCAAAGAGCCGTGCCGGGGTGCTATTGGAGCTTTTTTGATAGGCTCTCTATTTTTGGGATTAAGTTGTATATTATTCTCTGGTAGCAAAAAAATAAAGAAGTTTTTCCCTCTATCTTTATTTTTTGTAGTATTAATTATTATAGGGGTGCTGCAAACAGATTTTGCTAAAAGTGTAATTGCTCAGTTTAATAATTTTTCAGATGATTCCAGAAATGTTGTTTGGAAAATAGCCTTTGAAGGCTGGAAAGAAAGGCCTTGGTTAGGCTGGGGGCAGGAGAATTTTAATATTCCCTTTGCGAAATATTTCAGTTCCAATTTGCCTTTAAGCGGAGATTTGTGGTATGACAGGGCCCATAATATCGTTTTTGATACCCTTGCATCTTCGGGCATCTTGGGATTATTGAGTTATTTGTCTATCTTTGTAATTGCAGCTTTTGGAATGTTCCGGCTTCTGCCAAAGATAGTTGAGAAAAAGAATATCCTTATTCCGCTGGGGATGATAGCCATTTTATTGTCCTATTTCCTTCAAAATTTCTGGGTGTTTGATATGGTTTCGAGCTATATGCTGTTGTTTCTGAGCTTAGCTTTCATTTGTTTCTTAATAAACAGCCAGAAGCCGGCTGAAGAGCAGTTGGACGCGAAGAAAAACAGCCTTAATCCGTTTTTCGCATCTTTGCTGATAATCGCGGCTGTTGCCGCTTTCTATTTCGGAAACGTGCAGGTTGCTAAAGCTTCGCGCTTGACCGTTTTGGGCATTGCGACAAAAGACATGGCAAAGGCTATTCCTTTTTTTCAACAAGCTCTTAAAATTTCTCCCATAGCCATATTTGAGGTGCCTGAGCAGTTTTCCCAGAAACTGGCAAACAGCATATATGATGCCCAGCAAAGCAAGGAAGTCGTGGTAAACGGCTTTGGGTTGGCTGAAGAAGCCATGAAAGAAAATATGGCCGAGAATCCTTCTGACTTCCGTATCACTCTGCTTTTGGGCAGACATTATAATACTTTTTATCAGATCACCGGAGAGCAGGATAAAATAGATTCGGCCGAGAAGACGTTGCTGGGGGCGTTAGCCATTAGCCCCAAAAACCAGCAGGCTTATTGGGGTCTGGCTCAAACGTATTTTTTCAAAGGCGAAAATGATAAAGCAATTGAATTTCTTAAAGAGGCGGTTAATTTGGAGCCAAGATATGTCCAGTCCCATTGGTATCTTTTTATGGGGTATAAGATTGCAGGGGAATACGATTTGGCGCTGGAAGAGTTGAAAAACATTGAGAATACCGGATATAACTGGAAGGCTAACGTAGAGGATATTAAGAAGGTAATTGAAGTTTATGAAAATCTTAATGATATTAAAGCCTTGGCAGAGCTTTATCCCTTAGCCATAGAAAAGAGCCCTGAAGATGCCCAGCTTTGGGGAGCTTACGCCTCAATTCAGGCCAATCTAGGCCAATATCAGGCAGCCAGAGATTCGGCCAATAAGGCCTTGAAGCTGGATCCTTCTTTAAAGGAAAAGGTAGAGAAATTTTTGAACAGCCTGCCCCAGTAGGACTTGACAATTTTAAGCATAACTGCTAATATCCAATCAGTGAGTGTAATACTCTTCTAAGTCGGTGACAAACCTCCCTCGAGCGAGGTTTTTCACTTTTTATAGATCACAAAACCCCGCTTTGCGGGGTTTTAGGATGGGCCGGCGAGTTAACTCCAAAACTAAGTCTTTAGTGAGTGCTATCCGCCAGCCCAATTATATTTTAACAGAAATCTGCTAAAATGGAATAATGGATGTTAAGAAACTATTGCCTAAGGTCAAAAAAAATATTTCGCTGAAAGGATTCACTACTTTTAAAATTGGGGGAAAGGCCAAGTATTTTTTTACGGCCGAATCAAAGGAAGAATTACTGAGGGCTATTCTTGCGGCAAAAAAATTAAAGTTGCCGGTTTTTATTTTGGGTCGGGGGAGCAATATTTTAGTTTCTGACAAGGGATACAAAGGATTAGTGATTAGAATTAAGAATGAAGAATTGAAAATCAAAATCAAAAAATCTAAAATTGTGGCAGGAGCAGGTTTGTCTCTTGGCAGATTATTGGTTTCTTCTGCAGGTCATGGATTGTCAGGCATTGAGTGGCTGGTCGGGATTCCCGGGACCGTAGGTGGGGCAATTTATGGAAATGCCGGGGGTTTTGGAAAATCGATGAAAGACGTTGTTGGAAAAGTAGAAATTTTAGATTCCAAGTCTTTAAAATTAAAATTATATAATTTGAAAGATTGCAGGTTCTCCTACAGGGGAAGCGTTTTCAAGAAAAATAAAAATTTGGTAATATTCTCCGCGGTTTTAAAATTGAGAAAGTCGTCAAAATCTAAAATTCAAAAGAAAATTAAAGAATATTTAGACTACAGAAAAGAGCGCCAACCTCTGAATTTTCCTTCGGCAGGCTCTATCTTTAAGAATCCTTCCGGGTTTTCTGCCGGTGAGTTGATAGAAAAGTGCGGACTAAAGGGTAAAAAGATAGGGGGAGTTAAAATTTCTGAAAAACACGCGAATTTTATTGTTAATTTGGGGAACGGGAAGGCAAAAGACGTAAAAAGATTAATAGATTTAGTAAAAAAGAAAGTTAAGAATAAATTTAAAATTAATTTAGAAGAAGAAATTCAATATTTAGGATTTTAAATCGAAAAAATCACGAATTTTATTTTTGAGCGATTGACAAACTTTGCCGAAGTGAAAGGATAAAGTAATATGAATAATCATTTCCCTCCTAAAAAATTTTTATTTGTTTCTTGGGAAAGTTTGAGCGGAGACATCGCTTGGCAGTTGAAGAAAGAAGGCCATCAAGTAAAAATTTATATTAAAGATCAAGATAACAGAGACGTTTATGAAGGATTTTTAGAGAGGGTGGATAGTTGGGAGGACCAGGTTGATTGGGCCGATGTAGTTGTATTTGACGATATTGGTTTTGGGAAATGGGCGGATGAACTGAGAAAAAAGGGAAAGTTAGTCGTGGGAGGGAGCGCATATACGGACAACTTGGAAGATAATAGAGAATTCGGCCAGACCGAAATGGAAAAAGCGGGTATGTCAATCCTGCCTCATTGGGATTTTTCCGATTTAGCTTCGGCTATAAAGTTTATCCGGGAAAATCCAAATCGCTATGTTTTTAAACCAAATTATGCCGTCGGAACGGGCGAGGACCTGCACGACCTTCTTTTTTTAGGAGAAGAGGATGACGGAAAAGATATTTTAGACATACTGGAATCTGATAAGAAATTTTTAGAATCTAAAATTAAAAGTTTCCAGCTTCAAAAGTTTGCCAGCGGAGTAGAGGTGGCAGTTGGCGCTTTTTTTAATGGGGAAGATTTTATTTATCCTATCAATGTTAACTTTGAGCATAAAAGATTATTCCCGGGCGAGATAGGCCCTTTCACCGGTGAGATGGGAACTGCTATGTACTGGAGCCAGCCGAACGCCATTTTTAACGAAACTTTATTGAAAACAAAGGATAAATTAAAAGAGTCTGGGTACGTCGGCTACATTGACATTAATTGCATAGCCAACGCCAGGGGTATTTATCCATTGGAATGGACTTGCTTTTCAGATGACACGGAAATTTTAACCAAAGAAGGTTGGAAATTATTCAAAGATGTAAAAAAGGATGAAATAGTCGCTACGCTGAACCCGTCATCTCACCGTTTAGAATATCAGAAAATTACCGGCAGAATCGTTAAAAAACATCAGGGGGAGATGATCAGTATCTCCGGGGCTGGCAAATCCCATCAAGCCATTGATTGTTTAGTAACACCCGACCACCAGATGTATGTTAAAAAAAGAAATGGTCAATTTGCTTTTACGAGGGCAGATTCTATCCCTCAAGGTTCCAAAATAAAAAGAGGTTGTTATTGGGCTGGTAAAAAGCAGAAAATCTACACTGTCCCTGGATATACCGAGAATCATTATCTGGGTAGATACCACAAAGTTTATCCAATAAAACATCCGGCAGTCAGCATGCCTATGGATGTTTGGCTGAAATTTTTAGGAATTTTTTTGGCAGAAGGGAGTATCGGGGGCAGAAAACATATTGTTATGATTTCTCAATATAGCAAGAAAGAAATAGTCAGAGAGCTCTTACAATATTTCCCTTTCAGGGTCAAGGAGAATAAAAGTGGATTTCAAATCTCCTCGACTCAATTAGTGAAACATTTGTTAAATTATAATTTCGGAAGATGCAATACCAAATATGTCCCTGACTATGTCAAATCTTTGGCGTCCGGACAAATTAAAGTTTTCTTAGATGCTTTTATGGTCGGAGATGGACATATTCATAAAAGAACCGGACAGATTTCTTATTTTTCTACCTCTAAAAAAATAATTGATGATATCCAGGAGTTGTTATTAAAATGTGGAATAGCGGGCAATATTAGGATAATAAGATCGAAGGGTACAAAAATGCTTGGCACTAAATATTTTAGGAAATATGATCTTCATTTTATAGCTGAGAGAAAAGATAAAATTGATTATTATGTTGATAAAAGAAACATTAAAAAAATTTCTTACGACGGAAAAGTGTATTGCGTGGAGGTTCCCAATCATATTATATATGTCAGGAGAAACGGTAAGGCATTTTGGGCGGGCAATTGTCGTTTCGGCTACCCAACTATCAATATCCAGATGGAAGGGATTTTAACTCCGATAGGAGAACTCTTCTATCGTTTGGCCAGCAAAGAGAAATTCGAACTAAAAACAAAAAAGGGGTTTCAAATAGGGGTGGTGGTCGCTCTCACTCCTTACATTTCCGTTAATCCTCAGGAGAGTTCCAATTACCGCGATCTTTCTATTTTGTTTCGTAGGCCTAACCCCGACCTGGAAGGAATCCATATTGGAGACGTAAAGTTGGTCGATAACCAGCTGAGAGTGGCCGGAAGTTCAGGGTATGTTTTAATCGTCACTGGTTCCGGCCAGACAGTTGAAGAAACGAGAAAACAAACTTATAACAGGGTTAAAAACATCCGTCTGCAGAATATGTTCTATAGGGTTGATATCGGAACTCGCTGGTATCAGGAAAGCGATAAACTTCAGATCTGGGGATATTTGTAACTTTCATTCTAATGATTTCTCAGGAAAAGTTCGATAAAAAGTTTTTTAATTCCGGTGCTTATAAGAATTACAGGAAAGTTCTCTCTTTATGGGTAAAGCCAATGGCCAGAAGGATATCTCAGATAGTAGGGGAAAACCCATCTGCTAAAATTTTAGATATTGGCTGCGGATTCGGAGATTTAATAGCTGAATTGCAGAATAAATACCATTTCGAGGTAAATGGCATAGATTATTCTCCTTACGCGGTCAGAAAGTCAGACGTTTCTGTAAGGGAAAAAATTAAAAAAGGAAATATTTTAGATGGTTTTTTCAAGAAAAACGGATTTGATGCCGTAGTTTGTTTCGACGTTATTTATTATTTATCCCCGAAAGAGGCGCAAAAAGCCATTAAGAATTTGATTGACGCCTCCCGCAAGTATATTTTTTTTAATTCTATTTATCGCCATTCTTTTGACGCTTCTCAAAAAAATAATCCTGACCCGTTAAGGAGTGCGGTTTTGTCCAAAAAAGAATATATTAATATTTTTTCTAAAAATGGGGCGAAACTTATCAAAAATTTTCGTGAAAAAAACGGGGGAGAGACCCTGGTTTTTAAAAAAGTCAAAAAATGAGTTTTCCACACTTGACCGCCGTTCGAATATATTCAATTATTAAATAATAATTGAAAAAGAATATGCATCCCGCGCGATTAAGGTAATATATGCGCGGGAGCCCTGTCAATTTTTAACTTCGTTATAAATTATACTTTTAGGGATAATTTTCAACTTCGTTATAAATTATGATTCCAACTAAATTTTTTTTGACAAAAGGCGTGGGTGTCGACAAAGA
>CAZPAG010000016.1:0-7643 GCA_964584545.1 uncultured Candidatus Saccharibacteria bacterium
ACATTATTGGAAATAACTGTTGTTGTTGCGGTGATTGCTTTGCTTTCAACGATCTTTTTGGCTAACTACCGCGGAGGAGACAAGCAGTATGCTCTTTTAAGAGCTTCTCATAAATTATCTCAGGATTTAAGAACGGTTGAAGAAATGGCTCTTTCTTCCAGAAAAACTCCTATAGAAAAATTTGGAGGGACATTTCCGAAAGGAGGATATGGTATTTACGTTACAACCGATCCTACGAGTGATTGCCAGTCGTATTCTCAGGGATATTGCATAATTCTTTTTGCAGATTGTGACGGAGAAGGAGATTATGATTATTGGGGAACCGGACAGCACGATTGCGCTTCGTCTGAGTCCGGGTCAGGCAACTCGGTTGATAACGAGATTATCAAAGAATTTACCCTTGAGGGAGGAGTAAAAGTAGCGGGATTGCCGGATCCTTCCCATCCTTTGATTATCACTTTTTTGCCCCCAGAGCCTACTTTGGTCATAAAGAACGGTGGAGATCCTCTTGAATCCGCTTTCATAAAATTGAGCTATGAGGGGAAAGAAGGAGGAAAGCAGATAAACATAAATCGCCTTGGCCAGATTGAAATCACTAATTGGTCAAATTGAAATTAATTGTCACATAATAGCTTGTTGAGGTCGATCCTCAACGGAATTGATAGGAGCTTATGAAAAGAGGGTTTACATTATTAGAGGTTATTTTAGCTATTTTTGTTTTAACCATCGCTGTCAGCGGCGCTTTTGCTTTGATTTCCCAGACTTTTATTGCGGCATCTTTAGCTCAATCAAAATTGATAGCCAGCTATTTAGCCCAGGAAGGAATTGAATTAACTAAAAATATCAGGGATACTAACTGGCTGTCTCAGAGAACGGATCCTGACATTCTTTGGAATGACGGCTTGAGCCGGGGCGATTGGCAGATTGACTACAAGGGGCAGAAGCTGGATTATGGAGTCTCTGGAAATTTTTTAAACATAGATTCGGAAGGTTTATACGGTTATTCTGCCGGCAAACAAACTCATTTTAAGAGGAAAATTTCTATTACTAATATAGACGAGAATAATATAAAAGTGGTGGTGGAAGTTTCATGGCAGGAAAGAAACCGCGATTATCAGGTTAAGGCTTTAGAGAAATTATCTAATTGGTATGAAGAAAGATACAAATAAATCTAAAAGAGCTTTTACTTTGGTTGAGATTTTGGTGTCCATTGCCATTTTCTCTTTGCTGATAGCCGGGCCGACGGGATTTTTTATAAGCTCAATAAAAGGGCAAAAGAAAGCTCTTTCTACTCAAGAGCTTATTGATAACGCTTCATACTTTTTAGAATATTTCAGCAGGGCCGTCCGTATGGCGCAAAAAGAAAAGAATATCGGCTCCCCCGAAGCTTGTCTTTCATTTGATGGCATTAATTATGAACTTACGGAGGGACCTGGCATAAAATTTATAAATTATAAAGGGGAATGTCAAAAAATATATTTAGAATCCAGTACAAAAAGATTAAAAGAAGAGAGAGGAGGTCAAGAAACGGGATATCTAACTTCTGTCAATTTGGAGGTCGTCGATTTTCAGGTTAAGCTTTTTGGAGAAACTCAATCTGATAATTTTCAACCGAAAGTGACTGTCCTCCTAAAAATGAAAGGAACGAGTCAGTCCGAGGAAATGAATCCTGAAATAAGCATCCAGACCACTCTTTCTCAGAGAAATCTTGATATTGAGGAATAATTTTTAATAGTTTACATGAATTATAAAAGTAGTGGGGGAGAAAAAGGAGTATCGCTATTATTCGTCATTATTATTATGAGCGTGATTTTGGCTATTGGAGCAGGCCTCAGTACTATATTTATTCAGGAAGGACAGATGATGACAGAAATCGGCTATTCTGTCATTGCTTTTTATGCCGCGGATGCCGGCATAGAAAGGGCTCTAATGATGGAGCCTGTGCCGAGTATAACAGAAGATTTAGACTCAGATGTGCCAACAGCCAGCTACACGGTTTCTATGAGATGCGGCAAGGGCGTTCTTCCTGACGCCTGCCCTCCGGGATTAGTAATCGATCCTAACTGCGACGGTTTGAATTACTGTATGAAGTCAATCGGCAGCTATAAAACAGTAAAGCGCGCGGTAGAAATCAAGTATTAGACGAAATTGTGAGTTATTTTTTATCGTTTGAGGGGACGGGAAATCACCGCCCTTTTTTTTGCCGTATCAAACCATAGTTTGATGTATCAAACGAAACTTTGATATAATATATAAGAATATGAATAAAGAGGAGGCGAAAAAAAGAATTGAAAAACTGAAAGAAACGGTTAACCACCACCGTTATTTATATCATGTTTTAGACAAACAGGAGATTTCAGACGAAGCCTTGGATTCTTTGAAAAAGGAGCTTTTTGATTTAGAGCAAAAATTTCCCGAGTTTGTTTCCGCAGATTCCCCCACCCAGAGAATAGGCGGTAAACCTTTAGATAAGTTTGAAAAAGTCAGACACCCTTTTCCAATGCTCTCTCTTAACGATGCTTTTTCGGAACAGGATATGGAGGATTGGCAGGAAAGGAACGAGAAACTATTGGAAAAGGAAGAGGCATTAAAAATAGATTACTATTGCGAACTAAAGATTGATGGTTTGGCTATGGAATTAATTTATAAAAATGGATTTTTGGAAACAGGTTCTACACGCGGGGACGGCAAGATTGGTGAAAACGTTACCCAGAATTTAAAAACAATTGAAGCAGTACCCTTAAAAACAAATAGCGATTATAAAAAAATGGTTGATACTTTGGTTGTGAGGGGAGAGATTTTCTGCGGCAGAAAAGAATTTGAAAAAACAAACAAAGAACGCCGAAAACTCGGGCTCCCTATCTTTGCCAATCCCAGAAATATGGCAGCAGGATCTATAAGACAGCTTAATCCTAAGGTTACGGCCAGCCGTTTTTTGGATTCTTATTGCTACGATTTGGTTACTGATCTCGGACAGAAGACTCACGAAAAGAAACATAAAATTCTTAAATCTTTAGGGTTTAAGACGAATCCTCACAATAAATATTGTAAAAACCTTAAAGAAGTATTTGAATTTCATAATTACTGGCGGAAAAACAGGGAGAAGTTGTCTTATGAAATTGACGGTATGGTTGTTATTGTAAACGACAACAATATCTTTGAAAAATTAGGGGTGGCCGGCAAGGCTCCAAGGGGAGCTATGGCTTTTAAATTCCCCTTAAAACAGACAACTACGGTTATAGAGGATATAAAGGTTCAAATCGGCAGGACTGGAGCCGTAACCCCTGTAGCTTATCTAAAGCCTGTCCAAGTGGGAGGAGTTACGGTTTCCAGGGCGACTTTACACAACGAAGACGAGATTAAAAAATTGGGATTAAAAATCGGTGATACAGTTGTTGTCGGCAGGGCCGGAGACGTTATCCCCGACATCGTAAAGGTTTTACCTGAATTAAGAACGGGAAAAGAAAAGAACTTTCATTTTCCGAAAAAGTGTCCGGCTTGCGGATCTGAATTGGTGAAATTAAAAGAAGAGGCAGCCTGGAGATGCCGGAACCCGAAATGTTTTGCCAGACAGAGGGAGTCCTTTTACCATTTTGTTTCCAGGGCCGCTTTCAATATCGTCGGGTTAGGTCCAAAAATTATTGACAGATTGATTGACGAGGGCTTGGTCCATGACCATAGCGACCTGTTCCAACTCAAAGAGGGGGATATACTCCCGGTGGAAAGATTCGCAGAGAAGTCCGTTAAAAATTTAATCGAATCAATCAACTCAAAAAAAACAATTACTCTTCCAAGATTCATTTTTGCCCTAGGCATCAGGAATGTAGGGGAGGAGACCTCCCAAGACCTGGCAATGCGATTTAGGTCATTGGATAAATTAAAAAGGGCTTCTTTTGAAGGCCTTCAGAAAATAACGGATGTGGGTCCTATTGTCGCTAAATCAATCCACGATTATTTTAAATCGGAAAAGAATTCGGAATTTTTAAACAAGTTAGATAAGGCGGGCGTTAGAATAGAACCGGTAGAAAACATTATTAAGTCTAATAAGTTGGAAGGATTAACTTTTGTTTTGACGGGAAGTTTGGAAACAATGCCCAGAGAAAAAGCTAAAGAAAAAATTCGTCTTTTGGGAGGAGATATTTCCGAATCGGTTTCTAAAAATACGGATTACGTATTGGCCGGCAAAGAACCCGGTTCAAAATTTGAAAAAGCAGAAAAACTCGGTGTAAAAATAATAAATGAAAAAGAATTTTCTAAATTAATTAAGTAATCTATGGGAGAAATGATATCTCATTTTAAAAAAATGGATTGGGCGCTGATTACCGTTGCCATTCTGTTGGCAGGCATTGGACTTGTTTCTTTGTATAGCAGTTCCTTCGGGAAAGCTGACTTTTCTAATTTTGAGAAGCAGGCCGTTTTTTTAATAATAGGTTTGTTTATTATGGTGGCTATGTCTTTCTTGGACTGGAGGAACTTCAGAGAGTCCCCCTATCTTGTGTTAGCTCTTTACTGCGTGTGTTTGGTCGGTTTGATAGGTTTATTTTTCTTTGCTCCAGAAATAAGAGGAACTAAGTCTTGGTATAGAATAGGAGGAGTATCAATTGACCCAGTAGAACTGGTTAAAATTGTTTTGCTTATCCTGCTGGCAAAGTATTTCTCTATGAGGCACGTAGAGATGTATCAGATTCGTCATATTATCCTGTCGGGTCTCTACGTTTTTATCCCCTCTGTCTTAGTCTTCCGACAGCCAAACTTGGGGTCAGTACTGATCCTGATAGCTCTCTGGGTGGGTATATTGATAATCTCGGGCATAAAACTCCGCCATTTCCTGATTTTAGCCCTTTGTTTTGTCTTAATTTTTGTCCTTGGCTGGAATTTCTTCTTAAAAGACTACCAAAAGGAAAGAGTCATGAGCTTTTTGAATCCGATAGACCCACTTGGTATGTCTTGGAATCAGAATCAAGCAAAAATTGCGATCGGCTCGGGAGGATTTTTCGGTCAGGGCTTTTTGAAGGGGTCTCAAACTCAGTATGGATTCTTGCCGGAGAACCAGAATGACTTTATTTTCTCTTCTATCGCCGAAGAATTCGGGTTATTAGGCGTGTTTGTGCTTTTGTTTCTATTCTCCCTCCTTATTTGGAGAATTATGAAGATTTCTTTTAAGGCTGAAAATAATTTTGTCCGTCTTTTTTCCTCGGGCCTCACAATTATTCTTATTTCTCAGATTTTTATTAATATCGGTATGAATATCGGCATTTTGCCAATAATTGGCATCTCTTTGCCACTTGTAAGCTATGGTGGAAGCGGTTTATTGGCCGTCTTTATCGGATTAGGCATCTTGCAAAACATAAGAACTCAGTCTTAATACAGGCCTGTATTGGATGTCCGATATTTATTCACAATTCTCTCTTGACAGGGGCTTTCTATAACTAGATAATGTATTAATCTGCGGATTTACCGTAGAAAACAAAGAAAGCCCTCGCACAATTTACGCTCAAGAAGGTCGAAATATCTTAAGGCGTTTTTTGCTTGGACTTTCTGGTATAATTTACATCTTTCAAAGAGTTCTGTCAAGCAGTAAATTTTATGGATAACGATAGGAAATCAAGTCAATTTATTTCTTTGCAAGAGGCGACGGAATATTGCGGTCACTCACAAGAGTATTTATCTTTGCGTTCTAGACAGGGAAAATTGAAAGCGATGAAATTCGGAAGGAACTGGGTGACTAAGAAGGAATGGCTGGACGAATATTTGGCAAAAGCAGAAGAATATAAAAATCATGCAAACGGCAAGTTCGGAAATTACGAAATACCAACGCCAGCAAAATCAAAAATAGTTTTTCCTTTTGTCAAATTTACAAAAAGCGGAAAGGCTCAAAAGATATTTCCTCCGGAGAATCTGCCGGTTGAAGTAAATACTCATCGTTTATTTTTAAAACCAGCTCCAAAACTTAGATTTTCTTTTGTCGTCGCGCTGGTTTTTGTTTTGTTGATAACAGAGATAGCTTTTGGAAAAGATTCTTTAAGATACGGTTTCGAAACGGTTGACCCCTATGTCGCCAGCATAAGCAGGTCTTTTTCTGACGTCGGCGGAGAAATAGCTGGAGCCATTTTGGGAAATCAAAATCAGGCGTCAGCAAGCAGCGGATTCTCAAAATATGTTCAAACATTTTTTCAAAAATATTTTGCCCTCAATAATTCCATAGAAGATAAAATCAGCCAGGTGGTAGCGTATTTTATAAAAACTCCTTCGCAACGGCAAATTCCGGAAGAACAGGTTCCTCTGGCGACAGCAGAAGAGTCCGCGCTGAAAGAGGAAATTACAAAACTCCAGAGCGATGTTAACTCTCTGACAGAAATTATAAAAACAACGGCTACTAAAGAAACAATTAAAGAAGTTTCCAGCGTTACCCAGGTAATTCCAATTAAAGAAATAACAAGAGAAGTAACCAAGATAGATGACGCTTCCTTGATTCAAGTCCGGGCCAATATCACGGAGCTTCAGCAGGGATTAAGAGATCGTCTTTATGCTCCAGGTGGCGTAGTCACCCAGCAGGTATATATGACCCAGCCTGTTTCCTCCCCCAAGTTTTACCAGCAGGACGGAGATATAGTCTTTCAGGCTCAAGGAATGGGGAATGTCATACTATCTGCCGGTTCTGGGGTCAGTATTTCGGGCAGTCAGGTGATTATTGATTCCACAGACACCCAGAATCCACAGGTATATATTGTGGACGGTTTAGTCATAAACTCAAAAGAAGACTTTGGGGGTAACCTCCTGGACGTCCAATCAAGTTCTACCTCAAAATTCTACATAGAACACTCAGGCAACGCCTTCTTAACCGGAAACCTTAATATATCAGGCAGCCTTGTCGCAAGCAGCCAGGCAATACAGGATATGATAGTTGTCAACGCCACCACCACCATACTGGCCGTCACGGGAACTTCAACCTTGGGAACTGTAGCTTCTGGCACCTGGCAGGGCGCAACAGTTACGGCAGCATTTGGAGGAACCGGTTTTGATTCATATACTGCAGGAGATATATTATTTGCCACAACCACGAATGAACTTTATAAGTTGCCAGTAGGCGCGGAAAATCATGTTTTAACCGTAATCGCAGGCAAACCAGAATGGGCAACATCAACAGGAGGAGCGGCAACCAACACCAGTTGGACGGTTGCAGGAACTACAATGTATGCCACAGACACGGTAGATAACGTTCTTATCGGAACCACGGCCACCTCTTCATATATGTTAGACATCAACGGAACACTAAGGACAACAGGCACTACAACAATATCCGGCAACCTGGGGATTGGAACCACTACTCCCCATGAGGCACTGACTGTTGTCGGCAACATATACGGGTCTGGCAACCTGGTCTTAGCAGGAACAGCAACTGCGTCCATGTTAGACATTTCTGGAACTTCAACCTTGGGAACAGTAGCTTCAGGCATTTGGCAAGGAACTGCCATAGCCGACAATTATGTAGCGAACGATATAACGTTAGACAACATCACCCAGATAACAAACAGGGCGATTACGGATTTAAGCGGAAGTCTGTCTTTGGCTTCCACCACAGGAATCTTGGGATACGCCCAGGGCGGCACAGGAACTTCCACTTCTTTAGCCAGCCAATACTT
>CAZPAG010000016.1:7743-11170 GCA_964584545.1 uncultured Candidatus Saccharibacteria bacterium
GGCGGCACAGGAACTAGTACCAATTTCGCCGCGGGTTCAATCATTTTTGCTGGCCCGGGCGGAATTTATTCACAGAATAATGCTGAACTTTTTTGGGACAATGCAAATTCGCGACTCGGTATCGGGACGAGTACTCCGGGATATGATTTGTCTGTGGTAGGCAATATCTACGGCTCAGGTAATGCCGTCTTCGGTGGAACATTGTCATCCGCCACAACCACCATTACAGGAGATCTTCTTCCTTCGGCCAGTGCTACATATAATATAGGGTCTCCTTCCAATAAGTGGGCCAATATTTATGTTGCTACTGCTACTATCGGAAATACCATTGTCATAAACACCAACAGTATTACCGCTACCAGCTCTCTGAATTTGACAGGAGCTGCCACTTCCACCTGGAAAACAACCTCAGGAGCTTTAACCGTTGAATCAGCAGGAACTCTAACCTCCAGCTCAACAGGTGACATGATTTTTAATACGGCTGGGTCGGAGAGAATTAGAATATTATCCTCAGGATATACTGGCGTAGGTATTACCGCTCCTGACGCTCTTTTTCACATATATGGTTCTCATTCGACCAGTACTTTAACCGTAGCTCAGACAGGGGCAGGAAACATCATTGATCTAAAAGCTAGCTCAACGTCTGTCTTGACTTTAAAGTCGTCCGAACAGATGAAATTAAGATCGGGGTTAGAACAGACATGGGGGAATATAAACGATGCGGTGATTGATGATTTTGAAGACAATGACGTCACAAACTGGACTTCCTCGGATGGAACAAATACAAGGGTTTCTGCCACCACCTCAAGCGTCAGAGTGAATGATTACTCCTTCTCTATTACTACGGCCAGCGGTAGCTCGACGTCAGACTTGGCTACCACTACTATATCCTCTGCCAGCTGGTCATCGTACGAGAAGATAGGTTTTTGGATTAAAGCCATATATACATCTACTTCAACCGAAGCCACTACCACCCAGAATATCTCAGTAATGTTCCACGACACAGGAGGCATCACTTCCAGCTCAACCGTCACCATGCAGAGAATGAATGAATGGCAGTATGTGGAATGGGACATATCGGGCATCACCGGCACCAGCCGAGACGTTGTTGATTGGCTGGGGTTCAGGATAGACTACGACTACGGTTCGCCCACCTTTTATATAGACCAGATTAGGGTCTACGATGAGAACCTTCAGGCAGCAGAAGCCTTTGTCGATAACGAAGGAAACTTCGTGGTCTGGGGTCAGAAGTCGGTGGAGATAGGCAGAACCGGGACCAACGAATCTTTGCCGAGTATAAAGGCAGGAACCGCTATCATTGAGTTGAACCAGCCCTTGTCTGTCAACACCGGAGGCGATGTCGGTATGGCCAGCGATTTATACTTCTCCAACACCGGGCTTTCAACAATTGCTTCGGAAGGGGCTTTGACGATTTCGGCCGGAGACTCTAACGGTTATGAAAATCTTACACTGACTACGGGGGGCGCAGGAGATCTTATCGTCGACATAGCTGACTCCCGGATCGGATTTAAAATTTTAGGGAACATCTCAGGAGGCTATATCGCAAAAATATCTCCGTCTGGGAACCTTGAATTGAGTCAGAACTTCTCAACTATCGGCGGTAATATTTCTTTGAATCAACTGTCGGCTCCTTCTGCCCCGACATTCGATTCCACTTCCACCGGCGGCTCTTGCGCCGACACGACATATTATTATCGTTTGACCGCAGCCAACGATAACGGAGAGACTCTTTCTTCTGCCACTACTGCTGCGGCAACGCTTGGAGCCTCGACCATTGTTAATCTCTCTTGGGTGCCGGTTCAGGGAGCAACTAAATATTATTTCTACAGAAGCACAAGCCCCTCTTTTGCTGCCGGCTCCTCGGCTTCCTCAACGTTGGTTACAGCCACTTCAACAAGTTATGCAGACGATTGTTCCGGAGACACAAACAGAACCGTTCCTTCGGCAAACGCCACCGGAGGCAATATGACGCTTACCAGTCTTGTTGCCACCAGCACCTTGACCGTCGGAGGAACAACCACTCTGGCGCTAAACGGAGGTTATGTCGGTATAGGCACAAGTACGCCTGCCTCAAAATTGAGTGTCTATGGCACGACAACAATTATGGGAGGAAACGTCGGAATAGGCACCACTACCCCGGGATACACCTTGTCTGTGGTCGGGAACGTGTATGGCTCTGGAAACTTAGTCTTGGGAGGAACAGCGACAACATCCATATTAAATGTCACAGGAACTTCAACTTTGGGAACAGTAACTTCTGGGACCTGGCAAGGGAATATCATTACCGCAGCTCAAGGCGGAACGGGCCAGAATACTTCAGGTTGGACCGGCCTTATAACGGCGACAGGAGGAGCTTGGGCAACCACTACTAATAACTCATCTAATTGGAATACGGCTTATGGCTGGGGCAATCATGCTCTGGCAGGATATGCCACGACAGGAGCGGTGGTAGCATCTTTAAACGGCAATACCGGAGCCCAGACTTTGTGGGGGACATCTAACCTTTTGACAGTCACCGCTTCAGGAACCGTAGGCCAGGTTTTAAGCGTAGGGACTAATGTAGCCACAACAGGAGTAACAACTCTTTCTTCTTTAACTTCAATAGGCACTTTGACCGCTTTATCCGTTTCAGGGACTACGACTTTGGCGACCGCCGGAGGAAGAGTCGGTATCGGGACAACAACGCCTGCTTATTTATTTGACGTGTATAGCGCTGGAGGAAGCATTATCAGGCTTGGCGCAAGTTCAACGGATTCGGTAACCATAGGGAACGACAATGGAAAACTTACGGTTGGAACCATTGACCCTGTGTTTGATATTTTAGGCGATAAATATGCTACATATATGTCAGGCATGACTGGCGTAAAAGAAGAAACGACGGGCGTTATCCAACTGATAGACGGAGAGCATATCATTGATTTTAAAAATTTGGAAGAGGGTTCTGACCTTTGGATATTTTACAGAGTTACTGACTTTGGAGAGAATTGGGGCAAACTTACCGTTCTTTTGTCGTCTGACGGGTCGGACGGAGTCTGGTATAGAAAAGACCCGGCAAACCGACAGTTGGTTATTTATAGTAATACTGCCAGTTCTGTTTCTTACCGTTTGACTTCCCCGAGGTTTGATTGGCAAAAATGGTTAAACGTGGCTGGAGACGGGGTAGTGGGCGGCTTGGAAGTTGACGAGGTTATAAACGACCAGTACGCTCAAACCACAACCACTAAAGAGCAGGTCGGTCCTCAGGAAGGTTTGCTTGGAGAATTCGTTAAAAAAGTAAAAGATGCTTTGGCTTCTCTGGGTGTTTCCGTTGAAAACGGAGTAGCCAGTTTAAAAGAAATAATTACCGAAAAACTGACGGCAAGAAAAGCAAGACTGGATAAAATAGAAATGGTTGACCAGAATACGG
>CAZPAG010000017.1:0-2087 GCA_964584545.1 uncultured Candidatus Saccharibacteria bacterium
CCAAAAATAATCCAGATTATAATATCTCTTATCAAATAAATAAGGTAAAATCCCAGAAATCCCACTGCGAGCTTCAAAATTGTTCCCCAAGATATGTCTAAAACTTTTTCGTTATTCATAAATCATAAATTTAACAATTTTACAAATTTTTCTTTATCTTTAAACGGACCGATAACAGCTAAATTCAGCTTCTCCTCGCGGAAAATATCCTTTGCTACTTTCAGAATATCATTTGCAGAAACTTTATCAATCTCTTCAAAAATCTCTTTCGTGGTTTTTATCTTTTTCTCCATAACCTCCTGGCCTGCGAAAAAAGATGCCAGGGCATCCGATGTCTCCAGCATTAAAGCTGTTTTTCCTCTTACGTTATCTTTTGCCTTTTTAAGCTCGTCATCAGAAACTTTAATCTCAGATATCTTTTTATACTCCTTCAATATGGCGTATACTGCTTCGTCCGCCCTTTGACTATCAACTCCGGCTTTGGTCGCCAAAAACCCTGTGTCAGTGTCTCCCTCTGTCTCCGTGTTTATATAGTAGGCTAATCCTAATTTTTCTCTTATTTCTATGAACAATCTTGAGCTCAGCATCCCGCCGGATCCCAAAATCACCCCTAATATTTCCTGGACATACCTCTTTGGGTGAAAAATATTGTATCCCCTTACGCCCAAATAAAGATGGGTCTGATCTATTTTTCTCTCCTCCAAAAGACAACGGGGGCTTTGCTGATCCTCTACCACTTTCGGTTTGCCGTAAGATCTGCCAGCTTTTATTTTTGAAAAATATTTCTTCGCCAAATTTACCGCTCTGCCTTTTTCAATATTCCCGGCCATACATAAAACAGTCCCCGAGGCTACGTATTGGCTTTCCATGTATTCTACTAATTTAGAACGGTCTAACGACAAAACACTCTCTTTTGTACCGGCAATATCCCAGCCAGCCGGCTGGTCTCCGTATAAAAGCTTAGTCCACAAATATCCTATATGAGCCATGGGGTGATCGTAAATCATATTAAGTTCTTCAATTATCACCCCCTTCTCTTTTTCAATTTCTGCTTCGGGTAAAGTAGAATTCAAAAAAATATCTGAGACCCAATCCAAGGCCAATTCAAAATTTGATGCCTCAACTTTGGCGAAATATCCCGTATATTCCTGGCCGGTAAAAGCATTATATATTCCTCCTACCTTATCCAACGTTTCAGCGACAGCTAAAGCAGAAGGCCGCTTTTTCGTCCCCTTGAAATACATGTGTTCTAAAAAATGAGATATGCCGGAGATTTCTTTTTTCTCGTATTTAGACCCCGTCCCCACTAACACTAAAATCGTTACCGCCTGGGTGTTTTTCTGCGGGACAGTAATTATCCTCAGTCCGTTTTTAAGAATAATTTTATGGAACATATTAAGTAATTCTATCAGATTTTTGTCTTTAATTCTATCTATCAAAAAAATAAAAACAAAGTGCGTCGTTTTTTTTACGACGCACTAAGCCAGACCGACTGATCCTTATATAGCGAAGATATCACTAAGGAGTCCCCCATTCTTCAAACACGAAATCATATATATAAGTTAACCAAGAATTATTGTAGAAATAATAATATTCTCCTCGAGGATAACTATTATTAGTATTTAAGCGCCAATTAAGTTGACTTGCGCTGTTTGAATTTGGGGCATTAACAACAATTGTATATTTAGTTCCTGCGCTTACCGAACAACCAGAACTCATATTAATAGTATACCAGACGCCATTGCCGTCTGTTGTCAAAGTGTTGCCGTCGAGTGTTCCGCTACATAAAACGGTGTCTGAGGGAGACGCGCCGGAAGTACTATTAATAGAAATTGCAACTGATCCCGGGGAACCGACTCTGTGTAATTTTAACTTGATAAAATTTATTACGTGATTTACGGAAGGAGTAAATGTTTGTGCTCTTTTTGCAGCTCCAGCGACAGCATCAAAGTTAATAAAAGTACTGTCTCCGGTGTTTAAATACTCATATAAGGAATAAGTTATAGCCGAATTCACCGTAAACGTCCCAGGGCTTGCGGCAGAACAGGCGTTATCGTCATCACAAACAAAAGCATAGTAATTTTTGG
>CAZPAG010000017.1:2187-7466 GCA_964584545.1 uncultured Candidatus Saccharibacteria bacterium
TTCCGGCAATAACTGGGTCAGGGGAATCGGAAATGTAATCAATAGTCGGAGTCTGGTTTTGACCTCCTCCTGAACAGATTGACGCTTTGAAATTATATGCGGCGCAACCCACGGTTCCTACAGAACCTGAATCATCAAGATAATTGAAAGCCCTCAAGCCGCATTGAGAACCAATATAAAGACCCACGTCATTACCGCTGTCACCCCTCCAGCGGACTTCAACCAGAAGATTGTCCGAATTATTGTAATTAAACGTGTTATTAACATCAAACTCCAACCAGCTATCTGCGCTTCCGGAAAGAGAAATGCTCGGGACATCCATCACTTTGACCGGGGTATCCTTACAATTTGAATCAAGATTTGTCGTCAGGGCAGAAAGAGAACTGTGACACAAATATATTCTGAAATTATTAAACGTCCCCGTTGCCGAACCGCCTTTCTGGAAATACACTTTATCTATGTATCCCTCCTGATTAATCTCGGACTTGGTATACAACATCTGGAATCTCATGGCGTTGGCATACCCACCCCAGAAAGGAAGAAGATTAATACCGCTGCCCTTGGTAACTTCTTTGGAAGAGCAAGTCCCCCCTCCTCCGGACTGCACCGTAAAAGTCCCTGAGCTGACAGCCGAACAGGCATTGTCGTCATCACAGACAAAGACGTAGTAATTTTTGGTCCCCACGTCTGAAGCCTGAGCCGTGTACGAACAGCTTAAAGGTGAAGATACCGAGAAAGAAGTCGTATCACACCAGGATCCGCCTAAGCAGTCCTGGATTGAAGATATAGAGTTGGTCTTACATATATGAAGCTTGGCCTGGTCTCCTAAATTAGAATCTGACCAATTGGCCGTAAAAGATATGCTGTTGCCGGTATTTACTGGATCCGGATATTTGGTGACCGAGGAAATAGCAGGAGCCTGATTTACGGGAATCTGTCCGGTAAAGTTAGCCGTGATTGACGTATTGGAATTAATAAAAAAGTTGCAGGTAGGCGTGGTCTGGAGATTACATGCCCCTCCTGTCCAGTTTACAAAAAAAGAATTGGCATTGGGATAAGCGGTTAAAACAACACTGGTGCCGGAAGGATAAGTATTTGTGCACTGAGAACCACAATTAATACCGGATCCGGAAATCGTACCAGACCCAGACACTATTGTATTCAAAGTAGAAACCGTCGCTGTTGTCCCCTGGATACTGACATCGTCAATAATCGCCTGACCGTCTCCTCCAAAGCCAGCCTTGGCAAACCAAAGATAATAAGTTCCTGTGCCGGGGGCGACGAAACGAACCCCTTTTGATCTCCAGGCACCGCCGTTTATGACAAAACCGGGTATTATCTCGTTAGTTCCCCTTAAAGACTGAGACGGGCTGAGATAGACGTTCATATAGTATCCATTGATATTCTCCAATCCTTTGTAATAAAAAGTCAGCTGATAAACGTTTCCCGAAACCAAAGTGAAAGACTCTGAAATCAAATCGCTTCCTCCTTGATACTGGCCTGATACTGAGCAGGGAGAGGAATTAAATCCCCCAGCGGAAATGGCCCAGGAACCTCCTGACCACCCCGAAGGAACTCCTCCAGGCATACAGATGTTTCCGTGCCAAGGGTCAATATTGTCATCAAATTTTTCATCAAGCGCAAAAGCAAGAGCACCGAAATTGGCCGTCACCAATTTGCTCGCACTCATCGTCAAAACGCATGAAGAACCGGTCCCGGAGCAGGCTCCGCTCCAGCCGGTAAAGTTGGAATCTGCCGGGTAAGAAAGAGTTAAAGTAACAGAGGTATTTGGATCATATATAACCGAGCAATTATCCTGGCAACTGGTGCTCCCGGGAGAAACAATAATAGTGCCCGACTGCTGGCCGGTTTTTCTGATATGCAAAGTATATGCCGTCTTAAAATTAGCTCTGAGAGAAACGTTAGAATGAATTCTGAAAGAACAAGTAGCCCCCGTTGAACAACCCGAATATCCTGACCATCCGAGGAAAACAGAATCTGCTCCTTCTGCGGCGGTAAAAGTGACCAAGTCTCCGTCAATGAATTTCTTTGAGCAAGCAGTTGAACCGGCTCCGCAATTGATGCCCGACCCCGAAATAGCGCCGGAGCCAGAACCCGAAATATATGCGTTCAACGTATATAACGGAGCCGATGTTTCCGTAACACTGACGCTATCAATGATAACGGCTCCAGAACCCGTAAGGCCGGCTCTGGAGAACCAGATATAAAAGGTTCCTGTGCCAGGGGAGACAAAACGATTTGACGCTGTCAACCAGACAGCACTGTTCACCGTAAACCCGGGAACTATCTGGTTTGCTCCTTTTGAAGACTGGGACGGGCTAAGATAAACGTCCATCGGATAGTTGGCGGTGGAATCTTCTCCTTTATAGCTGAAAGTTAAATTGTAAACTCTGTCTAAGGTCAGACTTACTGATTTACTGACAAGGTCCGCGCCTTGTATCCAGCCGTTGGTGATGGCGCAAGGAGTGTTGTATCCTCCGGAAGAAATGCGCCAGGTGTCCCCCAGCCATCCTGCAGGAGGAAAACCTCCGGCGTTGTAACAGATATTATTGTAAGACCCTGTATCAAAATTCTCCTCAAGAGTGGAGACAGAGCCGCCGAAACTGGCTGTCAAGGATTTAGCGGAATCCATTATCAGAGAACAGGTGCGCTGAGTCCCAAAATCTGAGCAGACTCCGCCCCAACCGGTAAAAAATGAATCTGAACCAAAAGTGACGGTCAAATCAATGAGAGCGTCAGGGTCAAATTTATATGAACAGATACCTTGGCAGCTGCCGCCCGGAGGGTTAGGAGTAATAACTACTGTCCCTGATTTAGTCCCGATCTTCGTGACAGACAAGGTATATGCCGTTTTAAAGATAGCTACTACAGAAACATTGGAATGAATATTAAAAGAACAAGTAGCTCCAGTTGAACAACCCGTAACTCCTGACCAGCTGACAAAAGCGGAATTTTCCCCTTCTGAGGCAGTAAGGGTAATTAAATCTCCGTCAATGAATCTCTTCGAACATCCCTCTCCTCCGGAAGAATTGCAACTGATTCCAGAACCCGAAATAGCACCAGAGCCCGCTCCCGAGACAGATGCGTTTAATACATATGACGAAGCAGATGTTTCTTCAACCTTAACGCTGTCAATAATAACAGCTCCAGAACCCGTAAGGCCGGCTCTGGAAAACCAGATATAAAAGGTTCCTGTGCCAGGGGCGACAAACGGTTTTGACATTGTCAGCCAGGCAGTGTTATTCACCGTAAACCCGGGAACTATCTGGTTTAGTCCTTTTAAAGTCTGGGACGGGCTGAGATAAACGTCCATCGGATAGCTGGTACCTGTTTCTCCTTTGTAGCCGAAGGTTAATCTGTAAATATTCCCCGAGGATAGGGTTACCGATCTGCTGACAAGATCCGCGCCTTGTATCCAGCCGTTGGTGATGGCGCAGGGAGTGTTGTATCCTCCGGCAGAAATGCGCCAGGCGTCCCCCAGCCATCCTGCAGGAGGAAGACCTCCGGCGTTGTAACAGGTATTTCCCGCAGAACCTGCATCAAAATTCTCTTCAAGAATGGCAACGGTGGCGCCGAAGCTGGCTGTCACCGACTTGCTGGAATTCATCGTCAAGGAACAGGTGGGATTGGTCCCAAAAGAGGAGCAATCTCCGCCCCAGCCGGTAAAGTTGGAATCTGCCGGGTAAGAGAGGGATAAATTGACAGAAGTTCCCGGATTAAATTTATATGTACAGTATCCCTGACAGTTCCCGCCAGGAGTAACTATGGTCCCCGATTTATCGCCGGTCTTTGTGACAGACAAGGCGTATACTGTCCTGAAATTAGCCGTCACAGAGACGCTGGAATTAATTACAAAATTACAGACGGACATAGTCTCGCCGTTGCATGCCCCTCCTGTCCAGTTGATAAATTCAGAATTGGCGCCAGGACTGGCTGTTAAGCTGATATTGACTCCTGGGGCAAAAGTAGCCGAACAATTGGAGGCACAAGTGATACCATTTCCCGATACTGCTCCAGAACCAGAAACAACCACGTTAAGACTAATAGCCGGCGCCTCTAATTCTTCAACCTTGACGTCGTCAATGATGGCCACGCCTCCGCCGCCAAAGCTGGTCTTATCAAATACGATATAATAAATTCCTGAATTCGGCACCGTGAAAGAAGATTCTTTTAACCTCCAGGATTTTTCTTTTATTTCAAAAGCTGCTAGTTCGGTCCCGCCGCTGCCCTGGCTGGGACTATATGAAACGCGCATATAATAGCCGGGGTCGGTATCGGAATAAACCTTATCCCACCTGGACCAGAAACTCAATTTATAGCTTTTCCCGGAAGTCAAAGACAAGGGCTTGGTGGCAAGATACCCCGAACTCTGATAAGTTCCGTAAGTTGCATAGGGAGCGGTATGATAAGCTCCGTACGATAAGGCTCCAACCTGCCAATAATCGCTACTCCATCCGGCTGGAATATAGCCGTAATTATATGTATCAAAATTTTCATCAAGAAGAACAACCGAAGCGGCAGTGTTTAACATGGCTTGAGCGGATGCGACATCAAAATAGGTAATCTTTTCCTTGGAGTTGGTCACACCCATGCCGTCAACCGCCTTGACCGTAATATAATATTTGCCCAAAGAAAGATTAGTTGGCGCTGTATACTCTCCGCCAAAAGCTTCGTCCCTGTTCGCGCCGTCTCCATGCAAACCGTCATCATAAAGGGGGACGGCCATTATCTTTGTGTCGTTTGAATCAAAAATTTCGGCTGCAACCGAAGAAATACCGTAGATCGAGGTTGCGCGGCAGGAAATGCTGACCTTTGTCTCCGCCCCTTGAGCTATAGAAGAAGGAGAAACCTGAACGCTCTCAATAGACGGAAGAACCGCCGCCTGAGAAACGGAGGAATATAAAACGTTAAATAGTATAAAAAATACGAAAACCGCCGGAAAAGCTAAATTCAGTTTGCTCTTAAAAACTTTTGTCATATATTTTTAATTTGACCTTTTAAATATTTATTCGGCTGGATACTGCTCTATTCCCATTATAGTATACCAATGGGGATCCTGCCAGTTAAAAACGTCATAGCAGGAGCTTACTTCGTCTCCGACCCCGTAAGAAGATTGAAAATTTTCCAAATAAGCGGCCAGAATATAAAAAGTCATGCCTCCGCAGATTCCATCCGCGGGCACATAACGATAGTAACGATAAGTGCCATATTCGACTCCTAATTTGCCATCTGTTTCAACGGAAACTTTGCCAAAAATA
>CAZPAG010000018.1:0-6257 GCA_964584545.1 uncultured Candidatus Saccharibacteria bacterium
CTTTTTCCACTTTGAACCTCCTGGAATCATTTTTTTAATGTCCTTATTTGTTTTTCAAGCTCTTCGAGAGCTTTTTCTTTTTTGACTTTTTTAATTGCTTTTCCTCTTTTAGTAATCAAGGCGAATTCTTTTGTTCCGACGACAGCCAGATCCGCTTCCCTGGCCTCGCCCAGACCGTTGACTATACAGCCCATAACGGCAACCTTTAAGGGAGTTTTGATATGACTAGCCATTCTTTCGATTTCCCCTGCAATTCTTATAACATTAATCTCGGTTCTGGCGCAAGTAGGGCAACTTATAACCTTTATTCCTCTTTCTCTTATCTCCAGACTTTTCAGTATTTCCCAGCAGGCCCTTACTTCTTCTTTTGGGTCGGCGCTTAAAGAAACTCTAATAGTATCTCCTATTCCTTTTAATAATAAATATCCGATTCCAATTGATGATTTAATAGCGCCTGAAAAACTTGTTCCAGCTTCAGTAACCCCCAGATGTAGGGGATAGTCGGTTTTTTTAGATAAAATTTCATACGCTTTTATCGTCCTTAAAACATCAGGAGCTTTCAGGGATATGACTAAATTGCGAAAATTTAGGTCCTCCATTTTTTTAATACTGCGGAGAGCCGATTTTACCATCATTTCGGCGGTGACTTTTTCCTTTTTGCCTAAAATGTCTCTTTCTAAAGATCCGCTATTGATGCCTATTCTAATGGGTATTTTTTTCTTTTTCGCCAATTCTACCACCTTTTTTAGCTCGTCTTTTGGGAAATTGCCTGGATTTATTCTTATTTTGTCCACCCCTTGATTTATTGACTCTATGGCTAAATCCGCCGAGAAATGAATATCGGCCACCAAAGGAATCTTTATTTGTTTTTTAATTTTTCCTATTGCTTTGGCTGAATTTAAGTCTGGGACACCTACTCTTATCATTTCACAGCCAGCCTTCTCTAGCTTTTTTATCTGGCCAACAGTTTCTCCTACGTTAAAAGTATCGGTGTTGGTCATTGATTGCACTAAAATGGGAAAGTCACCTCCGATTTTCAGGTTTCCTATTTTTACGATTTTAGTCTTCCTCCTCTTAAACATTTTTTAAATAGTTTATTATATCTTTAACAATCCAGTTTGGGGCAGAAGTTCCAGAGACTACCCCCAGAACAGGAATTTCTTTAAACCAATTCCTTTTTAGGCTATCTGCTGAGTTTGTCAACCAGACAGGCTTTTTATGTTTTTTAACGATTTCCGCCAGTCTTTGTGTATTAGCGGAGGTTTCAGATCCCACCACCAAAACTCCGTTTACTTTTTTTATCATTTTAGAAAGTTCTTTTTGGCGGGAAACAACCTGAGGGCATAGAGTATTTACATATTTCAATTCTTTCGCCCTTTTTTTAAGAATATTTATGATTTTATTAACTTTTTCTGAATTTTGGGTAGTTTGGCTTATTACTCCAACTTTTTTCATACTTTTTAACGATTTAGCCTGAGACTCTTTTTCAATCACTATGGCTTTGCTACCCGCATATCCTTTTATCCCTTTTACTTCCGGGTGGTTTTTATCTCCGATGATAATAACCTTATATCCTTTTTGAGAAAGGGATTTTGCTTCCTCCTGAACTTTTTTGACTAATGGACAGGTCGCGTCTCTTATTACGATATTCTTTGGGAAAACTAAGGGGGGGATACCGTGAGCTCTAATTACTAAAGTGCCCTTTTTTGCTTTTTCCGGGCTGGATATCGTTTTCCCTTCATTTCTTTTAAAATCATTGATTACCTTCTCGTTGTGGATGATCTCCCCTAAAAACTGGACCGGTTTAGGGTCGTTTTTCAAAGAATCGTAGCCAATATTCAGAGCTCTTTTTACTCCCGTGCAGAGCCCAATGTTTTTAGAAACAATTATTCTCATCTTTCTCCTCCATTCTATTTCTTTTTAATCGAAAAATAAAGTGTTATTATTGATATTGAATTAATCATGGCTAAAAAGGGAGAGAAAACAAGTTTATTTTTAGTCCAAACCGTTAAAATAATAGATCCCGTTATAAAGAGGCTACTAGGCCTTTATGTTGGTAAAAAATTTCAGGATGTAGTCAAATATCAGATTAATACCGGAGGAAAGAGAATAAGGCTGGCTTTAGCCATGGCCTCAGCTAAGCTTTTTGGCGGGGAGACAAGAGATATATTATATCCTGCCGCTGGCTTGGAAATTTTACACAATTATAGTTTGATTATTGACGATATAATTGATAACAGCGTTTTAAGGAGGGGGAAGCCGACTGTTTGGGCGAAGTTTGGCAGATCAATTGCTCAGTGCATAGGTATTGATTTTGGAGCAGCCATTTTCCAAGCGGCAAATCGTTCTCGGTATTCTGTGAGGATATCTGAGATTTTCGCTAAAACGCTTAAAGTATTAGTTGAGGGGGAGATATCAGATATATTATTTGAGCAGTCTGGCCGTAAAGATGAGCCATATGTTATTAAAAATCGCTATAGGAATGTTTCTGAAAAAAAATATCTTGGGATGGTTAGCAAAAAGACGGCTTCTTTGTTCCAGAGCTGTTGTGAAATCGGCGCTATTTCTGCCGGAGCTAAAGAAAAACAAATAAAGGCTTTAAAGAACTATGGGTTTAATCTTGGGGTAGCTTTTCAAATAAAAGACGACATATTGGATATTTTCGGCGAAAGGCAAAAATTCGGCAAAAAAATTGGTAAAGATATCCAGGAGGGAAAGATGGGGAATGCTATTATCTGTTTTGCCTACCAGGAGTTTTCTCAAAAAGAAAAGAAGGAAATTTCTCAGATTATTCGTAAAAATGTAGTTTCTGACCGAGATATCCGTCGGGCCATAATATTGATTAAAAAAACTAAAGCCAAAGAAAAAGCTATTAATTATGGGGAGAGGTTTGTTAAAAAAGCTAGAGCTAATCTTAAGCTTTTACCGAAGAATGGCTGGAACAGGGCCTTGGCAGAGCTTTGTGATATAGTTATAGAAAGGGAAAATTAATTTTCCGTAGCCATGAAAGTAAGAAATAAAACAATTGAATATAAAACTAAAGGAGAGTTTGATTTTATTGACGCGACAAACGATGTTAAATCTTTTGTTAAAGAGAGTGGGATTAAAAACGGATTGGTGAATGTGCAGTCCCTCCATACCACAATAGCCGTAATTTTAAACGAAAACGAGCCATTGCTAATAGAGGATATGAAAAAGAATTTAGAAAGCACAGGGTCTAAAGGTCTGACTTATAACCACGATGATTTTGGGAGGAGAACGGTCAATCTTTGCGACGGAGAATGTGCAAACGGTCATTCTCATTGCAGAGCAATCCATTTGCCGTCAAGCATTGTCTTAAATTTGATTGACGGAAAAATTCAACTCGGCCAGTGGCAGAGTGTTATGATTGTAGAGCTGGACCGTCCTAAAGAGAGAAGGATCCAGATACAGGTTATAGGAGAATAGATTTAATAAGACTTATTACCAGTTTGTTCTCAATTAGAAATCCTTCTTGTTTTTTTGAGGGGAGAAAGGCCACTTTATCAAAAATAATTATAGTTCCGTCGAGGTTCTTTTTTATTTTTCTTATTTTTATCTCTCCCAGTCTTTTTTTAATCTTTTGAAAGGCTTTTTTGAATTTTGGCGATTTTGTTTTACTAACGATAGTGATGCTAGAAGTAGGGGAGAAGGAAACTATTTCCTCCAGGGCTTTTAACCCTTCCTTTCCTTTATAGGTCTTTATTCCTTCTTGCTTTGAGTACTTTTCTTCTAAAGAGGCTATAATCCTGATGAATTCCCTTTCCTTTTCCTCAATCTCCCGTTTTTGGGTTCTCAAAATGCTTAAAATTCTCTCTGGTGACTGGGCGGAAAAGAACCGTTTCGCCTTTTGTTTTGTTTCGGCAAACAACCCTTTCTCTTCGAGCTTTTTAATAATTTCATATACGGTTGGTCTCGTAATTTTTGTGTTTTGGGCTATTTTCTGGACAGAACCAGGCCCCAATTCAAGACCGGCTAAATAAATTTTAACCTCCTTCTCGGTTAGGCCGAGCTTTCTTAGCTCTAGTTCTATCGGAGCATCTATCATAAGTTTATTCTACTTAATGCTCTATTTAAAGTCAATTTCGTAAAATTGTCAATGGTTGTTTTACAAGTAGGATTTATAGATTTAGCTTCAAAATATGGCCTATTTCGTTGTCGTTGGTTATTCTGTCGGCAAGACTTGACAAGGTCTTTTATCTTCGCTATATTTAGTTCATTAATTAACTAGCTTACGGGGGGAGTCATCCCCCCTCATTATAAATTTAATAGACCGAATGATTATGTAAGGAGGCCGAAAATGGCAGTCAAAGTTAGAAAGATCGAAAAAGTAGTTGAGCGGCCAGTATTGCTGGCACCGGTGAAGGGCTCGGGACAGAAGCTGGACGGAGAAGATTCTGTCGTGCAGGTTCCCGCCAACGAGAACGGTTGGATTCCCGAGAGTGTTTACAAAAGAGAAGTTTCAAATCTTAGGGTCTGCCCTGCGCAAGCTCCTCAGGCGGCTGAAGCCGAGGCGATGGTGTGGGGAAAATATCTTTCTGCGACAAGGAAAAGAAATGGTCGTAGGTTGATGTACGGGGAGCTTTACCGCTACGAGTTCTATGAAGGACGGAAAAGGAAGGGTTTTTGGGGTAATATCGAAGACGCTATCCGGAGGATTGATCTCGGAGAAGAGCCCAAGATTACTATTTTTTCCGCTGGAGCCGGTCGAGATCTCCTTAGGGTGGGGTTGGCTTCTGGCATCTGGAAGTCTAGCGCTCCCAGTAAGATAGCGGGCACTTACAAGGAAATTTCTCCAGAGTATTTTTCTCTCTCAAAGCCTGGCGCCAGGATAATGGTCACGGAATACGAAGAGCATGTACTTGGAGCTCTAGAAGAGACGGTGGACCAACTCATTCAGAAAGGGCTCTTAAGGGGAGAGATGGTGACATCTCGAAAATGGGACTTTAGATGTCGATCTCCTCTGGCGAGCGGGACGCAAGACCTGGTAGTGTTCGCGCTAGCAGGTAACTACGCAAAATTGGAAGAGCAACCTCTTATCTTGAGGGAAATAGCCCGGTGTGTGGCTAAGGGGGGTTACTTAATAGTCTCTACGATGTTGCCAGAGCTTGATTTCTCAAACGCTCATCAGGGGTTGAGGAAAATAAAAATCATTTTGTCCTCTCCTTTAATGTGGCCTATCTTGCCGGAATTTGTCCCCTGGCAGGTCCAGTGGGGGAAAATGGCAGGAGAAATGAATGAGGCTGGCTACTGGCAAAACGTTCCCGCTGTGGAGTGGGCAAAATTTCTCGAGCCCGCAGGGATGAAATCTGTTAAGATCTATCCTTCTCCTTCTTCTTTGTTGCCCGTCGAGGTGCTAGTAGCACAAAAAGAATAGTGTTTATCGCAGGGTTAGCCTCCTAATTGAGGCTACCCCTTTTTTATTTAAAGCGTAGAAATGCTATAATTGCTTAAAGAAAATTATCTTAAGGGCGTTCGGTTATTATGGATATAAAATATACTATTTTAATAATTGCCTTGCTGAACTTTATAATTGGGTTTTCTGTTCTATCGAGAAATCGAAAAAGCGGCACAAATATCTCTTTCGCATTAGTCTCTTTTGACCTGGGGCTTTGGGCGGTGAGTATGTTTTTTTATGTAAAACCATTTGTTTTTGACAGCGAGGCTTGGATAAAGATAGTTTATTTGTTCGTCATCGGACTTGCCGTTACCTGGACGTATTTCTTTAGAAATTTTTTAGAGGTAAAAGATAAAATAGCCCCTATTCTAATTAGTCTTGCGGCCCTCATTTTTGTTTTTATATTAATTGGTACTGATTTTTGGGTGAAAGGAGTAGTCGTTAAATCGTGGGGGCCAGAAACAATTCTTGGCCCTGCTTATGCATTATTTGGAATATATATATTGTTTGCAATGGGTTGGGTGACTTATATTTTTATAAAAAGGCTATCACAATCCAGGGGGATCCAGAGAATGCAATTTATATATATCTTTGTCGGGACAATACTTTATTCTATTCTGGCAACCATCTTCGATGTAGTTATTCCTTTGAGCACGGGCGACTCGCGATTTTTTTGGGTAAGCACTTATTTCTCTCTATTTTTTGTGGTCGCCACTGCATACGCAATAATTAGGTACCGCCTAATGGATATTCGTTTTGTTGCAGGGAGAACCTTTGTTTACCTCTTTTCAATAATTTCTGTTCTAGCGTTGACGTTTTTCTTAATGTTTTTAAATAATAA
>CAZPAG010000019.1:0-5175 GCA_964584545.1 uncultured Candidatus Saccharibacteria bacterium
ACCTGCAACCTTATCCTTAAGAGGGATCTGCTCTACCAATTGAGCTAGCAGGGCATAGTTTTATTATCGGACAGGGCATTTATCTGTCCATTGCCACCATGTCCCCAAACCCGTCCATTTCGCGTATCCGATAAAATCGAGAAATGTGCTTAAAAATACCCAAGAAATGAATACGATTAATAATCCTATAACAGTGGCTGTTACTGCCTTTTTAGCTTGGGAAAAAAGAGCCGGACCTCCTTTTGTTCCTCCAGCCAACACTTCTGCGTCGCTGAAATGGGATACCATAAACAATAATCCGCTGATAACAAACATCAGGGCGGCTACAATCGGAGCCAGGCAGGTTAAAACAAAGTTTATAATATTAGCAATAACAACAAAGATGTGGCAGAACTGACACGGATTTCCCGCTCCTCCGCAAGGCACAATAGGGCCCGTACAGATAGCGGCTAAAACCTGGTTTGCCGAAAAAAGAAGGATTAAAATCAAAAGGATTGCCGGCAGTATTTTTTTCATTGTTTTGTTTTTGATTAATTCCCTGTGCCCCCGGAAGGAGTCGAACCCTCACCATAGGCTTCGAAGGCCTGTACTCTATCCATTGAGCTACGGGGGCTCTACGCCCTCGCGAGTAGCGTTTTGATATTATATCAGGCTGATTGAAAAAAACAAGTTTTCAGGTTAAAATCATCTTATAAATATGTTTATTGATATTCCCAAAGAGGTAAAATTAGTCATTGATAAACTGAAAAAGAAGGGCTTTGAGGCATATATTGTCGGCGGTTGCGTCAGGGATGTTTTGAGAGGCGGGGACCCTGAAGACTGGGACATCGCCACAAACGCTAGACCCGAAGAAATACAGAAAGTTTTTCCGAAAAGTTTTTACGAGAATAACTTTTTTACGGTAACCGTCCAGACAAGCAGCAAAAACCAAAAACTGAAGGAAATTGAGGTTACGACTTATAGGTCTGAGGCAAAGTATACCGACAAAAGGCATCCTGACGAGATAAAATTCGCCAAAAACATTGAAGAAGACCTGTCCAGAAGGGATTTCACCATAAATGCCATAGCTATTGATATAAAACCGAAATTGGTTTTTATTGATTTGTTTGACGGCCAGGAAGATTTGAAGAATAAAATTATCAGAACCGTCGGTAATCCCGACGAGAGGTTTTCGGAAGACGCTTTGAGAATGATGAGGGCGGTAAGATTCTCCGTATTTTTAGGTAAAGGCTGGGAAATTGAGAAAAATACGGCAGAGGCCATTAAAAAGCATTCTTCTTGGATAAAAGCCATTTCTCAGGAAAGGGTAAGAGATGAATTTTTAAAGATTATTATGTCAGAGAGGGCGGCCGAAGGAATGGAGGTTTTAAGAGGGCTGGGTTTATTAAAATATATCATCCCGGAGCTTGAAGAAGGATATGGAATCGGCCAGAACAAGCATCATATATACGAATGCTACGATCATTATTTAAAGTCGTTAGATTACGCGGCTAAAAAAGGTTTCAACCAAGATGTCAGGCTGGCCGCCCTTTTCCACGATATAGGAAAGCCTCGGGCAAAAAGAGGGGAAGGAGAAAGTTCCACTTTTTACAATCACGAGATGATAGGAGCCAAGATGGTCAGCCAGATATTGGACCGTTTAAAGTTTTCTAAAAAGCAGAACAAGAAGATAACCAAGCTTGTTAGATGCCATCTTTTCTACTATAATCCCGAAGAGGTGGGAGAAAGCTCGGTCAGGAGGTTGGTCGTTAAGGCCGGACCGGAAAACATGGAAGAATTGTTACAAGTGAGAATGGCAGATAGGATAGGTTCCGGCGTCCCCAAAGCCGAACCTTATAAATTGAGGCATTTAAAGTATATTATCGAAAAAGTGGCCCAGGATCCTATTTCCGCCAAAAGGTTGAAGGTTTCCGGGAATGATGTAATGAAGATTTTGGGAATCCAGCCAGGTCCGAAAATAGGGCAGATTCTGGATATTTTACTCGGCTATGTTTTGGAATCGCCAAAGGATAATACTAAGAAGTTTTTAGAAAAAAAGATTGAGGAGCTTGGCGGGTTAAAGGACAAGGAATTGAAAAATCTTTCAGAGAAAGCAGGAAAAGAAAAAGAAAAATTAGAGGTAAAGAGAGACGAGATGACTAAGAAGAAATATTGGGTAACTTAAGTTTTCGGGGCGTAGTGTAGCGGTAGCACGAGTCCTTCGGGAGGATTTAGCTCGAGTTCGAATCTCGACGCCCCGACAAGCCGAGGGTCTATAGTAAAACGGTATTACGCAGCCCTCCTTCTCCAAATGCTACGGAGGGCAAAGCATTCGCACTGTGCTCTTCCGAAGCTGAAATTTCTTGGGCTTATAGTATAGTGGTAGTACGCCGCATTCGCATTGCGGAGACGCGAGTTCGACTCTCGCTAAGTCCACCAAAAATTTTAGTGCAGGAGGGTTGCTGAATTCCGGGTTCGATTCCCGGTGGGTCCACAATAGACGACATCCGTTAAATATATGGAGTATCTTACTCAAAAAGACCTGCAAAAAATGATTCTTTCTTCCTGCGAGAAGATTGAAAAAGAGAAAGAAGAAATTAATAAGATTAATGTTTTTCCCGTCCCCGACCAGGATACTGGCAGCAACATGGCAAAGACCCTTTTGGGTATAAAAGAAGCGATAGACGGTAAGGATTTTAAAGATTTTAGTGAAATTTCCAATATCATTTTAGACGCAGCCATGAGCGCTGCCCAAGGAAACGCCGGCATAATCTATACCGGCTTTTTGGCAGATTTTCTGCCGGAATTAAAACAAGATACGGCAGACGCTAAGAGTTTATCAGTCGCTTTTGAGAAGGGGGCTAAAAGGGCGAGAGACTCTATTCTCAACCCGAAGCAGGGCACTATTCTGGACGTTATTGACGCAGCCGCCTCTACTCTTAAAAAAGAGGCAGCTAGAGGGAAAAATATTATTAATATCTTGAAGAAAGTTCTTGATAACTCTCACCAGGCCCTTCTTGAGACAAGAGAAAAGATGGAAGTTTTAAAAAAGGCCAATGTTGTCGACGCCGGAGGCTTAGCTTTTTTAATGATTTTGGAGAGCTACGTGGAAGCGCTGGACGGCCCGTATTTCGCTAAAGTTCCGGAAGGAAAACCTTCAGACAAGATAAGGAAGTTTATAAAGAATCTTTCATATAGATACGAAGTTGTTTCTTTAATTGAAAATCCGAAGTTCAGCAAGGAAGTCTTAAAAGAAAAAATGAAGGATTTGGGAGACAGCCTGGATATTGTCAGCGTTGGGAACAAAATGAAGCTTCATGTCCATACCGACTCTCCCGAGAAAATAGGAAAAATTATTGAGAAAACGGGGAATATTTTAAAACTAAAAACCGAAGACATGTCTTCGGAGGTTGAAAATAAGTCTTCTCTTAGAAAGGTCTCTATAGGGATAGTTACAGAAGACGCTTCCGGCTTGCCTCAGAAGATCGCAGAGAGATATAAGATAGAGGCCGTGGAGATATCCGTCGACTGGCCAAACGGAAAAAAGATTACAGCAGGATATATTTATCGGAAAATGAGGAAGGCGGGAGAAAAGAATATTAAAGTTTTTCCAAAAACCTCCCAGCCTTCTCCAAAAACCTACTCGGTCGCTTTTGAAAGGCAGCTTAAGACTTTTGAAAAAGTTTTGTGCATTAACATGTCTTCCAAGCTCTCAGCTTGTAATAATTCGGCCAGGCAGGCGAAATCAATGTCAAAGAACAAAGACAGGATATTTGTTTTCGATTCTAAAAGTGCGGCTGCCGGCCAAGCCCTTCTGCTTTTAAGAGCCGTTGAATTGATCCAGGAGCAAAAAGAGATCGGAGCAGTGATAAAGGAGTTGGAAAAATTATCCTCAAAGATTCGTTTATATGCCGTTATCGAAGACCCAAAATGGATAGAGGCCGGAGGAAGGGTCAATAAAACCCAAGCAAACTGGATGAGAAGAATACAAAAAATGAATTTTCATCCGGTGATGGTTTTGAAAAACGGCCTGGCGCAACAGGGAGGAATAGTTTTGGCTCGGGATATGGCCGAAGCAATTTTTAAAAAGATAAAAAAAGAAAGCCGAGGGAGAAAAATCAGGGTTATTATCAGCCATGCGGACAATTTGGAAGAGGCTAAAAAACTTAAAGCAAAGCTTAAAGAGATAAAAGCGGAAGTAAGCTATGTTAATTCAGCTTCGCCAGTAATTTGTTCTCATACGGGTCCTGGAACCCTAATCGCGGCCTGGGCCCCTCTAAATAACTAAAAATGATATCAAATTTAATCATAATATTAATATCTTATACTTTAGGCTCTGTTCCCTTCGGCTTTATCGTATCCAAATTATTTTGCGGAAAGAATGTTTTGGAAATCGGGTGGAAGAAATCTTCCGGTTCAAATGTTTTTAAAAACGTGGGGAAGTGGCAGGGAGTATTAACGGGTATTTTAGATATTGGAAAAGGATTTTTAGCGGTCTGGCTGAGTCAGAAGTTAGGTTTTTCTCTTCAAATACAGGCAATTTGCGGAGTGGCGGTGATAATCGGCCACAACTGGAGTTGTTTTTTAAATTTTTCCGGTGGGCGAGGAATCGCTACTTTTGGCGGAGCTCTTTTATCATTGTCTCCTCAAGTCTTCTGGATATCCTTAATCCCTATAGCTGTTGTATCTTTTATTTGGAACGCCTCCATCGGCACAATCTTATCCTTGATCACGGCCATAGTTTTATCTTTCTATTTCAATCAGTTGAATAGCGTTGGTTTATTCGTTTTTCTGTCTTTAATCCCGATATTTATTAAAAGACTAAGCCCTCTTAAGGAAATTTCCTTGAGCAAAAAAGAGATAATAAGGAACCGTTTGATTTTTGACGATGACATCCCTCGTTGGGATTTAAGAATAAAGAGGATAACCTCAAAATCACAATTGACAAAGAGGTAGCTTTTGGTAAACTGGAAATACAGTCCGTCGAAAGCACGGGCCTTTTTAAAAAAAATATATGCATCCCGCGCGATTAAAGTATTCTATGCGCGGGAGCCCTGTCAATTTGATTTTATAAAATAAAATTATACCTCTATGGATAATTTTCAACTTCGTTATAAATTATACCTCTAGGGATAATTTTCAACTTCGTTATAAATTATACCTCTGGGGATAATTTTCAACTTCGTTATAAATTAT
>CAZPAG010000020.1:0-4281 GCA_964584545.1 uncultured Candidatus Saccharibacteria bacterium
TTTTTTGGTAGGATAGTATAAAGGTCAATATTTATTTAAATAATATAAAAAATATGAGAGATATTCATAAAAGCGGATCCAGCGCAGTCTATGGCATAGGATTTATCGGCGCGGCTGTTTATTTTATCAGTCACGCCGCAACTTTTTGGATGGGGGTCCTTGGGTTCTTAAAAGCTTTGGTCTGGCCGGCTTTTTTGGTCTACTACGCTTTTGAAGCCTTAATCAAATAGTGTTTACGTAATAGAAGTTAGGCTTTTTTCTAAAAAAGGCGAGGTTATAAATAAAGAAGCTGAGCAAGTTTTTGATATAGTTTAAATATGAAAAAACTTCCACCAACTTATTTTGTAATGCTTTTCTTATTGGCGATAGGATTGCACTTTATTCTTCCAATTAAAAATATAATTCTTTTTCCTTATAATTATTTAGGATTTATATTCATTATTTTCGGATCGGTTATAAATATTTGGGCTGACTCGCTATTCAAAAAAAGCGGAACAACGGTAAAGCCGTTTGAAAAGCCGTCGAGATTTATTACAAAAGGGCCTTTTAGCATCAGCAGGCACCCCATGTATTTAGGCTTTGTTTCTATTTTGTTCGGTCTGGCTGTTTTGCTGGGGAGCATTACTGTTTTTTTATCGCCTCTTGCGATGATCGCCATTCTTGAGAGAAAATTCATTGTTTACGAAGAAAAGAACCTTGAAGGATTGTTTGGAGAAGACTATATAAGATATAAAAATAAAGCAAGGAGATGGTTATGAAAATTATTTATTGGCTGCCAAGAATTCTAAGCATAGGATTTGTTCTGTTTATTTCCCTGTTTGCCTTGGATGTTTTTAGTGAACATAGCGGCTGGAGCGTTATCCCTGCGCTTTTTATGCATCTTTTGCCGTCGTTCGTCTTGCTCGGGATAATTATTGTCGTTTGGAAGCACGATTTAATGGGTGCGGCTATTTTTTTAATTCTCGCCGTCTTTTATATTTGGATGGTCGGTTTTGATCGTCCTTGGAGCTGGTATGCCTTTATCTCTGGCCCAGCCGCCATTGTCGGGATTCTTTATTTCATAAGCTGGTTTCAAAAAAGGAAACTTAGATAAGCCGGCGGACTTTTTCGTTATGTTCAAAATTTTTATAAACGATATGGATTTTGTTTTACCCGCGGCTGAGGGGTCTTGACAGGAAGGTAGTTATGGATTTATATTCATAATAGAGGGGTAATAATAAATGGTCGGCCTTTCTATTAATAAAAATTTAATTTAAAAACTATGCCAAGATATGACGGAACAGGTCCTTCGGGGATGGGCCCTGGCAGCGGCTGGGGTTTAGGCCCTTGCGGAGCCGGGATGGGCTGGCGCAGAGGCGGTGGTCGTGGTCGAGGGTCCGGCTGGAGAAGATTTTGGGGCTATTATCCTACTTCCACTCCGACCGAAAAAGAAGAAACAAAGATTCTTTCAGAGGAAACAGCTATCTTAGAAGACGAACTCAAAGCCATTAAGGCTCGTTTGGCTCATCTTAAAGGACAAAAATAATTCATTTGTAGGAAATAGAATAATATGAAGATAAATATCAAGCTTATCTTTTTAATCGTATTTTCAGTTTTTTTGGCAGTCAGCTTGATAGGTTTTTGTTCTCTGAAGCTGGGGAAGATAAAATCAGAAGCCGGCGGAGGAACGGAGAAAGCCAAAGGCATAATGATTCTTATTGAGTATAAAGACACAATTGGTTTGAGCAATTTCGTTAACGAAATGTATGAAAGAGGAATACGCGGACTTTTGCAGGTTAATCCGGAATTTGTTGAAGCCAACTGTGACGTTGTTAAACAACTGCCTAAATATAATATAGAAATAATGGCTTCCAATGACGGAGCGCCTTTTTGGGACATGCCGTACGAGCAGCAAAAAGCGCGCATTATTGAAATGAAAGAAAAAATAGAAGCATGCACCGGAGTTCCCGTAAGAGCTATCGGTTCTCGTTACATGGCTTCTGATATGACTACGATAAAAGTTGCCGAAGAATTGGGAATTCCTTATGTTATTGCGAGGGGGACTACCGACAGCAAAGCAACGGTTTATCAAATAGAAGGGTATCACGCCAAAATATTGTCAGTTTCAAATATTCCAAAAGTCCAGTATAAATACGGATCTCTTTGCGACTATTCTTATTACGAAAGAAGCGGGACACCTGACGATATGATGGGTGAGTTGATGCGATCCGTAGAGCCCCTTACGCCTAAAGAGCAAGCTCGATACGGCTCGTATCTTAGGGTGACTCCCGTCAGCCATACTAATATTGGCGGATACTTGAAGCCTTGGATGGATATGTGGCTTGAATTTTGGGATACTACAAAAGATAAAATTGAATGGGTAAACTTAGACGAATTTATGAAAGACGCTGACTGGGTATTACCCGATTGGCAGCTGCCCATAAACAAAAATGCGCCATATACTCCCGAAAAAATCAGACCGCTCGTTCCTTACGAAGAAGTGGAAAAAGTTCAAAATCCCTGCAAGGTAGAGGATGTTAGCGTAACCGAATCAAATGAAGAAGGGCAAGCTGATGCGGGGAATAAAATAATGATGTTTCATAACGGAGCAGGCCCGATGTGCTTGGAAGCTTTGGATTTTGTCAAAACAATTGATTATCCGGCAGAACAGTTCCTTGATTACGAAGAAAGCTTCGCGGATAAATTAGATAAATTGAGAACGGAATTCGGTCAAAGCGAAGGCGTTTCAGAGTCGTTCGGCTATTATCCGATAATTTTTATCAAGGACAGGGCCTTTTCTGGTTTCAACGAAGAAATAAAAAACGAAATTATAAAAGAAATAGCAAAGTAAAAATTAAACAGGAAAACAATATGAAAATAGCAATAAGTTCAACAGGAGAGAAACTAACGGACAACGTTAGCGAAGTGTTCGCCAGGTGTCCCTATTTTATTATCGCTGAAGTCGAAAATCAGGAGATTAAAAAAGTTGAAGTTATAAAAAATGAAAGCGAAAATCAGATGGGCGGGGCAGGTATTTCCGCCTCTCAATTGATGGCAGAGAAGAACGTTAACGCCGTAATCACAAAGAACGTGGGGCCGAGAGCCTTGGACGTATTGAAGCAATTTAATATTGAAATTTATGACGGTGGCGGCTCGATTAAAGAGGTTTTACAGGAATTTATAGACGGCAATCTTAAAAAACTGAAAGATGAAAATAGTAATTCCAACTAACGGCAAAAGAGGGCTGGAAGATACAGTGGCCGAACATTTCGGCCGCTGTTTGACATACACTTTTCTTGACGAGAAAGGTGAAGTTATGGAAATTATAGACAATGTTAGTGAACATGGCGGCGGTCAAGGATTGCCGCCGGAACTTATGAAAGAACACGGAGCTAATGTTTTACTTTGCAAAGATCTTGGTCCAAGGGCCTTATCTTTATGCGGCCAGTTGGGAATTGATGTTTATGTCGATCGAGCGGATACGGTAAGGGAGATTTTTGAGGCGTGGAAAGATGATAAAATTAAAAAAGCAGGCGAGGGAGATGTTTGCGAACAACATAAAATATGAAGAAATATGAAAAAAGAAAAAAAGAAAAAAACAGAGGAGGAAATATTAGAAGAAGAAAAACAAGAGAGCGAAAAAGCTTTAAGAATAATGGAGGAAAATGACCCTTTCGATTAAGTTTTTTTAAGAAATGGGAATCGTAATAAAAAATAAGTTTATGCTGGAGCCTATTTTAAAAGTAAAAAAATTGAACGTGAAGCTGGAAAATGAAGAAACAATCAAAGACCTCTCTTTTGAAGTGAGAGAGGGGGATGTTTTAACGATTTTAGGGCCGAATGGAGCAGGAAAAACAGTTTTATTAAAAGCTTTGTTGGGAATTTTGCCTTATGAAGGAGAGATTGAATGGCAAAAAGAAGTTAAAATCGGCTATGTTCCTCAAAGACTGCCGTTTATAAAAGATACTCCGATGAATGTTGAGGAATTTTTTAAATTGAAGGGAGTCCTAAAGGGAGAAATAAAAGAAATCTTAAATTCAGTAGGATTTAAAGAGAATTTTTTAAACAAAAAAATAGGGGAATTATCTTCCGGGCAATTTCAAAGAACATTGATCGCATGGGCTTTAGTCGGAAAGCCCGATGTTTTGCTTTTTGACGAACCGACCACCGGGATTGATATTGGGGGAGAGGAAACTATTTATGGATTGTTGTCCAAACTGAAGGAAGAAAGAGGTTTGACGATTTTGCTTGTAACCCACGATTTAAGCGTTGTTTTTAAATTTTCAAATTATGTAATTTGTT
>CAZPAG010000021.1:0-4101 GCA_964584545.1 uncultured Candidatus Saccharibacteria bacterium
TCTTAATTCAAAAATGAATCAAGGTTCTGGCGAAGCCAGGTTCTTACTTCATCAATTGTCGCCATACCCCGTTAGAAGTCTGCCCTTATATAGATTACAGCTGATTTAAGACAGACATCGCTTTTTGTTATACCCCGTTTAGTTTGGAAGAAAAAATTTTAGTAAAATTTTTTCTGTCCAGGACTTCTAACGGGGCATATAACTATTTTAGTTAATTTTCAGAGATTGGTCAAAAACATTATTCGCTGAAATACCAGTTTAATATTTCTTTAGCCACCGGCAGAGCAGCCGCTTTCACCCCTTTCACATTCTCCACCACTACGGTTAAAACGATCTTTGGGTCGTCATAGGGGGCAAAAACAGTCACCCAGTTGTTATAGCGGTCGTTACCCAACTCAGCTGTACCGGTTTTGGCAGCAGACGATACGGGCAGAGAGTTTAACGTAATAGAGGAGGCCTGCGGGCTGTTTACTCCGGTTACCGCCTGCCTCAAACCCTCCCTGACGACTTGAAGATTTTGCGAATCAATGAAGTTTTCGCGAATAACCTTTGGTTGAATCTCTTCAACCACCTCCTTCTTGTCATTCACAACTTCTTTTACGATCCTGGGTTCCAACAATTTACCGCCGTTGGCTATGGCAGCGAAACTGGCAGCCACTTCTATCGGTGTTGTCTTTAAATAACCCTGACCTATGGCAAGATTATAGGTATCTCCGTCCCACCACGACTCGTTTAAAACTTCCCTTTTCCAGTCTTTGTCAGGGATAGAGCCCTGACTTTCTCCCGGAAGATCAACACCGGTTTTGCTGTCCCAACCGAAAAGCTCCAAATAATCCTTAATCTTTGTCGGGCCCAGCCCTTTCTGGCTGCCAAATCCGCCACCTACGGTATAGAAATAAACATCGCAGGATTCGGCAATGGCTTTTCTCAAATCAGTTGGACCGTGAGTCGTCCAGTCAAGTTTTATACTGCTTTCTTCGGGGTTATAAGGGTTGGGGATAACTATACGGCCCTCGCAGTTAATTTTCTTTTGGGGCGAGATTATATTTTCTTCCAAAACAGCCGAAGCGATAAGAGGCTTTATGGTGGAACCGACGATATAAGTGCCTGCTATAGCCCTGTTAAAGAGAGGCTGAGTGGAATCTTTAAAAATCTTTGCCAGCTCTTTGGAATCCGAACCCTTCTGAAACAAATTATTGTCAAAACCGGGTATGGAAACCATAGATAAAACTCCCCCGGTCTTTGGATCCAAAGCCACGGCTGCCGCTTTTTTATTCCCGAGAGACTGAACCATTTTCCCTAACTCCTCTTCAACTTTTTTTTGTAAATCCGAATCAAGCCATAAGACCAAACTCTCGCCGGATTCAGGCAGTCCGACAACTTCTTTCGAAATTACGTTTCCCAAAACGTCTCTTTCAATCCTGAGCTCGCCAGGATCCGTTCTTAAGATATCTTCATAAGTTTTTTCTATACCATCCCTGCCTACATAGTCATTAATGGAATAAGACTCTTCAAAACTGGCCAGTTCTTCAGGTTTTATCTTTGCCATATAACCCAAAACGTGGGAGAAAGCCTCCCCTTCCGTATAATTCCTTACTGAAGTCTTCTCGATTTTGAAGCCAGGCAGTTCTGCGATTTTTGTCTCCAAAGTAATCAAAGCCTGATGCTCCAAATTCTCCGAGATTATATCTCCATTCTCGATTTTGTCTTCCAACTCAGCTGTTTTAACATTCAAAATCCTGGCCACTTCCTCTATAACCTCCTTTCTCTCGGCTTCAGGCTGGGGAAGATTATTACTCTCGCAAACCAAATCAAAGCTCGGTTCGTTGTAAACCAGCTGTTTCATATTCTGGTCATAAATCACTCCCCTTTCGGCCTGGATTTTCTTGATGATGAATTTATTCTCCTGGGAAAGCTTGGCCCACTCCTTTCCCTCAATAACCTGGAGCTGGAAGGTTTTGGCAAAAAGAGCAAAGATTATGAGAAAACAAAAAAACACGAATCCTCGAAGGACCATCTTTGACAAAGGGACTTCAAGCTTCTTCTCCGAAATATCAAACTCCTCTTCTTTTCTTTTGGCCAGCTTATCAAGAAGAATCTCGTGCGGTTCTATTTCCCCTTTAAAATCGCCCTTCACCCGACGTTTTTTAAGTCCTTTTTGCGGCTGGAAATCTAACATATTCTTTTAAAACAAACTTCAATAAAACGGCCGTCAGTAATAAAATCGCGATCCAGAATCCGAAAAATCTCTCAGAAAAAATATCCAGGAATAAACCGCCAAAACCCGCCAAAAATATGCCTGTCATTTCCCGAGGGTTTTCAAAAACATTTATTAAAATAACAGCTACCAAAACTAAATTAAGGATAAACCCCTTGATCGAAAAATAAACTAAAAAGCTCGTTTGGAGCAGGCAGAGAATATATAAGATTAAAAACAGAAATAAAAACTTTCTCATCTATTTAAGATAGCCCGTAATAATGAAAACGTCCCTCTCCGCTTTTAAATCAAAGGCGGGAGCAATTTCGTCTTCTTGGAACGGCTCCAAGTCGCTTTTTTTAACATCGCTTATCTTACCGACCAATATCCCTGCCGGGAAAACCCCGCTCAAGGCAGTAGTCACCACTATGTCGTCTTTTTTAATCTCTTGCTCCTTTGCGACAAAATCAAGATACAGGGACAAATTCCCTCTTCCCTTGACCACTCCGGATATGTCCTGCCCGGAAATCTGAGCGTCAAAAGAGCTTTCCTTATTAGAAATTAACATAACCTTGGAAAATCCCTCGTAAACCTCATAAATCCTGCCTACCAAAGTCTTTTGCCAGGTTATAACCGGCATGCCTTTTTCAAGACCGTCTTTTGATCCTTTATCAATTAAGATAAAATCCTGGGATACATCCCTTGAAACAATCTCGGCAAAAGACAATTCAAATTCTTTTTTCAGCCCTAAATCCAAAGCACCTCTCAAAGCTTCGTTCTCTTCTTCCAAATTAACGAGAGATGCGTTCTCTGCTGTTAAATTATAAATCTCCAGCTTAAGTTCTTCGTTTTCTTGCCACATTCTTTTTCCCTCCGAAATTGAACCGAAAAAACCGGAGATATTGTCCCCTATTCCCCAAAAATTTTTCTGGATTGGTGAAGAAATAGAAAAAAACAGATTTCTAATTGATTTTGAAAAACCTGTTAAATTAAAAACCACCAAGAGAATAATCAATATAGCTATGGCAATACCTGCTTTTGAACGGAAACGCAGCTTCATAATTCTAAATATATTGTATCTTTTTTTCCCCAAAACTAAAAGGCGCCCCCACACCAAAACAAAGTTTGATAGGGGGGTAAACTTTGGCGGCGCCCCGTACTAAACAAAAAATTGCGTGCATTGTAAGAAAACTACCTACTTTCTCGGGAAAACCCAATATCATCGGCCTTGATGGATTTCACTTCTGTGTTCGAAATGGGAACAGGTGGAGCACCATCAGCATAGTTTCCTTACAATACACGCAATTTTAAATGATTGAAATTTTTTGTTTTAGTACCGGGGTTCGAAATGAGAACAGGTGGAACAACACCAGTATTACCGCCACCAAAACGCCCTTTTTAAAAAATAAACCTTTAAAAGGATATAAATGGATATAACGAATTAAATTCGATATATCCTAAATGGATATTAATTGCTAGCCAAAAATAAAGTATGATTTATTAGTACTGCTCGGCTAAATCCCTTACGGGAATTACACCTGCAGCCTATCAACCTCATCATCTCTGAGGAATCTATGATTTCTAATCTTGGGGGCTGTTTCGCGCTTAGATGCTTTCAGCGCTTATCAGTTCCTAACGATAGCTACCCAGCAATGCTCCTTGGCGGAACAACTGGTAAACCAGAGGTTAGTTCCGGGAGGTCCTCTCGTACTATCCCAGATTCCCCTCAAAAATCCACGCTTGCGGTAGATAGAGACCAACCTGTCTCACGACGGTTTGAACCCAACTCACGAAACACTTTAATCTGCGAACAGCAGAACCCTTGGAAGCTTCTCCACCTCCAGGATGTGTTGAGCCGACATCGAGGTGCCGAACAGGGCCGTTGATATGGACTCGCGGGCCCT
>CAZPAG010000022.1:0-3978 GCA_964584545.1 uncultured Candidatus Saccharibacteria bacterium
ATAAATTTTAAATTTTTTGTCGACTAAGGTTGAAGGTCGAGAATTCTATCTTCAACCGTAAGGTACTGATCGAACACCTGAAAGATCGATCCGGAGCAACTCTAAGATACTAATCTAAAGATCAGAAAGCCTTGAAAGGCTTTTTTGATTTTGATATCATTTAATATATGCCTATTTCAAAGAAATTAGTTAATTTTTTAGACAAATCAAAGGTTAAATACGAAGTTTTAAAGCATAAAACCGTTTATACCGCTTTTGATAAGGCTAAAACCCTGAGAGTAAAAGAAAATATTATCGGGAAAACCTTGGTTGTTAAGATGGATAAAAATTACGCTTTAGTTTTAGTGCCGGCTAATAAGAATCTCGATAAAGATAAACTTAAGAAGGCAGCTAAAGCCCTGCCTGCCGGCAGGCAGGCAAAAAGCATAGATTTTGTCAAAGAAGCTTGGATGAAAAAGAATATAAAGGGAGCCAAAATTGGGGCGGTTCCTCCTTTTGGAAGTTTGTGGAAATTACCGACTTTTGCAGACAAACTCTTATTAGCGCAGCCCAAAATCATTGTGAACAGCGGAGACCATAATTTTTCTTTAAAACTGCTTTCATCTTCTTTTAAAAAGCTGATACCGGATTTGATTTCTGGCCAGTTGTCAAAATCTAAATGAATTAGCCGGCTTTTAGCCGGAGTAAAGCATTCTATGCATTATTACAAGATTTCTTCTAAATTTGTCGAGGTGGCGGCCAGGAAAATGTGTTCAGAATGCGAGGGGTTTGTTAAAAAAGGTTCAAAAATACTTGATTTTGGATGCGGTTCAGGTATAGTAGCTAAGGCTTTTAAAGATCGTTTTGAAGCGGATATTTTCGGTATAGACATCAAGGACATGAGGCTCATTAATATTCCCTTTAAGATTTATGACGGAAAGGGGATACCTTTTCCTGATAATTATTTTGATGTCGTCCTTTCAGCCTATGTTTTGCATCATATAAGCGATCAGAACTCAGCTTTGAAAGAGATAAAAAGGGTGGTAAAGGATAAAATTATCATATTTGAAGACGTTCCGAACGGGGTTATTCCGAGATTTATCTCCAAGCTCCACGGTATCTCTTTTGCCAAATTTTTTCAGAACAATACAGAGAAAGGTAAGTTTTTAAACGATCAAGGATGGAAGAAAGCTTTTAAAGATTTAGGTCTAAAGCTTATTTTTGAGAAAAAAGCGTCTTCATTTTTTGATCCTGTAAAAAAGAAGGTATTCATATTAGAAAAAACGGGCGCGTAGTTCACCGGTTAGAACGCTTCTCTGATAAAGAAGAGGTAGAAGGTTCGATTCCTTCCGCGCCCACTGTTTTCGGGCCTGTAGCTTAGTTGGTAGAGCGCCACATTTGCAATGTGGAGGTCACCGGTTCGAGCCCGGTCAGGTCCACTAGGGTAGTATTTTAAAAGGGAGGGGATATGACATTCGAGAAATGGAGATCGATGAAATATCGCAAGGGCTATAATCGAAGGGATGACGATAGCACTAATTGTCTTTTAAGGCTTGTGAAAATCGAAACCGGCGAAGTACAGCTAATAATCCATGATTGGGATACCGGAGAGGAAATGCGGGTCGGTTTCACGAATTACATTGGCGGAGGACGTTCACCAACTGTGCTAAGGGCTTTGGAGATTCTTGCTCTGGCGATAGAAAAGGACAATGAAGAAAACCCCTTGCCGGAGTGGGAGGAGGTAACTCCAGAAAAGCTTATGAGGAATCAATTAATTCTGAATAAGCTAAGAAGTAGGAGGGAAGGGCGAGGTCGTCACGATCGGTGATGGCCTTTTAATTTAGAGTTTTCCACACAGGAGGGCTTTTTTGTTTTTGACAGGCCTGTTATGATAAGTCAATCTTGACTTAACATATCGCAGAAAGTGCGATATAATAGAGTAATCTTTAAGCCCCGTGAAATAGGCTCGTTGCTGGTTTTACGGGGGAAAAGGTCGAAAAAAATAACATTAAATATTAAAAATGTTCAGTTTCGCTGAAGATTTATTCGCGAAGCGAACAAATTAACAAAAAATATGGTCGCAGATTGGGGATATATAACAGTTTTAGCTCTCCAGGACCTTTGGCAGGGATTCATCAGTTTTCTCCCTGCTTTGCTCGGAGCGCTTATCGTTTTCATAGTCGGTTGGTTTATCGCCCTCGGAGTCGGCAAACTGATAGCTGAGATTTTAACCAGGGTGAAATTCAACAAGATCTTTGAAAAGGGGGGATGGAACGATGCTTTCAAAAGAGCCGAGCTAAAGGTCAATCCTTCTCAGTTTCTCGGAGCTATTGTCAAATGGATTTTAGTAATAGTCTTTTTGCTGGCTGCCGTAGAAATCTTGGGGTTCGTCCAATTAGCCGGTTTCTTGCAGAAGGTTTTAGCTTACCTGCCCAACGTTATCATCGCCGCTTTAATTTTTGTGGTGACGGTAATCGTTGTTGATATCGTTGAAAAGGTAGTGAGGGTAGGAGTGGAAGGAGCCAAAGTCGGCTATGGTCGTTACGTCAGCGCAATCGTCAAATGGTCAATATGGATTTTTTCCGCCTTGGCTATTTTATATCAACTGGGAATTGCCAGACCGTTTATGGAAACATTGTTCACCGGCTTGGTGGCAATGCTGGTCATTTCCATGGGAATTGCTTTCGGTCTCGGAGGCAAGGATGTCGCAGCAGAACTTCTGGGAGATTTGAGAGATAAACTGAAGGGATAAACAACTCTATTTAGACAAGAACAGCACGCTCAGTTTTAGGGCGTGTTGTTTTGTTTTTAAGAGAGGCTATACCGGCTATTGACAAGGGTTCTTAATCTGATAAAATTGGGTTCAGGTATATGAGAAGCAGAATAACCAGATTAAATAAAAGAAGCGGTTAAAGACTGGCCATTTGTTGTTTCTGGCAGCCGCTTCAGAGAAGCGGTTTTTGATTGATTAGATTGGAGAGAACTTTGAAAATTTAAAACAATTAATATTTTATTGATTTTACAGTCAATAAGTGGATATTAATTGCTAGCCAAAATTATTGCATTTAAGAGCAGATGGTGGATGCCTTGGGAGATTGAGGCGACGAAGGACGTGGCGTGACTGCGAAAAGCTACGGGTAAGTGTCTAGCAACTTTTGATCCGTAGATGTCCTAATGGGGCAACCCAATCGCGTAAAGCGCGATTACTTCCGATCTCTTTAATCGGAGGAGCGTACCCGCTGAAGTAAAACATTCCAGTAAGCGGAGGAAAAGAGAACAATTGTTTATTCCCTTAGTAGCGGCGAGCGAAAAGGGAAGAGCCAAAACCGAGCGTTTTAAACCGCTCGGGGTTGAAAGGGAATATTGTCGGCAACTGACCACATAAAATTTTGTTTTATGTGTTCGGTTTCTGAGGGAGAACATTTAGGTAGAGTTTTGTTAATCAAACGACCCTGGAAAGGGCGACCATAGGGGGTAATAGTCCCGTAGATGAAAACAACTTTACGCTCCTTGATATTTTTCTTAAGTACCTCGGGAAAAGAAAGTCCCGTGGGAAGCAGGCCGTACTACATGGCCAAGGCTAAATACTCAATCTCACCGATAGTGAACTAGTACCGTGAGGGAAAGGTGAAAAGTAGGGAGGTGATCCCGGTGAAATAGAATCTGAAACCATTTGCTCACAAGAAGTCGGAGCCCCGCCCTCTATGCTCGTGATTAAATTTGTCTAAATTTATTATGTTTCTTTTAACATACTTAGATTGGATAATTTTAGTGATGGGCTTAGAGGGCGGGGTGACGGCGTACTTTTTGGATAACGAACCAACGAGTGTCGGTATTTTCTTGTCTAAACCCTTTTGGGGCGGAGGCAAAGTGAAAGCGAGCGTTAATAGCGCGACCAAAAAAGAAAATACTGACGACCCGAAGCCAGACGAGCTTACCATGAACAGGATGAGTCCCGACGAAAGTCGGGAGGAGGTCCGAACCCGTGAGCCGTGCAAT
>CAZPAG010000023.1:0-3504 GCA_964584545.1 uncultured Candidatus Saccharibacteria bacterium
CTTGACTTCATCCTAAAATATTGTATAATAGCGGAATGAGGAATATCATATTTAAGCTTAAAATACTGTTTATGCCTTGCCAGGAGAATAATTTTAAACCTCGATTTTTAGAGAGCGATGTTTTGCTTTATTGCGTCATTACTCTGGTTATTTTGAAAATAATCGCTGTTTCTTTCTTTATCTATCTGCCGAGAACTGTTTTCTTTGCCGATGTCACCAAAACCGCTTTAATTGAACTGACGAACCAAGAAAGAGGAGAGTTGGGATTGGGATCATTGAAGGAGAACCAAAAGCTTGATCAGGCAGCTTACCAAAAAGCCATGGACATGATTAACAACGACTATTTCTCTCACTTTAGTCCGAGCGGCATATCTCCTTGGTATTGGTTCAAACAGGCAGGATATAACTACAGAATAGCAGGGGAGAATTTAGCCATAGGGTTTATAGACTCAGAAGAAGTATTCAGAGCCTGGATTAACTCTCCGTCCCATAAGGCTAATCTCGTCAATAATAGATTTGATGAAACGGGGCTAGCGGTTTTGGAAGGCAACTTTAATGGATCCGAAACCACCGTAGTTGTCCAGCTTTTCGGTTCACCCTATACGGTGACCCCCGTTCAAAAGCAGGTCGAAAAGATCGAGGAAAAGACCGAAGAAAAGATAGCAGAAACGACCCCTCAGGAAGAAAAGCCTATTAAGATAACCGAAGAGGAGCAGGTGGCTGGAGTCGCTGAATCTGATTTTTCCATATCCCAACAGAAATCAGAAAAAGAAGACTTTGAATTTAACTTTGTCAGGTTTATGGCTTTGAACTATCCTAAAATAGTACAGGATATCATCTTCTATTCGCTTTTGATTATTACCGCCGCCTTAATCCTGAACATATTTATTAAGATAAAAATACAGGACAGGGGACTTATCTTAAAGACATCCCTATTCATTATCCTGTTAATTCTGTTCGTAGCTTCAGATAAAGAATTCATAATCAGATTTATTCCGCACGATTTAATCATATGATTCCCGCCAGCGGGGCCCTGTAAATTTTCGTGAAAAATTTATGATCAGCTTTGGAAGATTTTTAAGCATTTTCATTTTTTCTTCTTTGATAGTCGTTATATTTCTTAACTGGTCAACAGTTCGGGGAATTTTTGATTATAAAAATATATATGGAGATCTGTTTGCTTCTAGAAAAATTGATTCAGCAATAAAAATACCTGATGTCGCTTTAAACGAACCCGAAGAAGAAAAATTCGTTGATAAACCAGACAGTGTTGAAATTCCGAAAATTGAGATAACAGCTCCCTTGGTATTTATTGATACTGACGAAAAAAACGCTTTTGATGAGGCGCTGAAAAACGGAGTAGTCCATTATTATAAATCAGCCCTTCCCGGAGAAGCGGGAAACTCCATAATTTTAGGGCATAGCGCTCCTTCTGGCTGGCCAAAAAGATACTACGAGTGGGTCTTCAGCAGATTGAACGAATTAGCAGAGGGAGACGATATTTTTGTATACTACAAAAACAGAGAGTACGTCTACAAAGTTACCAATAAATATTTTCTTAAACCGGGCGAAGACGTACCCAATTCCAACTTGACAAATTCAGAACGTGTGATAAGCTTGATAAGCTGCTGGCCGCCTGGGCAAAATATCAAAAGGATAGTTGTCCAAGGAGAAAGGCAGTAAAATATGGCTCTTTAAGTAAATTCAAATAAATGAAAGGAGTGACAGAATGAGGAGAAACATCGTTATATTCTTCCTATCTCTGGTTATCGTGGCGCTGATAGTGTCTCTTAGCTGTGGCTCCTGTGAAAAAAAGGAATCCACGGGAGTCAGCAAGACAGAGACCGCACCGCCGCCGCAACAGAGTCAACCATCTGCGCCCCCGGCAATCCGACAGGTAGAGATCAAAAACATATCTTTCCTAAGAGTCGGAAATTCTTCAGAAAACGAATACGGCCTTAACGGTCACAAGTACGGCCTCGAAAACCCGTATCTTGTCAGCCGTAAATACAGCTCGTATTATGCCGGTGAAGAATACTCCTATCGTATGGGTAGCGCGTACATCTCTAATACCAGAGGTTATCCGATTATCCCGACAGGACAATTCTTTTTTATGGGAGACAGAATACTGCTGGCCTTTGATCTCGAGGTGTCCGGCAATGTCCCGGTTACAGATCTAACGTTAGATATAATGGTTCCGGAGCAAATCAACATCGAAAGCGGGCACGGCATGGCTTACGGATATAGCACTTACACAGTTATCTTGCTGGATTCGTTTGAAATGTTGGATCCTGGACAAACGAGACACTTTTCCGTTTGCATTCTGCTATGCAATCAGAACAAACAATATGTTTGTGATGAGAACGTACTGAATGGCAAAATCATTGTAAAAGCAAGTAACGGAGTGTATGAAGAAGCCCCGTTTACCGTAACGGTGTGGAGATGGTGCGAGGAAAATAGAGGGTCTTGTTACTATTCTTCTTCATGCTGTACGACCTGCACAAATTGCCCTGAAATACCTTGCGTAGGACCAGGATGTGATCCCGTCGGGCCACCGGATGAACCTTGTCCAGAACCAGAACCGAAAGAAAAACCACCTGCACCACCTGCGCCGGGTCAACAGCCAATATTCCAGCCGGGAGGATCTTCTCCTGGGGGGTCGTCAGGAGGATCGGGAGCTCCGCTACCGAATTCCGCGATTCCCTAACAAAGGGACTCATGGGGAACTGAGCTATTTCCATAACTCGCTCAGTTCTCCCTTCTTTAATGAAGATTATATATTATATAGTCTTTATCAAAGGAGGGAATAATAAGAACCTCGCTTCGCGAGAACCTTGATTCCTTTCGGAATTAAGAACCTCGCTTCGCGAGAACCTTGATTTCTCACCGAGGTTCGAAAATAAGAAAAATAACTAATAAAAACATGTTTAAGTCAAAGTTAAACGTTATTTTATTCCCAATCGTATTGTGCGCTTTTCTCTTTGGGATAGCTTACAATATCAATGCCGATTGTCCGGCCTGCCCAGCCTTCAATAATTGTGCGGGCGATCTTGAGTTGCTGACTCTCAAAAACAGAACTCAAAACACTCCAACCTGGCAGAGCTCTATTTCCGCTAATGCCGGGGACACGGTCGCTTTCAACGTTTATTATCATAATTGCATCAGCGGCACTACCGCCAACAACACTCAGGTGAGGTTGGATTTCACAAATGTCGAGAGTTCTCCAATATTAACTACTGCCTATTTATGGGCAGATAATGCTTCTTACGTCACTGATTCCGGGACTATAACAGTAAGCACTCCTCAGAAGCTGAACTTTGCTTCTACTGCCAAGTGGTATCCTGATCAAACAACCAGCCCTACGACAATTCCCGTGACCGTAAACATCACCAGCGCGTTGGCGAATATAGGAAATATTGAAGGAAACTGGACACATCAGGGTTATGTTGTCTTTGAAGCGACTTTAAGCGGTACTGGCTCAACAAACCATGCTCCGACAGCTAA
>CAZPAG010000024.1:0-3399 GCA_964584545.1 uncultured Candidatus Saccharibacteria bacterium
AAACCTCTCCGTACTTTAAAGAGAGTGTATGATAAGCAACTTCAGACAAAATCTTCATCGGCTTTATATCCAAAACTTCTTCTTTAGCTTTTTCCCTTGCAGCTTTCAATTCTGTTTTAGCGGCCTCTGTTTTTTCTTTCTTAACCTTTGCCTTATACTCCTGCTCAATTGCTTCCATTATAGAGTCTCTTGCCTGCTCGTTAACTTTGGTAATAATATATGAAGAAAAATAAATAACTTTTTCTAATTGCTGGGAGCTTTTATTTAAAACCAAACCCATTCTCGAAGGAACTCCTCTTAAAAACCATATATGCGAAACCGGAGTATACAATTTTATATGACCCATTCTTTCTCTTCTTACAGAAGACTTTGTAACTTCAACTCCGCATCTGTCGCAGACAACTCCTTTATACCTTATCCTTTTATATTTTCCGCAGGCGCACTCGTAATCTTTTTCAGGTCCAAAAATTCTTTCATCAAAAAGCCCGTCCTTTTCAGGCTTTTGGGTTCTGTAATTAATTGTTTCTGGCTTGATAACTTCGCCATGAGACCAGGACATAATGTCCTCGGACGAAGCAAGCTTAATTCTTATTGATTCAAGGTCAAGTACTCGCATGTTTTTAGCTTTTAGCTGTTAGCTTATTAGCTAATTAGCTTTAATTTTTATTTTGCCTGTCCCGTTTTACGGGATAAATTTAAAAGTGGAAAGTATTTGGTTAAAATAATTTTCCTCTTGATTCGGAAGAATAATACCAGGGATATTTAAATAGTCCTGCTTATCTCCGATGGGACTGATAAATTCTGTGATATAAGAACGTTTAACAACCAGCATCTTATTTTCTGAAATAGGAAAAAGATATGTGTATAATCCGCATCCTTCTATTCCGCTCTCGCCACGAAAACCATTAAAAGATCCGATATTAAAATTTTCGTAACTCCACACAAAATTATCTTGTTTTGTTTTTTCGAGTTTTTCATTAGAAATCTGAAAAGTAACGCGAAAATCTGTTACTCTTTCCAATGGTGGTAAATCCCCTTTAAAATCGCAGGGATTTGGGTGGCGATAACCAACAGAATGCTCTATGGTTATCTTTCCATCTTGAGTATTTATTGAGGTTATAGATGGATATCGGAACTCAAAGCCGTATTGAGTGTTTGTATATGTTTTCCATTCGGCGGTTTCGGTGTTTGAATTTTGGATATTTGAATTTGTTTTGACTTTCGGATTTCGTGCTTCGGATTTTCCGATATAGTATTGATAAGCAAAAACTCCGCCGAAAAGAATGGCTGCGACAGCGACAATAATTATTATTCCAATTGAAATTGATACTCCTTTTTGTTTTTGCATATTTTTTACGACATTCTCATATTCTCGAGAATATAAGAATGTTAGTACTAAAAAATTAGATTATTTTCTTTCGTCGCGGTAGTCGCGCCTGTCTTCGCGAGTGTCGTCTCTAAATTCTCGCGGTTTTTCTTTTATTTCAACTGACATGCCGAGCGACTTTAATTCTGCAACAAGCAAATTAAAAGATGCTGGAATGTTCGGATTCCTAATCGGCTCACCCTTTAAAATTGATTCGTAGGCTGCCGCCCTTCCCTGAACATCGTCAGATTTTATAGTAAGCATTTCCTGCAAAGTGTGAGCTGCTCCGTAACCTTCCAAAGCCCAAACTTCCATCTCTCCAAATCTCTGGCCTCCAAACTGGGCTTTTCCTCCCAATGGCTGTTGGGTAATTAATGAATATGGCCCGATTGAACGGGCGTGGACTTTATCGTCAACCATGTGGATCAACTTCATCACATACATATAGCCAACTGTGATTGGTTTTGGAAACGGCAGACCAGTTTTACCGTCGTAAAGTGTAGTTTGGCCCGATTCTGGCAAACCCGCTTCTTTTAATTCTGCTTTTATGTCTGCCTGGGTTGCTCCTATCAATGCAGGAGAAATCGCAATATAATTTAGTTTGTGAGCTGCCCAGCCAAGATGAGTTTCTAAAATCTGGCCCAGGTTCATACGGGAAGGAACAGATAATGGAGAGATAACCAAATCGATAGAAGTTCCGTCAGCTAAAAATGGCATTTCAGCTTCTGGTAAAATCTTTGAAACAACCCCTTTGTTTCCGTGGCGTCCAACAAGTTTGTCTCCAACTTTAGCTTTTCTGGTTTCGGCAACTTCAACCCTTATTCTTTTTATAACTCCGGGCTCTAATTTGTGTCCTAAATCTCTTGAAAATATTTTTACATTCACAACTTTTCCATTTTTTCCGTGCTCCATTCTTAACGAAGAATCCTTAACATCTTTTGCTTTATCTCCAAAAATCGCCCTTAACAATCTCTCTTCGGGAGTTAATTCTGCTTCTCCTTTTGGAGAAATCTTTCCAACCAAAATATCGTTGGGGCCGACATTGGCTCCAACCCTTACAATTCCCTCTTCATCTAAATCCTTTAATTTTTCTTCTCCAACATTTGGAATATCAGATGTTGTAACTTCAGGCCCAAGTTTTGTTTCTCTAACGTCGCAAGTAAAATCTTCGATGTGAATTGACGTAAACTCATCTTCCCTGATTAATTTCTCTGAAATTGTAATTGAGTCTTCAAATCCTCCTCCCCTCAACGGCAAGAAACAAACCAATACGTTTCTGCCCAAAGCCAACCTGCCCTGCGAGATTGCCGCTCCGTCGGCCAAAACATCTCCTTTTTTAATTTCTTCGCCTTTTGTAACTATTGGCTTTTGATGAAAACACGAATACTGGTTAGTTCTTATAAATGTTTGCAATTCATAATCTTCTTCGGTTTTTTTACCCTTCTCATCGTACTGAACTTTAATATGGCTTGCATCAACTTCTTTTACAACTCCGTTTGCCTTCGCAAGTATTACCTGCCCGGAATCGCGGGCAACATTTCTTTCAGCCCCTGTTCCAACTAACGGCGCCTCTGGTTTTATCAACGGAACCGCCTGACGTTGCATATTAGAACCCATCAATGCCCTTGAAGCATCGTCGTGGTTTAAAAACGGGATTAAAGAAGTGGCAACAGAAATAAACTGCTTGGAAGAAACATCGATATAATCAATGCTGTCAATTTCAACTTCTTCCGGCTCGCCCTTTACTCTGGCTTCAACTTTATTTGGCTCAACTTCAGGAAGAATTTTTAAGCTGTCGGTCAAAGGAACTGAAGCTGGCGCGATATTGTGCCTCTCTTCTTCTTGCGCTGAAAGATATTCAACCTGATCAGTGACCTTGCCGTTTTTGACTCTAAAATAAGGAGCCTCAATAAAGCCGTAAGGATTTATCCTAGCAAAAGACGCCAAATGTCCCACCAAACCAACGTTGGGGCCCTCTGGAGTTTCAATTGGGCAAATTCTGCCATAGTGCGACGGCTGAACGTCTCTAACTT
>CAZPAG010000025.1:0-3340 GCA_964584545.1 uncultured Candidatus Saccharibacteria bacterium
AATAAAATTATTGACGAAGCAGCCGTTCGGCAAAGATATTTAGCAGGAAAAGAATTAAAAAATTTGGTCCCTAATTTAAATTGCGGGAAGTGCGGATTTAAGTCTTGCAACGAATTTATCAGAGCGGTTTTGGATAAAAAAGCGAAAAAGAGTCAATGCCCGTTTATTAAAGAAAAATTAAAAATAAAATAAATAATTATTTATGAAATTTAAAGTTAACAAATTAAAATGCGCGGGATGCGGAGCTTGCCTTCGGGTTTGTCCTCACGGAGCAATTAAAATAGGAGAAAGCGGTAAGGCGATCATATATCAAAAAAAATGTAAAGGATGCGGAAAATGCCAAAAGATTTGTCCTTTTGACGCGATCGAAGAAATTTCAGATGGAGAAAAAGTTGAACAACAAAAACCTTCCGCACCGACGCCAATCCCTTACGGACCTCCGGTTACTCGGAGACAAGACTTGGGCATAGGAAGGGGTTTCGGAAGAGGTATAGGAAGAGGGCTGGGCAGAGGTGAGGGTAGAGACGGAGGCGGTAGGGGAAGATAAAAAATTAATATGCTAAAATTAACTTATGTTAAAATTAACTGACGAATTATTTTCAATGCTCGATTATACGAGGACTCTAAGGGGATGTTAAGAGTCGACCTCAACAAATGACATGACGTAGAAGATGCTCAATTAATGAAGATAATTGTAGGTAAATAATCTATATGGGGCGGCGAATCAAGGAGATACCTCCGGGCATCTCTTTTTTATTTCATCAAGCAGGTTCTAGTATTGTCCGGTCAGTTCTCTCAGTCGAGCCAATACTACTTCGGGGTATTTAAATATCTTTTCCCATCTGAAAGTTCCCCGCCCGCCAAGGCCTGAAGCCTAGACGACTTGCGGGCAGGTAAAATCGTCCGCTAGAGCGAGCAGGTCAGGCTCGGTTCTCTGGAGACCGATTTGCCCTGCCGAAGCCCCTTTACGGGGCTTTTGGGTCTCTATTTATAGGTCTTTGATTCCAAGGACGATTTTGTTATAATGATTTTGTATGGCAGAATTTGTCGGAAACATTTCTAAAGTTTTGATTCCCTGGTTTTTTTCTCACGGCTTAAAAATAATAGTCATTCTTTTTGTTGCCTATTTTATTAAAAAGTTCGCTCGTAATTTCATTGAAAGAATAATTAGAAAAATAATTGTTTCTGACCATTTTTTGTCTAAAGAAGCGGAGAAAAAAAGAGAAGATACTTTAATTAGAATTATCAACGGCGTCATAGGCGTAATTATTTGGCTAATGGCTGGCTTAATGATTTTTCAAGAACTGGGTATTGCCATCGGTCCGCTTCTGGCGGCAGCCGGGATTGCCGGCATAGCTTTTGGTTTCGGCGGTCAGTATCTCATTCGCGATCTCATTTCCGGACTTTTTATTATTTTTGAAAATCAATATCGGGTCAACGATGTTGTTTGCTTTGACGGCACTTGCGGTTTAGTGGAAGACATCAGTTTGCGAATGACTACTCTGAGAGATTTAGACGGCACAGTTCATCATATTCCCCACGGCGAAATCAAGAAGGTTTCTAATCTCTCGAAATATTTTGCCAGAGTAAATCTCAATATTGGCATTTCCTACAGTTCAAATTTGGAAAAAGTTATTGAAGTGGTGAATCGGGTCGGCCGAGATCTTGCCGAAGACCCAGATTGGAAAGAGCTTATCACCAAACCGCCGCAATTTTTGCGAGTTGATGATTTTGGCGATTCAGCGATTATTATTAAAATTCTCGGGGAGACAAAACCAATCAAACAATGGGACGTTGCAGGCGAACTTCGCAAAAGATTGAAAATAGCTTTTGACAAGGAGGGCATAGAAATTCCTTTTCCACAGCGAGTTATTCATCAAGTCTCGAACAATTCTAAAGACTCTGCGGTTTAAGTAGAAAATTCATAAAGTATTTTTTAATTTTGTTCCAAAATTAAAAAGCGAGTCCGCCCAAAGGGTGGACGAATGAAGGGACTTAAAATTTTTTGCGGTTAGTTTGGCAGGCAGGGCGACCAATCCAACAAAAAGAAACACTTTTTATCCCAAAAGTTATTGTTGCAGGTTTTTTTATTATGTTAAAGTGAAAGATAATAAAAAAGGTCGAAGGATTTAAAAATTAAATTTTAACAAACTAAAAATATGGATAATATAAATATAGACCAAAGAATAAAAGATATAAAACCAGGAAAAGTTATTTCCCGCATAATTATTGGAGCGTTTGTCCTAATATTTATCCTTGGCGCTTTTGGAACCATAGGAGCGGGTGAGCGAGGAGTGCTCCTTCAGTTTGGAGCAGTTCAAGATAAAGTATTTGATGAGGGGCTCTATTTTAAAATACCGTTTATCCAGAAAGTAGTAAGAATGGATGTAAAAATTCAAAAAGATGAAGTTCCGGCAAGCGCTTCTTCTAAAGATCTGCAGGTGGTAACTTCTAAAATTGCCTTGAACTATCATCTTGATCCGGGTGCAGTAAATAAAGTTTGGCAGGATGTGGGGAAAAACTACAACATCCGCATTATTGCTCCTTCTATCCAAGAAGGAGTTAAATCGGTAACGGCAAGATTCACAGCCGAAGAATTGATTACTAAAAGAGAAGAAGTGAAAGAACAAATTAAATCAAATCTTGCTAGTAGGTTGCTTGAACATGCCATTATTGTTGATGAGTTTAACATTATTGATTTCGAATTTTCACCATCATTTAACGAGGCTATTGAGTCTAAAGTTAAAGCCGAACAGCTGAAACTGAAGGCTGATAGGGATTTAGAAAGAATAAAAATTGAGAAAGAACAAATGATAGCGGCCGCTCAAGGTAAGGCAGAAGCCATTCGAATTGAAGCGCAAGCATTAATGCAGAACCCTAAAGTGGTAGAACTTCGTTGGATAGAAAAGTGGGACGGAAAAGTTCCGACTTACTGGGGAGAAGCAAGTCCGTTTATCGGAATAAATTAGTAGAATAATGAATGGATTCAAAAAATCGCCTGATTGGCGATTTTTTGGTAGTATTGAAGAATGATAAATCCAATGAAAAACAACTTAATTATTGAATTGCACGTCCCTGATTTTAATATTACGAAGGATTTTTATTCAAAGCTTGGTTTTAAAATTAGCATGGAGGATGAACCAAATGACAATTGCCCCGGCTATTTAACCATGACCCGTAAGGACAACCTGGGTAATACTATGTTAAATTTTTATGGTGGCGACGAAAGAGTTTATAATCAGTCATTTTTTAAACAATTTCCAAGAGAAACAAAGAGGGGATACGCAACCGAAGTCACCATACCTACTGGGAATATCTACGCAATCTATAATCTGGCTCT
>CAZPAG010000026.1:0-3210 GCA_964584545.1 uncultured Candidatus Saccharibacteria bacterium
ATAAATAAAAAAGAGCTTGGCAACGCCAAGCTCCATGACAACTAATCCTGATAAAGAACTTCAATGAAATCCGATTTCTCAAATTTATCTCTTTGAGTTTCTAAGTCCACTTTTAGGAATGTCGGGTGATCGCATTTCCGACCGTAAAAACTCGCTTTACTATTAGCCGAACCGTTCGAGAAGATTGTAGCAAGACGACCTCCGAACAAAAGTTCTTCTCCGTTTTTAGGCCACTGATGGGACCTTAACATTAAGTCAGCTGGAACCGCTTTCATGAATCTGTCGAAAGCGGCTTCTCCGAACCTTCTTTCGGTTGGTCCTCTCACGCTGTAAGTCCTTTCAGAAATCGAGGGATCAGGGTCATTACAGACCATTTCCCTGGCGTATGATTCTCCTTCGTAGGTATTTAGGATTTTCAGCGATTTTATGTCCTTGTTGGGAATTCCGCCGTGGACAGCGATAATCCCGTTTGCCGTGACAGCGACAACGGGCAGCCTGCCCATAACGTCGCAATAGAAGTTGAACAAAAACTGTCCTCTCTCGCGGTCGTATTTCTGTAAAAAGGCGTCATAGGTTCCAAAGACCATTGCTTTCTCCCTTTCCTCGTGATTCCCTCTGAGGAGTATCACATTCCTGGGATAACGTAACTTCAGCGTAATAATTTCATTGATAGTCTCAATGATTTTATAGCCCCTGTCTCCGTAGTCCCCCAGAAAAGTCAGGAATAATTTGGCGTCCCTTTCCATTCTGGTCAGGAAATCTATCTGGTTAACTATCGATACGACCGCCTCCAGGTCTCCATGGACATCGCCCACGAATACTCCGGTGCCTTTATTCGGCAAGTAGACAATGTTGCCTTTGATAAACAGCTTACTCAATCTTCTCTTTTTGGTCTCTCTTGCCGTAGAAAGCTTAGCGAGAGATATCAGTTTGGAGCGGAAATCTTCGTATGAGGGAATACCCGATTCTAAAAACAGTCCTTCCATTTATAGTTACCTCCTTAAAATATTAAGAACAGGATTATTTTTCGGATAACTGAATATAAAATAAAAAGACAAAGGTGTCAATAACTATCTGGAGAGTTTTAACTCCTCCCCTTTCTCCATTTGACACTCTTTAATAAGAGACAATATAGGTCGTCATTAATATCTATATGGAAATTATCAAGCTCTTTTTTTGAAGGATTTTTTTCTTGGAATCTTGCAAAAGGAATATCTTCAATCACGGCCAAAGGAGTTTGCTCTGCTCCCTCCCCCATTATTAAAACTGCTGAAGTTGCTAAGGCGTCAACGATATTTGCCTTTTGCATTTCAAATTTTCTCCCAAATATGTCGCGTTTCCCAATATAGTTATATAGCGGAGCAAAGCCGCTATAGGAAATAGCCACTCCAGTCGTCCCCCATCTTAAGGGTGTGGTTCTGCTGTCGGTAATAACCACGCCTAATTTTTTAATTGAGAACTTTTTTCGCAAGTATTCTCGTACATTATTGGCCGTTTCCTGAGGATCTTTAGGTAAAAGAATATGGTATCCTGCGCCGTTTGATTCATCAATCCCGGCAGACGCCGCTAAAACGTTTCCTTTTATAGTCAGCATTACGTTATACTTATTCCCTTGTGGAGGCAAGAAATATTCCGCTTCTTTCTCTACTAATTTTTCTTTCTCTGCTTTTCCTACTTTTGCCACCCTTCCCTCGCATATTGAAACGATCTTTGAGGTGATAACAATAATTGAACCTTCTTTAAGGGATGGCAGATATTTGTCTAAAACTTCAAACAAGGTTTGATCCCCAGGTTTTATCTTATTTGTTTCTATGGAGAAAACTTTCATTGCTCCACTTTACCAAAAAACCGCCTAAATGGCGATTTCTCGGTAGCCAGGCACTCTCTTGAGGTCGATCCTTAACGCCCTCTTATTTAGCTATTTCCCAGGTCTCCTCTTTTGAAGCCAAGTTATGAAAAAGAGAATACCGACAATTATAGCTGGTCCGGATATAAAAGCATACCAACTCCAGGGACGGTTAAACCCAGCTGCAAAAATGTAAAAAATGGCGAAACCGGAAAAAACAATCGCTCCCACTAAATCGTACTTCCAGGAGATTATGACGATTCCTAGTAAAACGAGCGAAGGTAAAAGATGCATAAAAAGCGCCAGGATAAGATCCCAGCCGGTATATTCTGTAAAAACGTCTAAGCTGAATAAAGATAAAAATAAGACAAAAGCTATACTTAAAACCCTCGGTAGCCAATAAATGACCCTTCTTTTATTTATAGATATGTTCATGTTTTCATCCTACCAGAAAAACTCCCAAATCAATAGACGGAAACTTCCCCCTTTTATAGATATAAAAAAACGGGGACCGCTCGCGCAAATCCCCGTTGGGCCACGATAACCTCTTTCTGATAGTTATGAGCAGCCTGGTTTGTTGGAGATATTAATCTATGTTGACAAATTTTTCGGTCAATGAATCAGGAAGCTCGGATGGGTCAACCCTCAGTAAAGCGTTTTTTTGATTCCATTGGCCGGTGTCATAGGGAATAACTCCCATATCCGTAAGATACTCTCGATCAATGATATGGGGCGTTCCATCCTCATACAATTTCGGCAGGTAGTTGTCGTCGCATGCCACCGCATCAACTACCAAATCGCAGTGCCCAGGTCCCTGGCCGTCACCGGAACAATACAGATAGGGCTCTTTCATCACTTTTATTAATTTCTGATACGTACCGCAGGGCCTGTTAGAAACCTTGATAAAATAGCCTTTATTGATTTCGGCAGGGCTCATCACCCGCATAGGGCCGCCAAAAGACGGCCTTGAGCTTCCGGTATCAAACGATTTACAGTCGCACACTACGACAGATGGTTCATGGCATCCAGCGACACATGGCGAGCCAAATGATTCTCCTGTATAATAGCTGCCTTCGCTGGCATAATATCTACTGTTCTCGCCGCCAAAAGACATACTTTGTTTGGGAGAGACATGATACCCGACAATACCGGCAATCAGGATCAGCGTGAGAATGCTTGCTGCGATAGCCGCCTTTGCAATAACAGCCCTTTTATAAGAATTCATTCGCTTAATCTCCTTTTTATTTTTTAGTGCCTGCCATCCTGGTCAGGCGGCCAAATAAATTGGCTCTTTTGTTCTGGCGATATTATACATCTTCAAAATAAAAAAGTCAAGCCATATTCGGGCTTGAAAATATTAGCTG
>CAZPAG010000027.1:0-2890 GCA_964584545.1 uncultured Candidatus Saccharibacteria bacterium
CCAAGTTCACTTCTATATCAACTTTTATGCTTTCCAAACCCAAATTCGCCACCGACGGCACCTTAATCAACATATAATAAGTTTGTTATAATTTTAATAATTTTATTTTTTTCATTTCGGTCGCTTACAGCAGCCAACAAAGCTAAAGCAACCAAAGCGTTATCATTGATTTTTTTCTCGCCACTTTCCTTGTAAAGATAATTATTCTTGTCCAAAAAATAAACAAATAAAAATGACGCAATGCGCTTGTTTCCGTCAACAAAAGGATGGTCTTTTATAACGAAATAAAACAGATGCGCGGCTTTTTCTTCCAATGAAGCATATAATTCTTTCTTATCAAAAGTTTGATAAATATTCCCGATAATTCCTTTGAGCTTATCTCTGTTTTCCTGACCGAATAAACTACTTGCTTCTTTTTTAAAAATTAAATCTTCTTTTATTTTCCGGATAATCTCTTTAACCGTCTCGTATTTTAAGGCAAACTCGGCTTTTCCTTTCTTTACCAGTTGAACATTTTCTTTATCATACTGCTCAAGAAGAGTTAGTGTTTTGGAATAATCAGCAAGTAAATTTAAAATTTCTTGCTCTTGTCCAGCCACTAATTTATAATCTGATTTCTTCTTCAAAAAGTCAACTGCGCCCTGCAATTCTTTAAACCTATTCTGTGCCTCCAGTAATCTTTTTTTGTTTACGGCATACCCTTTAATTAAATAATCCTTAAGCGTCTTTGTAGCCCAAATCCTGAACTGCGTAGCTCGTGCAGAGTTCACCCTGTATCCCACAGATATAATCAGATCTAAATTATAAAACTGAGTTTTATATTTTTTACCGTCAGCAGCAGTACGTTCCAAAATGGAACTAACTGAATTTTCGATTAATTCCCCTTCTTTTAAAATGTTTCTTATGTGTTTTGTTATAGCGGGCCGCTGAGTCCCAAATAAAACAGCAATCTGTTTTTGAGTAAGCCAAACAGTTTCATGATCTAGTTTAACATCAATTTTTATCTTCTTATCGGAAGTTTTATAAATAATTATTTCGCCCTTTTTGGGCTCTTTATTTTCCATATTTATATCTTATTTATTTTGCCCCAAATTCGCCACCGACGGCACCTTAACCAACATATTTTACTTATTTTTTAATTTTATTTTTTGTTCTTTAATAATCTTTATTTTTTCAGCATCAAAAATTACGTAACTGTCGTGATTTCCAATACCACCTTCTCCTCCTTCGATTGCTATTAATCCGTCATATCCCAAATTCTTAACATACTCTCTAAACAAATCGGGCTGATCATATGTCGCGTCTCTAATGTTCCCTGAGTCAACTTTTCCAGCATTTATATTCGTTATCACCTTTTTAATATTCCTTACAACACTATCCAAAATACTCCACCTTCCAAGGGGAGTATTTTTGTTATTTTTTTCTTCAGAATACTCCTCCAGCTTTTCAGTTAAAATAGATATAAATCCTTGCAAGACTCTTTTAACATTTTCATCTTTCCTAAGGTCTGCCATTTTTAAATTAGCCACAGAACATTCATAAATAATAGGCTCAGTTCCTGCCTTTACATAAGCATCATTTCCCACCCGAATACGGGCATATCCGATAGCATCTTCAACCTTAGATGTTAGATAGACGCCTCCTCCGATTGTTGCTTCCACTGCCTCTTTAAACCTTCCACTTTTTTTAATGTCGGGAACCGCTGATCCGTGGTACAGTGTTCTCTTTTTTATAAAAACTCCGAGACCGTCATCAATTTCTTCCTCATTCTGCCTGCTTTCAATTTTTTTATTCCTAGTAATTTGATATTCCGGAGTTTCTTTTGCTTGTTCCAAAATTTCTTTCCGTTCTTCTTTCGGAGCACTCCTCAATTCTTCCGCTAAATTGTCCCTATAAATGTCTGGTTCGCGGTTTTCTGGGGTTGATTTTGCCATAAGTTTATTCAGGTTGTCGTGCGACAACCTGATATTTATTTAGCGCCTTATCTCCTCGTTTAATTTTTTTAAGTTGATGTCTTTTTTAAAAATTATGAAATCACGGCCGGTTTTCTGGGCCTTTATATTCCCTCTATGTATGCGCTTTAACACAGACTGTTTGCTAATTTTCAAAATAGTTGCCAATTCTTTAGTTGTATAAAAATCTTTTTCCACTGCTATCTTGATTTTTATGTCAGGTTGTCCTAGGACAACCTGACTATATTTTTTTATTCTAGCATGAAAACTAATTAATGTAATATTTCCCTGAATCTTGATTAACTAAACCCTTTAGTTGCATTAGAGATAGGGTAGTGCCGATTTGTGCCACGGGCACAGCAAACAATCTTGCCATTTCATCAGCCTTCATGGGTTCGCGCCGGAGCTGGGCAATTATTCGCTCTTCGAGCGAATCTAATTTTTCCCCGCCTAAAGCTGTAGCATTATGGCGGGCAGGCTTCTGATTTATTAAAATCTTAAAATATTTTATTATATCTTCGGCTTCAGCAACAGGTTCTGCCCCCTCTTTTATAAGCTTTATAGTACCCTTGGAAACTTCCGAAGTAATTTGCCCCGGTATGGCAAAAATCTTTCTGCTATATTTTTTGGCATATCCTGCTGTAATTAGCGAACCGGAATTAAGAGCGGCTTCCGTAACTAAAACTGCTTTAGACAAGCCTGCCACAATTCTGTCTCTCTGCACATAAGACCACTGCTGGGGTAAAAAATCCCCCTCGTATTCTGAAATAATAAGGCCGTTGTTTTCTAAAATTTCCTCGTATAATTTTTTCTGGCTAGGAGGGTGTATGACATTTATCCCGCAAGGCATAACCGCAATAGTCCTGCCTCCACATTTTACAGCAGCAGAGTGAGCTGCTTCGTCACCTCCATACATAAATCCTGAAACAATAGTAATG
>CAZPAG010000028.1:0-2555 GCA_964584545.1 uncultured Candidatus Saccharibacteria bacterium
AAAAACGCTACCTTTGAAATAGTGGAATTAGTTTCCATGCAACAGCGGAGATTTTAGAACATTTTGTCTCAAATGGCCTTTTTTGAGAGTCATCTCGTATAAAAATCAGAAACAAGAATTTGATATTTTCATCCCATATTTTTCATCAGCTCCATCTTTAGCCGCTCCACATCCCGAAATATTCCAAAAAGACCCGAAAAGTGCAAAAAAAGACCCGAAAAGTGCAAAAAAAGACCCGAAAAGTGCAAAAAAAGCCCTTTAGTGGTTTTGATGCAGTGGCACTCATGTTCATATAAAGCAGAAGGGTGGTTTTTGGGGCTATTATAGGGTTGAGAAAATAAAATGAGAAAAAGGAGATCTAACTCCATATGACAGAATTAAGAAAGAAAATAGGACTCGATATCGGTTATGGGGATGTCAAGGGCGTTTTTAAAGATGAAGATGTCCTGGAGTTTTTTAAATTTCCGACGGCGATTAAGTTTGCCCCTCCGGGTAACGAGGGCCTGGATAGATTTACAGAAAACAAAGAATACAGATACAACGGATCCAGATATCTGGTGGGCGAGGCAGCTAAGACCGGTGCGTTCTCTGTCCGGAGCTTTGATTTCATGAAAAAATTTACCCCTCTTCTTGCCTTTAAAGCAATTGAGATTGTCAGGAAAGGAAATAATAGTATTCCCGGAGAGTTGTCTCTCGGCATACCCCTTTCCTATTATAACAATGCTCATGTAGACGAGATGAGTTCGGTTATGAAGAGAATTGAGGTAAACGGCGAGTACCTTGAACTTGCCACGAGGTTTTATCCTCAGGGATTCGGCACGTTGGCCGATTACCGTCTTGATGCTGACGGGTGCGTCATCAAGGATACAGACGAAAATGTAATTATAATAGATATCGGTTTTAACACGATAGATATGGTCGCTGTTGAAAGTGGCAAGATAACGCGAGAGGATTCAGATACCCTGTACGGCCAGGGAGTGTCCAAAATGGCGCTTGAAGTTATCGCCAAGCTGAGAACTACCGAAGACCTTTATTACCTGTCCGAAGCAGCGGCGAACGATATTCTGCTGGAAGGGAAATATAAGATTTACGGGCATGAGAAAGATTTATCCGGTTTCAAAAAAACAGTAATCGCTGAATATACAAAGTGGCTGTTCATTGAAATGGAGTCCAGAATGGCCGGGAGGTTACAGGATGCGGACAAGGTTATCCTCAGCGGTGGCGGCGCTCATTACGTAAGAGATTATATCCCCCAAAAGTATTCCGATATGACCTTTATCCCGCATAACCCCGAATACTCAAATGCCAGGGGATTTTTAAAGCTGATCGAGAACACCGGGAATAATGTCTGATTTTTTACGAAGGATGCGGATAAGAATTCTGGACGAGAAGGTTTTCCGCAGGCTTACCGAGTTTCCTTCCAGATACAGGAGTTACGTTATAAATATCGCACTCCGGAATTTTTTTTGGACCGATTTTTCGCGTGATCTTTTAGGTGTTGCCTTGCGGAAGGGTAAGAAAAAGAGCAGTAAAACACGCGAAGATTTGCATAGAACCCTCCGTAAAAAGAAGAACGTATCTTCACAGACCACGATATCTACTGAGGAAGTTGTGGCTGATATGGAATCTGACATTGAGAAATATCTTGGGCTGGGTACCTTCCGGGAATAGTGGCACTGACGTTCATATACGATAGAGGTAAACATGTTCAACAGAATTAATCAGAGTGGTTCGGCTCACATAATTACCGCAATTGTGATTTTTCTGCTGCTGGTCGGTGCCTGGTATACCTACCACAGCTGGCAGAGTGGCAACTTGAAACATGATGTTCAGCAAATCACATCAGAATACAAGGATCTTGGTAACAGGGTCATTCATGAGAGGTATTACAAATAGACGGGAGAGTTTTGTTATGAAAAAAACTGAGATTATATCTTTGGCAGTTTCGGCTATATGCGTGGTTGTTGTGATTTCCTTTTTAACTTTTAATTATACGAGTGATTCAAGGGTGCCGGCAACGGTGGATAGGAGCAACAATGAAGTTGCTACGGAAACCCCCACCGTTGCTGGATTAAAAAAGATTTATCCGCAGATGAAGGTAGACAGCATAAGGGAATCTGAAATTCCCGGGTTGTATGAGGTTACAGCGGGCAGCAATATTATCTATTTCTATCCTGAAAAGAATTATCTTCTGTTCGGAGAAATAATGACGAAAGAGGGCAAGAACCTGACTGCCGAAAAGCGCAACCTGATTCTTGCCGCAAAGGTAGAGAAAATAGACCTGGAGAATGCGTTAAAAATTGGATCAGGAAAGATGCGGGTTATCGAAATTACCAATCCTGATTGCGGTTATTGCAGAAAGCTCAGCGAGTATTTTGAAAGGCCCGAAATTAAGAAAAAGGCAACTCGGTTCGTGCTGTTCGCTTCTTTTCATCCGCAATCCCTGAAGAAAGCGGAATACATTATGTCGGCCTCGGATGGGGAAGCGGCTTACAATGAGGTGATGTCCGGAAAGCTGGATAAGGTCGAGCCCAATGAAATTACAGTTACTCAAA
>CAZPAG010000029.1:0-2520 GCA_964584545.1 uncultured Candidatus Saccharibacteria bacterium
CTAACGAGTTCGGATATTGAATTGTTCATAATTTTAACTAAAACTCTAAAGGCAACCGACTAAATTGCCTTAATTAGATGATTAAAGCTAATAACGTATGCTGACTTCAAACTAACAGACCCGTGAGATTTGTCAAATAAAAAAACCACCGCTTCGACCTCTTCTAACCGGGCTTGGTTTATAGATTTTTTCATATCTATTCCCCAATCCCTCCTTTTGGGTGGTTTAAATACCGATAATAAATCTTAAATCATAAGGAAGTTCTGTCAAGGACTGAGCCCGCCGTCAAGACCGTTGAGGACTCTCCTCAACAAACAAAAAAGAGGGCGTCCTACCCTCTAACATATATATGTCCTACTTATGTCCTATCTTTTTATATCTTATGTCCGATATATTCTGCAAATTCAGCCAGACGGCAGGCGTAAGCCCACTCGTTGTCATACCAGGCAACTACTTTTACCAGATTATCCTGAGCCATGGTTAATCCTGAATCAATAATGGCCGAAAAAGAATTTCCTTTGTAATCGGAAGAAACCAAGGGAGCATCTTCCACACCCAGGATTCCTTTCAATTCTTTGTTCTGAGACGCCTTTTTCATGGCATAATTGACCTCCTGGCTGGTTGTTTCCTTTTCAACGAGGCAAACCAAGTCCAGAATCGAAACCGTGGGAGTGGGAACCCTTAAGGCAATACCGTCTAACTTCCCCTGCAGTTCCGGGATCACTTTGCCTATGGCCGAGGCTGCTCCCGTGCTGGTGGGGATAATATTCAAAGCGGCTGCTCTTGCCCTTCTTAAGTCCTTATGGGGCAAATCCAGAATTCTCTGGTCGTTGGTATAGCTGTGGGACGTCGTCATAAATCCTTTCAGAATTTTAAGGTTATCGTTCAAGACTTTGGCAACCGGAGCCAGGCAATTAGTGGTGCAGGAAGCCATGGAAACGACATTATCGCTCTGGGGATTGTATTTTTCCCCGTTCACGCCAAGAACGAAGGTTTTTATTTCTTCTGATTTGGAAGGAGCGGAAATTATCACTTTTTTCGCTCCGGCCTCCAAGTGTTTTTTAGCTCCTTCAATCTCGGTGAAGAAACCCGTGCATTCCAAAACCACATCAACCCCAAGTTCCTTCCATGGCAATTTTGCGGGATCGCTTTCTTTGAGAACCTTAATCCGCCTGCCCTTAGAGGTGCCATCAATCAACAATCCATCATCGCTGAATTTTACGGCCTTACTGTAAATTCCGTAGACAGAATCGTACCTCAGGAGATGAGCCAAAGTGGGAGTATCGGTCAAATCGTTAATCGCCACCACTTCCAGTTCCGGATGATTGTCTATGATTGTCCTGAAAACGGGCCGGCCGATCCTGCCGAAACCGTTTATCGCTATTTTTATTGCCATGTTATTTTATCCCTAAAAGTTTAACAATTTTTTCTTTGTCAAAACCCACGACAATTTCTCCGTCAATCTCAATAATTGGGGCTCCTATCGCCCCGGATCTCTTGATAATCTCGTCTTTGACTTTCTCGTCTTTAGAGATATCGATGTCTTCGAACTCTATATTACGCTCCTTCAGAAACTCTTTCAGGGTAAAGCAATAGGGACACATTGGCGTAGAGTATACTTTCACCATGATTATTCGCAACCGCCCTCGCTACTGGCAGACGTGCCTCCCCCGATACCGGTTGAGGCTGCTTCGTTAGAAAGAATTTGAGAACATTCTTCGGGCGCAGAATTGAACGCCTGGCAGATGATATTCTTGAAATTCTCCGGGGAACGGGGATTTACATTTATAATTTCGCCGTTGATAACGACTGTGGGAGATCCCTGAACTCCGTACTGCTCGTTGAGGTCGGCGTTAACGTTGAATTGCGGATATGTTCCCGACAGCCAGGTGCTTTTGTCGTTATAAAGGGAATAAATGCTGTATTCCTGGTCTGTCCGGCTAACACAACTTGATAATTTAGTCTTGTCCACATCGGCCTGCGACAAGCATTGTCCGGAATCTCCGCTCAAGACGAAACAGCTCAGATAACTGCTGAATTTTTCTTCTTGTTCGCTCTGAATGCAGTATTGGTTCAGATTTTCGTCAATCTCCTGTTTCTCGTGCATTGCGTAGTTAACAAAATAAATCCCCATGTCCGCCTTGTCCTTCAGCAAATCGTAAACCGGCAGAAACATTTTCTGGGCTTGGAGGCCGTAGGGGCAATAGCTCATAATAAAGAGCTTCACGTCCGGTACGTCGCTTTTTGTGACCTCTACGGGCATTGTTTCTTCTCCGCTGGAAGTGGCCCCATTCGTTTGCTCCTCCATCACATAGGCGCTGGGAAACAGGAACTTTCCGTCTTTGGTGACGTAAGAATCGTATTCTCCCTCACCTACCTTAATGTGAATTTTATATATTCCGTTTTCCTCGACAACGCTCAAGAGAGAGGCGGCCTGGCCTCCGGCTATTTCATCTTTGTTCTCGTTTATGTATTGTATGGCCTTATCTGCGGCGGCCGCGGAAGAAAGCTGCCCCTTAG
>CAZPAG010000030.1:0-2359 GCA_964584545.1 uncultured Candidatus Saccharibacteria bacterium
GCGCCGCTATTCGAGTTATAAATATGTTCTACCTTGATTTTAAGAACTCCTTTAGCGGGATATTTTTCCCCTATCGATTTCATCCATTTTTTAGCTTCTTCATAAAGAACTCCTGACGTAAGATAACCGCAGCTGCCCTTGATTTGATAAGACTCTTTGCCACTCCTAAGTAAAATGGCAACCGCGGGATTTTCTATGATATTTGATAACGTTTTATTCATATAGTTATCAACGATGATGATAGTTTCGTCATCCAGAAGATATTTCGCTCCCGCGTTTGAAATATTAGGAACGCCGTTTTTTGACGATGTAGCAAGCTGATGAACCGGCTCATTGTTAAAAATATCTTTTACTTTTTTAGGCATTTTCATTTCAAATTTTCCTTTTTACCGCGCATATTTCCCATTGATAAAATCGCGCCCTTGTCTGCGCTTTCCACAAAACTCATATACCTCGCCAGCCATCCGCCTGCCACTTTTGATTTAAAAGGAACATGTTTTTTCCTTCTCGCCGCTAATTCTTTTTGGGAGAGTTTTACATCTATTTTTCTCTTGTCTACATCTATTTCTATGATATCGCCGGTTTTAAGCAAACCTATCTCTCCACCGCTGGCTGCTTCAGGAGATATGTGACCGATACAAAGGCCTCTCGTCCCTCCAGAAAAACGTCCATCTGTGATTAAGGCCGCTCTTATTCCCGCGCCTTTTATTGCCGCAGTCGGAGAAAGCATCTCTTGCATACCGGGCCCGCCCTTAGGGCCTTCATACCTGATTACAACTACATCGCCGTCTTTGACTTTATTCTTTAAAATCGCCTCTAAAGCATCTTCCTGAGAATCATAAACTTTGGCTTTCCCTGTGAACCTAAGCATATCTTTATCCACACCGCTTGTCTTTAAGACAGCTCCGCGCCTTGCTATATTCCCGAAAAGAACAACTAACCCGCCTGAACTCGAAAAAGCCTTACCCGCGGCGCGGATCACATCTCCATCCGGCTTAGGTGATTTTAGAACATAGGTACCCAAAGTACCGTAGACAGTCTTGGCTTTGAGATTTAGCTTTGAATGCCCTCCGTAATAAACAGCCCTCAAAATTGACCCCATTCCTCCTACCCGATGAAGATCCTCCATATGAATCTCCGGGCGAGAGGGTGAAACCTTCGTCACATTAGGAGTAGCGCGAGATAATTCATTAAGACGTTTGAGGTCATATTGAATGCCCGCTTCATGCGCTAGAGCCAAAAGGTGCAACACGGTGTTTGTAGAGCCGCCCATAGCCATATCCAAAATAAATGCGTTATCTAAAGACGCCTTGGTTAAAATATCTAAGGGGCAAATTTTGTTTTTCCAAAGATAAACTATTCTTTTCGCGGCATCATTTATAATCTTTATTCTTTCAGGATTTATTTGGAACTGCCTGGTTTGTCCTTTTATTCTGATAGTAGCAGGAATTGTCCCATTGCCCGGCAAAGAAAAACCTAAGGCTTCGCCTAAGCAATTCATTGAGTTTGCGGTAAACATACCGGCGCAGCTTCCGTAGCCGGGGCAAGCGCTCTCCGCCAGACTCTCTAATTTTTCTTTGCTCATCTTGCCAACGCTGTATTTTCCTACTCCTTCAAAAACCGAGATAAGGTCGGTATTATTCAAACCACTTAGCATCGGCCCACCACTTACGTAAATAGCAGGAATATTAATCCTTACCATAGCGTTATACATTGCGGGAACAATCTTATCGCAATTACCCAGACCAATCCAAGCATCGCAAGGATGAGCGCCAATAATAGTTTCAATTTGATCGCTAATGAGCTCCCGTGAAGGTAAAGAATACTTCATCCCAAAATGCCCCATGGCAATACCATCTCCGACAGCGCCTCCGATATTTGCGTACCAGACATTTACCCCGAGTTTCTGAAGTTCTTTCCTTAGAATACCTCCCAAAATATCAAGATGCGCATGCCCTGGAATTTGGTTAGTATATGAATTTATTATGGTTACAAATGGTTTTTTTAAATCCTTTATAGACTTAAGCACACCTTCCGCCATCATCAGGGAAACCCCGGGCAGCATATGCGGCCCTTCCCTAAAGATATTGCTTCCTTTTTTTCGAATATTTAATATACCTTCATTTGCGACTCGACTATTTGCCATCTTTATGTTCCTCCGCTCTTTTATCAGAGACATTGGTGACAATTTGTTTATACAACTGAATAAAGTCTTTTTTATATTCCGGGAACGTTTGAACCATGGGTTCTCCCTTTGAATAAGCCATGGCTATTTCTTTTTTAAATGGTATTTTCATTAATATAGGGATTTTTTCCTGTTTACAATACTCTTCAGTCTTATTATTTCCTAAATCAGCGC
>CAZPAG010000031.1:0-2299 GCA_964584545.1 uncultured Candidatus Saccharibacteria bacterium
AAATTCCAAGTGAGTAATGGAAATCGTCACTCCTCTTGCTTTTTCCTCAGGAGACGCATCAATCTGGTCGACGTTCTTGTCAGAAGCCCTAAAACCGCGCAATTTTGAAATTTTCATAATTGCGGCTGACAATGTGGTTTTTCCATGGTCAACGTGGCCAATGGTACCAATGTTTACGTGAGGTTTTGTCCTTTCAAATTTTTCTGCTGCCATTTTTTTTATTAAATGCCAACGACCAGCAAACAAAACCTAAAAATAGATATTGAATGCTAGATATTGGATATTTAAAATATATCTATTATGTTATTAAATTTTTGACGAATAGTCAAGTTAATTATATTATTATTTTCTCTTGCCGTCAATAATCTCCTGAGCAATATTACCTGGTACTTGTTCATATCTATCAAACTCCATAGTAAACGATGCCCTGCCTTCTGTTAACGAACGTATAGATGTAGCATATCCAAATGTTTCTGATAACGGGACAGACGCATCTATAACCTTCATACCAACTCTTTCTGAAGTTTCTTCAATTTTGCCTCTTCTCGAGCTTAAATCAGAGATAACTTGTCCGAAGAAGGCTTCTGGAGTAACGACTTCCATCTTCATGACTGGCTCTAGAATAACTGGCTTTGCCTTTTTAGCTGCTTGTTGAAAAGCCATAGATCCTGCAATTTTAAAAGCGAACTCTGAAGAGTCAACATCGTGATAACTTCCGTCAAAAAGAGTGACCTCAACGTCAACCATTGGATATCCGGCAACAATTCCTTTATCCATTGCTTCTTTAACGCCTCTTTCAACTGGAGCAATAAATTCTTTTGGGATTGCTCCTCCTTTAATTTCGTCGACAAATTCAAATCCAGAACTTCTTTCTTTTGGCTTAACTCTAAGTAAAACGTGCCCATATTGTCCTTTTCCTCCAGACTGCCTGACATATTTTTCTTCACCTTCGGCTTCTCCTGTGATTGTTTCCTTATAAGCAACCTGTGGCCTGCCGTAATTTGCTTCCACGTGAAACTCTCTTCTCAATCTATCTGCGATAATATCCAAATGCAGTTCTCCCATTCCAGAAATAATTGTTTCTCCGGTTTCCAAATCTTCCTTAATTCTGAAAGTTGGGTCTTCTTCAGTAAGTTTTCTAATAGACATGATAAGTTTCTCCTGGTCAACTTTTGTTTTCGGTTCAACCCTAATCCCAATAACTGGTTCTGGAAATATAATTTTTTCTAAAATAACAGGGTGATCCTTGTCGCACAAAGTATTCCCCGTGCTGGTTGCCTTTAATCCAACCGTTGCTCCGATTTCTCCTGAATATAAAACATCTAATTCCTGTCTTGAGTCGGCGTGCATTCTTATAATACGACTGATCCTTTCCTGCTCTCCTGTATTCGCATTCAAAACGTACGAACCTTTATTCAAAACCCCTGAATAAATTCTAAAATAGGTTAAAGTTCCAACAAATGGGTCTGTTGCTACTTTAAAAACTAAAGCTGCAAATGGCTCATCGTCTGTTGCCTTTTTTTCAATTTTAGCTCCTGTTTTAGAATCTATTCCTTCTTGCGGAGGCACTTCTAAAGGAGATGGTAAATAATCAACAATTGCATCTAAAATAGGCTGGACTCCTTTATTTTTCAAGGCAGACCCACAAAATACAGGAACTAATTTATAAGCTAAAACTGCTTTTCTTAACGCTTCTTTCAGTTCCGTAATTGAGATTTCTTTTCCTTCTAAAAACTTTTCTGTCAAAATATTGTCCTCTCCGGCAATTTTTTCGAGCATCTTTTTGTGCCAAGCTTCGGCCTCTTCTTTCCATTCTTCAGGAATATCCTTTTCGATAACCTGAGTTCCCTTTTCCCCTTCAAAGTAGAGGGCTTTCATTTTTATTAAATCAACTACGCCGACTAACTTTTCCTCAACCCCCATCGGTATAGTGACCGCAACAGCATTGGGGGTTAATTTATTCAGAATTGACTGGAAGCTTTTTTCAAATGAAGCTCCCATCCTGTCTAATTTATTTATGAAACAAACTCGGGGCACCACGTATTTATCAGCCTGTCTCCAAACTGTTTCTGACTGCGGTTCAACTCCGGCAACTCCGTCGAAAACAACAACTGCTCCATCTAAAACTCTTAATGATCTCTGTACTTCAGCCGTAAAATCGATATGGCCTGGCGTATCAATAAGGTTTATCTGATAGTCTCTCCAAAACATTGTTGTAGCTGCCGACGTAATAGTAATGCCACGCTCTCTTTCCTGCACCATCCAGTCCATAACAGTATCTCCTTCATGTACCTCTCCA
>CAZPAG010000032.1:0-2132 GCA_964584545.1 uncultured Candidatus Saccharibacteria bacterium
GGAGCCAAAGATACAATTCGCAGAAAAAAGTCGGGCTACCTTATGAGGTGGCAAAAAGAAAATGTTTTAACAAAAACATAACATGAGAAGAGTAGTATTTTACTGCCGGGTGAGCACGGACAATCAAGAAAAATCAGAAACGATTGATAATCAAAAGAGAGATTTGTTCAAGGTTTATAACGAAGCTGATGTTATTAAAATATATGAAGATAATCCGGGTTCAGGTGCGGACCCAGACAGAGTTGGGCTTACTGAATTAAGAAAAGATGCCCAGAAAAAAATGTTTGACGTAATTGCACTTTGGGCAAGCGACAGGCTGGCAAGAGATTTAAAATTGTCGTTAATTTTAAGGGACGAATTTAAGGAGCTTGACATAGCAGTAGAAATAATGGGCAAGGAACGGGAGGATTCTGATATGGGAAAATTTATGGGTGTTATCGAGGGAGCGATAGATGAGATGGAAAGAGCCAGAATAAAGAGGCGATTTATATCTGGCCGAGATAGGCGACTGGCGGAAGGAAAACTTATTGGATGTTATCCGCCATACGGATACCGCCACATAAAAAGAAACAAGGAAACCGGAACGGATGCCTCTTTTGAAATCAACGAACAGGAAGCCATAATCGTCAGAAAAATATTTAATTTATATATAAAATACGAAAGCATACTTCTTACAGCCAAACAATTAATCAAAGAGGGAATTAAGGGCAGGGGCAAAGGCAGATTGGAGCCCGGGTTTATGCAAGTGTCTTCTGTAAGTAAAATATTGAAAAGGGAATCGTATATTGGCAACCATTATTTCGGAAAGTCCTCGCCGTGCATAGCAAGGTTCCATTTGCACAAGATAAGGAAATATAGGTATACGGGAAGAAAAACAAATCCAAAATCAGAATGGAAAAAGGTCAGCGTTCCGACGATTATAGACAAGGAAACATTTTATAAAGCCCAGGATATTTTACAGAAAAGAGCCAAGCACAGGCTTGAAATGTCTAAATACCAATTCTTATGCCAGGGACTGATAAAGTGCGTTAGTTGCGGCAGAAGCTACGGCGGTCGATGCCAAGCCGGAAATTACTTATTCTACCGATGCCCTCAAGCGCTAAACTCAAACCTTAATATGCCAGCTTGCAGATCGAGGACAATGGGAGGGAATAAATTGGATAACGCGGTCTGGGCATATGTAAGCAGTATGATCAATGACTTTGAAAAAGTTAAATCCGCAGTAAAGGATTTAAAAAAGAAAAGGGAAGAAGATAAATCATTAAACAAAAACTCGCGCGATAATTTACTGGTTGAAAAGAATAATCTAAAAATCAAAAGAGGAAAATTATTTGAACTGTATTCTGAAATCAACAAAGCAATGTCTGCCTCGGCCAAAGAAGACCTGGATTTAAAACTTAAGGAAATTGAAGAGAAAGAAAAAATGATAGACAAACAAATTTTAGAATTGGAAAGGGATATTAAAGAAATTAAAAATAGCGAAGCATTGGAAGCGGAAATAGAAAAAACCTGTAAACTTTATCAGCAGAAAATTGAAAACCCATCGTTTGAGCTTAAAAAATATATTATCTTTAAATGGGTTGAGGAAATAAATATCAACAATGACGGCAGTTTAAAAATTAGAGTCAGAATTCCGGAAGGGGATGCGGCTTGGGCCAAGAAAGAAGACATTGTGTATGTGATGAACGAGGGATTAAATAGTGTCAGTGTATTAAATATCGGACTAAAATTTGAGGAGGTGATAAGACCATAAAACAACCTTCTATTTTTGGTGGTTTTTTGGTAGAATTAAATAATGCTTTTATGAATAATATTTTAGAAGTCGAAAATTTAAATGTTGATTTGGATGGAGAAAAGATTTTAGAAAACCTGTCTTTTAAGGTTGAGCAGGGGGAAATTTTAACTATTTTGGGACCGAATGGGGCCGGGAAAAGCGTATTATTGAAAGCTCTTTTAGGATTTTTGCCGTATAAAGGGGTTATTAAGTGGAGTCAGAAACTAAAAATCGGATATTTACCCCAAGGATTAAATCAACTAAGAGCTAAAGATTTACCATTGACAGTACAAGATTTTTTTGCATTAAAAAATATTTTACCAACAAACAAAGAAATTGAAAAATATTTATCTTTAGT
>CAZPAG010000033.1:0-2012 GCA_964584545.1 uncultured Candidatus Saccharibacteria bacterium
TTAAACATCTTACCAATACTTGATTATAGGCCGTTAAGAAACCTTGTCAAGCTCCAAATAGCGCGTTGATCAGCACGTTGAGGATCGACCTCGACAAGCATATTAAGGGAGTGGGCTGTTAATTTTATCTAAAAAGTCCTTAATTTTTCCAACAATCTCTGACGGAGTGAAGTTTGTTTTAATTAAATAGTCGCTCGCCCCAAAGTCAGAAGCTTTTTTCTTTGTTTCCGGGTCGTCGTAGTTTGAGAAGACGACAACTGGGATCTTCGATATCCCAGAAACATCTTTTACTCTTTTTAAAAATTGTATACCGTTTTCTTGAGGCAATAGAATATCGAGCAAAATCAGGTCAGGTTTATCTTTTTTTAATAATTCAAGCCCTTTTTCGGAGCTGTTGGCCACCATCACCGAAAAGCCCGACTGAGAGAATTTATCTTCATACATCTCAGACAATAATTTTTCGTCTTCAATGATTAATATTTTATACATATTTTTAAAATTTTCGTTAAAAATTTATAGGAACTCCGCCGAGAGCGGAAATTATTTAATTGCCAATTCTACATAAAAGGCAGATCCCTTTCCCTTTCCTTCTGACCCTACCCAGATCTTGCCGTTGTGGAGGTCTATATATTTTTTGGCGATATAGAGGCCCAACCCCGCTCCTTCTATCCAATAAGCAATGCCTGCTGCTCCCCGGGTAAACCCTTCAAAAACCATTCTTAACTCGTCTTTCGTAAGACCTTCTCCGGTATCCTTTACGGAGATAAGGATAATAGAATCTGTCTTTTCGGCCTTAATTTCAATCTTCCCCTTCTGAGTATATTTAATAGCGTTATCTATGAGATTGGAAATAACCTGGCCTATCTTCAGTTTGTCAATTTCAATTTCGGGCAGACGAGACTTGGGTTTATGCCAAACAATCTCAAGCCCTTTCTTTTCTGCGGTAGGCTTCATTTCTTCGTAGCAAGTAGTGATTAGCTCATCTAATCTGGCTGGAGATTTATTCAATTCCATCTTGCCCAGCTCAATCTTTGAAATATTCAATAAATCGTTCACTATCCTTATCAATCTTTCAGCTGACCCTAAAACATTACTCAAGGGTTTTGAAGCCGATTTAGATAGCTTGCCATAACTTCCTTCCAAAATCATTGAAACATACCCTCTGATAGCCGTTAATGGAGTTCTCAATTGATGAGAGGCTAAAGAGATAAATTCTGATTTTGCCCTGTCTAAAACCTTTAATTCTTCGTAAGCATTTTTTAATTCTTTGGTTTGAGTATCTACTTTTTCCTGGAGATTCTCGGACAGGTCATGAACCTGATCATATAGCTTGGCGTTCTGAAGGGCGACTGAAGATTGATTAGCAAGAGTGTTCAAAAGCGCTATATCCTGTTGAGAATAGGGGTCGCCAGAAATTTTGTTCCCCAAAACAATCATTCCGCTAATTTTATTTTCAATGAAAAGAGGCAGACAGAGAGCAGCTTCGATTTTCTTCATATTTTCTTTTATCTTCACTAATCTCTCTTTTTCTTCTTCTTTTAAAGTGTCCCTGACGATTAAAGATAATTCTTCATAGACCAGGGGCGTCTGATTTTTCTCCAGCCAAGCGGTTAAAAAATTATCTTCAACTAAAGATATCCCGTTTTCTTCCCTAAAACCGATATTCTTTTGTATTCGGTAATCCCCATTTCCAGATTCTCTTAACAAAATCACCGTCCTGTCTAGCTTCATTGTGCTCGTTAAAGTATTAACAATCAGAGAAGAAAGGCGGTCTAAATCTAAAAATTGGGTTAATCTCCTACCTAAGTCTGTTAAAACTTTCTGATATGAATAAAAAGTATAGTAAAAGTATTTTGAAGCAATCTGTTCGAAAAACCGGAAAACCGGCTGAAAAATCAAAATACCAATAGCTGTTGCGATTGGAGCAAATATATTTATGGAGATAGGATCCAATAATTTATTATTTAAAAACATTAAGAAAAACGTCAACGCTAGAACAGAAATTATTGAAA
>CAZPAG010000034.1:0-1846 GCA_964584545.1 uncultured Candidatus Saccharibacteria bacterium
ATAAAAGTTTTTGATTTTCAGTTCTTAAATCTTCGTTTTCTTTTATCAAAAACCCATCCTTTAAAAAGGAGCTAAAAAATAGCGAGGATGATTCGCCAGTTTGCCAAAAAACTTTTTGAATCGGAGAAGATATTATGTAAACTAAATTTTTAATCGGTAAAACAAAAGAATTGAGAACAAACAATAAAATCAAAAAAATAACTGCTCCTCCCAGAATTTTAAGCAAGCCGGTGTTCCTTTTATTTATATAAAAATTTTTCAAGCTAGCCATGGATTTTTACCCGGTCAAATAAAATCCCGGAGATTTTAATTTTGCTTTTAGTAAAATTATTTGACTGGTTGAATACGTCATTTTACCTTGTAAAAACCGCTCAGTCAAATTTTTGCAAGAAAAGATTCCCTGGGAAGAGCTTCAGCCTCTTCCCAGGGAATCATCGTCCGCAGAGCGACTCAGGGTTGAACGAGACGCGCCCGCAGCAACGCGAGCCTGCTTCCCAATTGCGTCCGCAACTCATCGAGTTCCGGAGGCAGTTGACTGAGCAGTTCGACCGTATGATCTATGAACCGTCCAAGACCATCATCAGCCACCTCCGCTTCAACCTGGGCTTCAAAGGCACCTGCTTCAGCGGCCCGCTCCTTGGCGCGCACAGCCTCGACCATCTTTTGCCATATGGCATCGTGGCCGGCACCCGATTCCCGCCGCTTCTTTTCGATGGCGCTGATGATTTCCTTGTGGCCATCGCGAATCTCAATCTCGGCGATGAGTCTCGCAAGGTTATCAACCTCACGCTCTGTCTGACCCGTGCCTCCGATCATCTCCACTAGTGCTTTGTGAAACGACTCAGCCACAGGAAAGCCAACCAATCCAGCCATGCGAGGCTCCTTTCATGGGTTCGCGCTTTCTGCGAAAAGCAAAGGCAGTTTTGGTCCCAACTTTCAAAACATTTTTAACGCCCTAAAAGCTGGGATCAAAATTTATTTTAAAAGAACGCTATCTTGCATATTATCACCGTACTTTATATTGTCAATTTATATGTCGCCGGCCGACGCAAACAGGCAATAGTTTAGGCAACAAAAAATCGTCCTGAGTTTATCGAATGGACGATTTTTTGTTTAAGTTCAAGAACTTTGTAAGACGGCGACTTACTCTCGCGCTGAAGCACTACCATCAGCTCTGGAGGATTTCACTTCTGAGTTCGAAATGGGATCAGGTGGAGCACCTCCGATATGGCCGTCTTACGAAGTCCTCGAACTTATTGTATACAAAATAATTTTAGAAAGCATCTATTAAGAAACTTACGTGTGAATACTCAAATTCTGAGTATATCGAAGGATATCAGACCTACTGCTCGATAACTTCCTCTTAGAGAAAGCCATTGAGCAGTAGATCGAAATGATTTATTAGTACTCCCCGGCTAAAGGTATTGCTACCCTTACACCTAGAGCCTATCAACCCCGTAGTCTGCGGGGAATCTATGAGTTATCATCTTGGAGTTAGTTTCGCGCTTATATGCTTTCAGCGCTTATCTATTCCCGACTTAGCTACCCAGCGATGCTCTTGGCAGAACAACTGGTACACCAGAGGTCAGTTCGTTCCGGTCCTCTCGTCATGTTTAAACCACGTGTCACCACGTGCATAGACTATATCTTCACCCCTTCCTTTTAGCGGGATTAGGGTGTCGGCGTATTATAGCGGATTTTTCACCGCTATCTTTCCTTCGTCCCGCCTTGGCGGGACTCAGGATCAGTCGTTACGGGGTCAGACCTAAAATTTTTAAAATATCTACTTTGGTTTTCTTTTTTCTGGTGATGTAATTATTTTCTTGGATAGTTATTATAAAGTTTG
>CAZPAG010000035.1:0-1771 GCA_964584545.1 uncultured Candidatus Saccharibacteria bacterium
AATACGGAGCTGATCCGAAAGTTGTAAAAGCAGTTTAATCATAAAGGTATTGACACCGTTTTCATAAAGGAATATACTGTATTTACATAGACTTGTCTGATCAAGTCTTCACCCATCTTAGGGTGAAGACTCAACAAGTCGTAATAAGCAGTGGCCACACTAACCTTACTCTAAGGACAAAATAATCACTTTATTTTCGGTTGCGCTTCAACACCGAAATTTTTTGTTTTTTAACGCGATACTAATTCGCGAATAGCATACCAATTATACGAATGATATTTATTAGTATCATTGGTATGTAAATTAGTATATTGGTATCGCGATATATTAATATTTTTAAAATGGTAGAGTCGAACTCTCTCTACTGCATACTTATAAATGGCGGAAATTATAAGCAAAGTTAAGAACTTTTCAAAATCTAAACTCCAATTTTCAACTCCCCACCTTTTGACAATGCAAAAGGAAACCTGGGAAGATTTTTGGGATGTGAGAGTAAAAGAACTTTTTGAGGAAATTTCTCCGATTAAAGATTATACCGGAAAAGAATTTGAGCTCTGGTTTGGCGACTACAAGCTTGCAAAGCCAAACTACAAGAGCGGGCTTGATGCCAAAAAAAACAACGATTCTCTTGAGGCCTCTTTAAGAGTAAAAATTAAACTCGTAAACCTAAAGACAAAAGAAGTAAAAGAGCAGGAGGTCTTTATGGCAGATTTTCCTTTAATGACAGAAAGGGGCACTTTTGTTGTAAACGGAGTTGAAAGGGTTGTTGTTTCCCAGCTTATCCGTTCTCCGGGAGCTTTTTTTACAATGAGGACCCACAGAGCTAAAAATTATTTTGGTTCAAAAATAATTCCGAACAGAGGAGCATGGCTTGAGTTTGAAACAGAAGAGTCGGGATTTATTGGAGTAAAGATAAACAGAAAAAGAAAAGTTCCTGCCACCACCTTGCTTATGGCTTTGGGCCTAGACGGCGTTGATAAAGTTGAAAAAGCGTTTAAAGATACAGATACAGGAGAAATAAGATATATAAAAGAAACTTTAAAAAGAGATACCTGCAAAGACCAGAAAGAGGCGTTGGTGGAAGTATATAGAAGGTTAAGGCCCGGAGATTTGGTAACCCCGGATACAGCCCAGGATTTGATTTTTAATATGTTTTTTAATTTTGACAGGTATGACTTGTCAAAAGTTGGAAGGTGGAAAACGTGGTTAAGATTGCCCAACTTAGCTCCAAAAGATTTAAACAAGGAAATAACCAAAGAAGATAGGATATTAAAGATAGAAGATATAGTTGAGGTTGTAAAAGAAGTTATTAGGCTGAATAACGATCCTTTGGCAAAAGCTGACCAGGTTGACCATTTGGGCAACAGAAGGGTGAGAACATTGTCTGAGCTTTTGCAAAACAGAATGAGGGTTGGCCTGATGAGAATGGAAAGAATTATCAAAGACAAAATGTCTACCTTGGAGGCAGACACCATAACTCCAATCCAATTAATAAACCCAAGGCCGCTAATGGCTGTTGTAAAAGAATTTTATACTTCTTCTCAGTTTTCGCAGTTTATGGATAACGAAAATCCATTAGCAGAATTAGAGCACAAGAGAAGATTAACAACAACAGGACCAGGCGGATTAACTAGAGAAAGAGCTGGATTTGAAGTTAGAGACGTACAACCATCTCACTATGGAAGAATTTGTCCTATTGAAACACCAGAAGGACCAAACGTTGGTTTGGTGGGACACTTGGCTTCTTTTGCCAGAATTAATCCTTATGGAT
>CAZPAG010000036.1:0-1702 GCA_964584545.1 uncultured Candidatus Saccharibacteria bacterium
ATCAGCGCTTTCAACAAAACTCATATATCTTGCCAACCAGCCACCTGTCACCTTTGATTTAAAGCGATTCGTTTTCTTTTTTCTTGCCCTTAACTCTTCTTCTGGAACTTTAACATTTATTTTCTTTTTATTGACATCTATTTCAATTAAATCACCGTTCTCAAGCAACCCTATTTCTCCGCCGCTTGCGGCCTCCGGTGATATATGCCCAATACATAGCCCCCTGGTTCCTCCCGAAAAACGTCCGTCTGTGACCAAAGCTGCTTTTATGTTCGCCCCTTTTATCGCCGCTGTCGGCGAAAGCATCTCTTGCATTCCGGGGCCGCCTTTTGGACCTTCATACCGAATTACAACCACATCGCCATCTTTAACTTTGTTTTTTAAAATAGCGCCCAATGCCTCTTCCTGAGAATTATAAACCAGGGCTTTCCCCCTGAACTTAAACATATCCTTATCCACTCCGCTTGTCTTTATAACAGCTCCATATCTTGCGATATTTCCAAAAAGGACGGCTAATCCTCCCTCAGAAGAAAAAGCATTATCTTTAAAGCGGATTACTTTTCCATCAGGTTTGGGTGATCTTAAAACATAACTTCCTAATGTTCCATAAACAGTTTTGGTTTTAAGGTTTATTTTGGAACCTTTACCATCATAAACAGACCGTAAAATAGCGCCTACTCCCCCAACACTGTGAACGTCTTCCATATGAATTTCTGGTCGAGATGGAGAAACTTTAACAACGTTGGGAGTAGTCTTGGCCAATTCATTAAGGAATTTAAGGTTATATTTGATGCCTGCTTCATGGGCCAAGGCTAAAAGGTGCAAAACAGTATTAGTCGAACCGCCCATGGCCATATCTAAGATGAAAGCATTGTCAATAGACGCTTTGGTCAAAATATCCAAAGGTCTGATTTTGCGTCTCATGAGAAAGACGATTTTCCTGGCGGCCTTTTTTACAAGCTTTATCCTTTCGGGATTTAATTGGAATTGTCTTTTTTTGTCTTTTAATCTGTAAGTAGCTGGGATTGTACCGTTTCCCGGTAAAGCAAAGCCTAACGCCTCTCCTAAACAATTCATTGAATTTGCCGTAAACATACCGGCGCAACTTCCATAGCCGGGGCAGGCGCCTTCTGTTAGTTTTTCTAATTGCTCTTTACTCATCTTGCCCGCGCTATATTTTCCTACCGCTTCAAATACGGAGATTAAGTCGGTATTGTTCGATCCGCTCAGCATCGGCCCGCCGCTTACATAAATAGCGGGAATATTAATCCTTACCATGGCATTATACATCGCCGGAACAATCTTATCGCAATTGCCCAACCCGATCCAAGCATCGCAAGGGTGCGCTCCGATAATAGTTTCAATTTGATCGGCAATAAGCTCTCTAGAAGGTAAAGAATATTTCATTCCAAAATGACCCATGGCAATACCGTCGCCGACCGCGGCACCAATATTCGCGTACCATACATTCATTCCTTCCTTTTTCAACTCTTTTTTTAAAATATCTCCTAATTTATCAAGATGGGCGTGGCCGGGAATCTGGTTGGTATAAGAATTTACTATAGTCACAAAAGGCTTTTTTAAATCCTTGACTGACTTAAGAACTCCCTCTGCGATCATTAAGGAAACTGCTGGCAGCATATGAGGCCCCTCTCTAAAAATATCGCTTCCCTTCTTTCTGATATTCAAAATACCTTCATTC